>CALCEB010000001.1 GCA_937900045.1 uncultured Acidobacteriota bacterium
GGCCAAAGGTCACTCGCCGCCAGAGGGCGGTAGACTCCGGGCCGCTGAAGGTCGTTGCACGCCTTTGAGCATGGACTCTCTTCCAGGAATTCCCGGAGCACCACTTCTCATCACACTAGAGACGAAGGGTGTAATCTGAGTGGGTATACTCTAAGTGGTAACCCGCTGTCCTCGAATGTACACGGGATGGTATCGCTCCTTATTTGTGGCGCGCCTTTTTGGTGGTCGGGGATTTAGCATAGTATTCGGCGTAGGGTGTTCGCGGCCGCGATCCGTTCAGGACAGTGCCAAGCAAACTCTTATTGCGGAAGATCTGAAGGGCTTTGCGAGCCATGTCGAAAGGGGTCACGCCCACCCGAACCACCAACAGCACTCCATCGCAGAGCGAGGCCAGCACGGAGGCATCCGCCACCAGGAGGGCAGGCGGCGAGTCCATGACGATCCAATCAAAGGCAGGGGCCAATCGCTGAAAGAGGACTTCCAGCCGACCGTTGCTGATGAGGTCGGCAGGATTCTTCTTGGGCGTGCCGCCTGCGACAAAAAAGAGGTTTTCCGTTGGTCCGCGTTGAATAATCGAGAAGAGATCGATATCACCCTGAAGATATTCGGAGAGCCCGGGACCGGCCGATGCTCCCAGGGGACGGTGCAAGCGCGACAGGCGAAGGTCGCCATCCACCACCAGGACCGAGTCGTTTGGACGAAAGGCGATCGCTTGCGCCAGATTGGCGCTGATAAAGGTCTTTCCCTCGCCGGACAGCGCACTGCTGATCAGCAGCTTTCGCAGTGGCTGTTTCTTGCGCACTTCGTAGAGGTAGGCACGGAGCCGCCGGAATTCTTCGCGGCTGATTGTGGCATCCAACTCCTCTTCCAGCATTTCGGAGCCGGGATCCGGCCGCCAGGAGCTTTTCGGACAGTGCTCGCGTAACAAGTCCGAGGTAACAGATTCCAATCCCGGAGCGCTCATGCTGTCCGCAGCCGCAAGCCGTTCCTGATCTACGCCGGGTTCTGCCTCCTGCGCATAACCCGCATCTCCCGGTTCCAGAATAGGCTCTTGGGTTGCCGCCGGAGGGCACACACTCACACGGCTCACCGGGTCAACTGAGTGTATTGACGCCGGGTCAGAAGCTACGGACGCCGGCGGCGATGTGATTTCAGCGGGAGTCTCGAACTCGGCCCGCGAAGCTCTTCGCCGCTCCAACTCCGTATTCCGGTCAATTCCGGCCTTCTTCAACGCATCATGAATTCGACTCATTCCAGCTTTCTGTGATCCCCTTTCAAGTTCCTTGAGCCTGCTCATCCCAGTCCTTACCCCCATCCGAGGAGGCCGCGGACTGCATTTCAGGGCAGGCGACCGGATGATCTCTAACAGGCCAGTGGCAAAACCTCGCTAACTTTTAATCGTCAGAACCGAGCCGAGAGAGGATTTTTCATCTTTTCGCTTTTTGGGCGCCTTGTCACTCCAGCCCTTTAAGCTATGGACCGCAGGAACGGACGCCAGATTTGGAATCTTTAACAGGACTTCGATGTCCCGCTCATCTCGAATTGACTTATCTTGCATTTCAAGAAGCAAAGCCAGGGCGATTCCTATCGCCACCCCTCCCGCCAGCCCGCCGCCAAGAAAGAGAATTCGCTTAGGGAAATCAGGCTTAACGGGTAGATTGGGCGCGTCGAGCAGACGGAATCGCTCTCCCTCCTCGCGTTGCGCCAGGGCGGTCTCCATCCCGGATTTGCTCTTCTTCGACAGCAGATCATTGTAAAACTGGAGAGCGATCTCGTGATCTCGGGTCAGGTTCTTGAGTTCCTCTTCGACCACCGGGCTCAGTTGGAGCTTCTGTTCGTAAGCCGTGATTTCTGTCTTAAGCCGCGCCTGTTCCTCCGTTCGAGTGCGAATGATTTCGTTGTCCTGTTGAATCTGGGCGCGAATCTGTTGAATCTGCTTAGGCTCGGGTCTGCCCTCGGGTGACTTCAGAGCAGGCTTCGCTCCAACCTTCTTCTTGGCTGCGGCCCTGTCGGCAATCTGTTTCTGAAGGTCGGCAATCTCGCCCTTGAGCTTGACCACATCCGGATAATCTGCGGTGAACTGGGTTTCCATTTCCGCAAGCGATTCTTGCATCTTTCCCAGCTTCACTTGCAAGTCGTCAACACTGGTTGTAACCCCCGCCGATGACGGCGCGACCGTAGCCTGCCAGGAACTGAGCTGCTGTTCCAGAAGAGATTGCGCATAGCTCCGGTCTTGGCTTGCCCGGTCGATGGCCTGGTTTGCAGCATCGAGCTCGGCATTATGTTCCATGAGCACACTTAGATTGGTTCCCTGGTCCTCGGGGAGCCGGCCCAGATTCTGGGTCTTAAAATCGGCCAGCTTGGCATCCTCTTCGTCCAGTTTCCGTTTGGCGTCCGTGAGCTGGTCCGAAAGGAAGTTGGTGGTGCCTTGCTCCAGTTGTTCTTGCTGATCGAGACTCTCTTCAATGAACATGGACGTAATATCCATGCAGATTCCTTGCGCTGCCCAGGCGCTGCGAGCTGTGCAACTGATGCTAAGTCCCGGAATCGGCCCACGGCTGCTGTCACTGAGTCCGTTGGCGAACTCGGCCGGCGCGATCACAATCGCCTTCCTCAGAAGGTCGACGGCGGCTTCGCTCACCGGCAGGTTCGCGGCCTCGAAACCGTACTTGACAAGCAAAGGCTCCAGCCGCGTCCGGCTCAGGACTTTTTCCTGGATGGCCGTGATCCGCTCCAGAAGATCGCCGCTGGTCATGGGTTTGACCACGTCCTTGGTTACTTTGGGACGATCGATGAAAATCAGACTCGTGGAGACATACCTCGGCGGCAGAACCAGTGTGGCGACGTAAGCCAACACCGGGCATATGAGGACCGGAATGAGGATTACCGGGAACCTTCGCCGGAAGATGCCCAGGTAATCCAGGAGATCGAACTTACGATGTCCTAACATGAACTAAAGCTCCCGCAGATTTCGCCCGAGGGCAGGCACAAGGTCCAGCCGTACCGCTGCGCCGTCTGGGTTTGGCTAGTGTCATGTCCACAAAATAACAGGAAAATGACCAAGCTCGCAGCGCCGGCATCTTGCCGGCCAATGCCGCGGTAACGGCAGCGCTACCCGGCCCACCAATTCCTGGACACGACATTAGTCGCTCAGAATCTGGCCCGTTGCCGGCATCGCCCGCGCGCCTTGGCAGGTTTGACGCTCCGCCCTGACCCCGGCGGTCTTAACTTCAGATCTTCTTAAAAACCACAACAGGGGTCCCAGAATTCCTAGTGCGACCAGCGAAAACGGAATGCCTCCGTAACGGTGCAACTCTCCAGTTAGAAAATGTTTATCGGTGTGGAAGCCAAGCCAATACAAGGTCACAATGCGCAAAGCGTTCTTGAAGATCGAAACCGGAACCACGCACACATCGATCAATACCTTCTTCCATGCCGAACGCAGAAACAAATGGCAGGCGACGATGCTGCCAATCAGCAGGCCCAGGGTCGAGCGGATGCCGCTACATTGCTTGGCCACTTGGATGCTTCCGGCTTCGAGGGAGAGCACAAAGCCATTTCGCAGCACCGGCGATCCGCCTAAAGTCATCAGCCGGTAAGTCGTTTCGAGAGATGCTCTTTGCAAAAGCACCGTCACCATGTCAAGCAGCCGCCCGGGAATCGGAATCATCAGGACTAAGAAAAGGATCGGGAAAATTGCCGCTCGAACCACCCGGGCGCCGTAACACAGCGTGAAGATTCCGGTGAGAAGCGCCAGGAAGCAGGATGTTGCGGCGGAGAGAGACGCCAAAGAGCCTGCGGGCCAGAAGCGCGCCTGGAGCACGGTTCCGGCGAGACCCGCCACCATCAGGGCCATCCCCGGCAGCAAGGCCCAACCCACTTTCCGGAAGACCTCGTTTTTTTGCCGCACGATTAGCGCCACGCTTACCACGGGTATCAATACGATGTAGGAATACACGTCCTTGGCAAAAGAGAAACGGACCAGATTGGCAAGATCGTTCCAAAAGCCTAAGCAAACTAGAGTCACCAAAAACAAAAAGCAGAGATTCCGCGGCGTCGCGTGCTTGGATATTGTCATGAGAGAGCTATGCCGAAGGTTCGCCCGGTCCCTCAGCACCATCCGGCGCGGCATCACAAGAGTTGACAAGGTCCAAGCGGCCGCAGCCTCGGAAGGCGGCGCTCCGTCTTCCTTCCAATGGGTGAGCCCCACCCTAACCGATATGCCGGTACAGCAGGTTTCCGGCGAGCGTCAGGCACGTTGACGGGGTGTGCGCAAAAATCATCTTTGCAAGGTCGAGCTTCCAGGATGATTCCCTTGAGGAAGCCGGCTTGGCAGGACATGCCCAGTACGTTAGCTTCGATCTCGCTGCTCCCCAGCGGTCCTTAAAGGCCGCTAAGCCCGGGTGGTCCAGGTCCGACCGTCCCATGTCGAATTCACGAAGTCCCATCGAAATCGCCTGCTCGATGGCTCTCCACAACAAAAGCTGCATCCCACCCCACCGGTGAAAGCGTTGATCCGAGCAGCCATACTTATAGGTAAGAACCTCGCGGTAGCGCAGGGTCATAATGGCAGCCACCGGCAGGCCGTTCTTGGAAGCGACTTGAAGGTTGACCCGGCCGCCCAAGCAATCCGTCAGATTACGAAACCAACTGAACGGTTGGGGCGGTAACTGGTGCCGGCGGCGGGACATGACCAATAAACGGTAGAACTTCCCGAGCAGCAAGGCCGATGTTCCTTCTTCACAGGTGAGTCCTTCTCGCTCTGCCCGGCGAATCTTTCTCTGTACGCAGTCCTTATGCAGATTTTGAAATACGCTCTGCCGGCCGGGTCGAAGATCTAGCCTGTGAAAAAAGAACTCATGGGATCTTTCCATCTCCTTCAGACCGGCAGGAAGCGGGGTAGCCGGGCGAACTTCAACGTATCCACAATGTTGTTTTTCCGACTCCCGTAGCAGTCCTTGGAGAAGGTCCTTGAGCTGCCCGGGACCGTCCACCAAGGGTTCACAATGGTCGGAAAATGGTAAAGAGACCATCCGCCTTCCGGTCAGCCAACTGCGTACCAGACAGAATACCAAGCCGTTTCTTAAGTCTTCCTCCGGCCTTGAGGTGGTGAGGACGACTGGCTGGTAGTTATAAGTTCTCTGCAAGGCCCGGAGCCACTCCGGGGTGTGAAAAATGGATGCGCCGGGATGCGAATGGATAAAGCGAGACCATCGCGGGTCACTCAGCGGATCAAGCGTATAAATGGGGGACCTCACGATCGCATTCCATTCTCGGAGCGTTGTAGCGCCGCTCTAAGAGCGGAGGGGTCATTGAAAATCGGGCCCGCCGGTCGGTAGTGTCTCAGTTTGCTGTAGCGGCGCTCTATGAGCGCCGAACTTGGATCCTCAACGGTTCCCGGCGCTCATAGAGCGCCGCTACAGCAGAGGTTTTTCATCACATTGCTGAAGAGCTGCCAGGCCCGGACACCGAGCCGGGCCCGGCAGGTTAGGCGGCGAACCAGTCCCGGCACGCATGGCTTGCCGGAAACGTTTCGCCGCGTTGTTGTTGAATGGTTGGGTTAGCGAGTGTGGAGTCTCGTGATCTACGTCCTGGCTGAAGCGGGGGACTCGACAGTTGTCTTGTCGACCCGCTTCAAAGCCAGGCCAATCGCGGCCAATACCACGAGCAATGACCAAAAGGTCATCGGCTCTGGCATCGAAAGGGAGTTCATCCCAAAAAACTCCTGGGCTCGACCGCTGCCGCCGATCTGACTGCCTGGTATCGCCGTGTAGATCTCGAGGTTGGCATAGGAACCCGCGGAGTAGTCATTTTGCGCCTGAGTGAGCCAATTGTTGATGGCTGTTATCTCCTGCGAAGTCAGCGTTCCCCACGGGTCCTTGTTAGAGATACCGGGATCAAAGACATCCCAGATGGCCCACTGGATTTCTCCAGTGGTGGTACTGTTGCCGGTGTCTGCGAACAGTTGCTGAACGAGGTACCCTGCCTCTTCGTAGTTTTGTGTCATGCTTTGTCCTGTAAATTGGACATTGCTAAGACCAGGAAACGTTGAGGTGTTGGCCTGCCAGTTTTCGCCTTGGTAGACCTCGTCAAACGCATCGTCACAGACGAGTTGCACTGGCGTCTGCTGCGAGCCAACTGTTAGGGTTAGGTTATAAGGACCGGTGTAGACTCCGCCCATAACGTTATTACCGCCGTTATTGAGTGTGAGTCCCACGGTACCAGCCCTTAAACTTCTGGGCGGCCCTAGCATGAGCGCCAAAATCATAGCGCCCATCCCAAGGATATATTTCCTCATTTCTTCACCTCCTTTTTGGATTTACAGAGTATTGCAGAATGCAGTGACCGGTATCGCGGCATCGGAGCGGCCCCAGCTTGCGTCTTTGATAGCCCACTGAGCGGCTGCTCGCCGTGCGGGATGATCGTCCCCCCTCACCGCATTCTGCAATACTCCAAATCCTGTGTGGCAGCTCTTCCCCCTATGTCTGGCCGACCAGCTCGACGGAATAATTCGCGTCTGGCTGCGAGGCAATGAATTCGGCGGTCGTTTCAACCACGCGTTGCTGCTGGTCGCGCCGGAGTTGTGGAAACATGGGCAAGGAGAGAACTTGGGCCGCAGATTGCTCCGCAACCGGAAAATCGCCGCTCTTGTAGCCCAGACTCCTGAAGGCTGCCTGGAGGTGCAATGGAATCGGGTAATGAATGCCGGTGTCAATATGATGGCTGGCCAGGTGCGACTGAAGAGCAGCCCGGTCACTGGCGCGAATCACGTAGAGGTGATAAACGGGGTCCGACCAGGAAGGCACAAACGGCAGGACGAGGCCCCCGGGCGTGGATGAAAAAAGCTCGCGGTAGGCAGCGGCGGCCGCTTGGCGCATTCGGTTCCAGGCCGGAAGATGTCTGAGTTTAACCGCCAGGATGCCTGCCTGGATCGCGTCCAACCGGCCATTAAAGCCTTCCACCTCGTGGTAATACTTGCGGGCTTGGCCGTGGTCGCGCAACATCCGAACCCGCCGCGCAATTCCGTCGTCGTTCGTGGTAACGGCGCCGGCCTCGCCGCAAGCGCCCAGATTCTTTCCCGGATAAAAACTGAATGCCGCCGCCGCGCCCATCGAGCCTGCTGTCATCCAGGCGCCCAGCTTTCGCGAGGAATAGCGGGCTCCATGCGCCTGGCAAGCGTCTTCAATCACCTTCAAGCCGTACCGTTCGGCCAACTCCAGGACTGGGTCCATATCCGCCATCTGCCCGTAAAGATGGACGGGCAAAATGGCAGCGATGCGTTGCCCCGTCCTGCGGCTGACCAAATCCCCGCTTCCATCATCGATTTTGCATTGATGCTCGAGATGTTCTTCGAGCTTGCCGGCATCCATATTGAAGGTGCGGGCAGCGATATCGACGAACTCGGGAAGCGCTCCGGTTTGGAGAATCGCCTCCACCGTGGCAGCAAAAGTGTTGGGGACGGTGATGACCGCATCACCCCGGCCAATCCCGGCAGCGAGCAAAGCAAACTTCAAGGCGTCGGTGCCGTTGCTGACACCGATCGCGAACCGGGTTCCACAAAAGTGGGCGAAGTCGCGCTCGAAATCTTCAACAGCCGGGCCACCAATAAACGCCGCCTTCCGGATTGCCGCAGAGAAGACAGCCAGCAGGTCCGCCTCGATCTCCAAATGAGGAGCAACAAGGTCAAGGAACGGAATCTTGTCATTGACATTCATAGACGTGTTCACCATAGAGATTAAGATAGTGCGGCGGCGGGCGGAATTACGTTTCAAGTCCCATTTGGAAGCGCGGAGACCTCATTGGTTTGAGGTTCCCCGTTCATAAATCTCAGGATTCGGGCGGGGTTTCCGGCGACGATGGAATGGGCGGGGACGTCCTTGGTCACCACGCTGCCAGCGCCGATTAGGGCGTTCTCACCGATCACCACGCCCGACAAGATGGTGGACCCCGAGCCGATGGAAGAGCCCCTCTTTACCAGGGTCGTTCCGACTTGCCAGTCCTCTTCGGTCTGAAGCTCGCCTCGAGGCGTTGTGGCGCGGGGATAGGTGTCGTTGATAAAAGTCACTCCGTGGCCCACAAAGACGTTGTCCTCGATGGTGACGCCTTCGCAGATAAAGGTGTGGCTGGAGACCTTGCAGCGCTTGCCGATGCGGACGTTCTTCTGTATCTCTACGAAAGCGCCAATTTTGGTCTCATCTCCAATCTGGCAGCCATAAAGGTTGATAAACTTCGAAAGCTTGACCGCGCGGCCGAGCTGGACGTCGGGGGCAATGCAGCAATATTCGCTCATAACAGGACGGGCTTTGCTTTCTCCCGAGTAGATTGGCCGGACCTCTCGAGGATCTGCATCACCTGCGATTCGGAAAGGCCATCGTTAGGAGGCAGCCAACCGCCCTTCTCTGAGGCTTCCGGAAACAGGTGAAAAGACACCCGAATTCTCGCTGTGTCCTCCGCCTGCAATTTGCTTCGTAGCGCCGCGCCCACCTTCGCCCTCAACACTGCCTGTGTCGCATCTGCACTCGCTACGTTCACTTCCGTAAAGATCACCCCCACCGTCCGGCCTTGCCGGTACCAGCCGCTCGGGTCCGTCTCCCGGATCGAGTCCGCCAACGCCGCCGTCACTTGACCGATCACCTTTCCGCCCTGTTGAAAGACTTGCTCGCCCGCCAACAGCATCAGCAGGAAGTGCTTGCCGGACCGCTCTGCCCGCTTCCGCTCCAGCCCCATCGCCTGCAGGAAATAAGGCTCTGCGGCCAGCGCACTCTGCGCTTCGGACCCCATCTCGACCCGCACCGGTGGACGGTTCTTCACTTTGTGCAGCAGGCTAAGAGGGTTCCGTTCCCGCGGTGAGATGGATGGATTAGAAGTGCTCATTCTCCCTCTCGATAGGCCAAAAGGTCAAGAACACGACCTTGGTTGGGATGGAGTTATCAGGACCGATTTGGCGCGGGTTTAGATGGCAGGCGAGAAAACCTGCAGAGGACGATACGAATGGTATGAATTGCCAGGTGATTTCAAGCCGCGCGGCGCCGCCGACCCTCCGGCTCGTTCCACGATTCGAGCATCTACTTCCGTGGATACTGACTGTTGCAGCAGCTCCACTGACAAGACCAAGCGGCATTGATTCTTCTTGCGCACCAGAATGCCTTCGAACCCGGCCAAGGGTCCGGACTTCACCCGCACGCGGTCACCCACCTTGAGAAAAGGGTGCGGCTCAACGCGAAGCTTAGTCTCAATGAGCTGCCGGATGGCATCGATTTCGGCCTGTGTGACCGTACCGGCCCGTTCACTATCCCCCACGATGGCGTGAACTCCAGTGGTGGTCACAATGTCCAACTTCCGGTCCAATCCGCCATGGATAAACACGTAAGACGGGAACAGCGGCAGAGACAATCGCCGCACCCGGTCCTTCCATTGGTGCGAGGTGTTGTAGAGCGGCAGGAAGGTTTCAAATCCTTTTTCGATCAGAACCTGCTGCACCAATTTTTCATGCTGATAGCGAGTGTAAAGCGCATGCCACGCTACCGGGTCGCCCGCATTCAAATTGTTTTCCATCTGGGTATAGCTCCGCCCTTTGACTTACAGGCTCTTATTCCCCATAAGCCTCGTTCT
>CALCEB010000002.1 GCA_937900045.1 uncultured Acidobacteriota bacterium
GCGTCTTCCGGACCCGAAGCCTGGAACTCTCCAACCACTTCATCGATTTGGGCCGGATTGATATTCGGAAAAGTTTGTTTCGAACGGCAGCTTTCCCACTGGCCGCCGACGTAGTTCATGAAAACTTCAGCCATGATTTCTCCTGTGAAATCCCGATAATGACCATTAATCTTGCAAGAAGCGCCCGGCCCCGATTCCAGTGTTTCTCATGCCAGGCGATAAACGAGGGGACGTTTGGACCGGTCCACCTGAAGCGTCCCGGCCGACACGCCTCGGTCCAGATGTCCGGTGAAGGCGTAAGCCAGTTCCAGGTTTACCGATGCCGGCCATTCACCCAGTTTGCGTCCCAGCGCCCCACACAACTCGCGAAGAGTAGTACCGGAAGGATGCGCTCGAAGGTATTCGTGAATGAGGCGATCTGCAAGGGTAACGAAATTCCGTGATTCAGCGCAAAACTCCTTGATCTCTTCAGCCCCTTGCCGGAGCGGCCAATGGCAGCCCACAATCATTTTGGCATCGAAGCTCTCGATAGTACGAATGGTCTGCAAGTAAGGCTCTACATAAAGGTAAGTCGGGCAGAGGGCCCAACCTCCAGCTAGGGCCTTGTAACCCGCCCCTTGGATCGCGTCCCCGTAGAAGAGCGTCTGGTAATTCTGGTCGTAGACTCCCAAGTGTCCGTGGCTGTGTCCCGGCAAATGCCAGATTTCGAGGATACGGGTCTGGCCAAGGCACAGAACTTCTCCGCCTGTGAAAGTGAGCGTGACCCCTTGCGGGGCTGAACAGCAGTCCTTGATGTTCTGGGCCGTCGGGGGATCATAGAAAACCCCGTGGTCCCTCCGGTAGGCATCGTAGCGAAAACTGAATAGAGCGTCCGGAGATTCGATGAGGGCCCGGTCGGCATCACCGCAGGCGATACGAAGCTGGGGAAAGCGGCGCTTCATTTCGCCCACGCCCCCGCAGTGGTCCGTATCGGGGTGCGTGATGATTAGCCACGTCAACGCATCCTCTGCCAAGCCCAAGTGATCCAGGTATTTTGGGATTTCGTTTTCGGCATGGGCCCGCGTGCCGCAATCCATCAGCAGTGCTTCGCCGCCCTCCAGGAGGAGCGGCAAGTATAAGGGCCGTCCGCCCATTTCGCACTCAATCAAATGCGCTTCAGGATAAAGATTCATCGGTTTAATCCATCGGGTAGAGGCTGCAGCCTCCGTCAACCAAGAGCGTGGCGCCGGTCATTGTCAGAGGTCTTTGAACTGAATAAGACAAGAATGTCACCCACAGACTCGAGCATTCACGTCCCGTTCTTGGGCATGGCGCAATGCCGGGCCACGGCACGCCCTGAACCCAGTTAGAGGTAAAGATAACCTTTCCCCGAACCCCTTTGCCATTCATGCCCCGCCCGGCAACCTATGGCATCAAGAAAGCACTCTCCAAACTGACCCGTTCGGTCATCCCTCAGCCAAAGGTGGGGAGAATACCAAGAGACAACCAGCCCATCGATGCCAGAAGTTATCGAACTGGAATATACGTTAGCGGGAACAGCATATCAAGTCCCGACCCGGCGCCCTATCATCTGCGGTGTTTAATTTTTGCCAAAATAGTGGCATCATTTTGCACTCGGCATGAAAGGAAGATCGCGGTGCTGAGCAAGGTTGTTTTCGGAATTGTTAGCGCCAGTTGAGGTTTCCTTGTGGCCTATCATCCTTCCACAACGGGAGACCCTAAAACGATTCAACTGTTTGATCTGCCGGAGATCTCTGTGAGCATGAAGCAAATATCTTTTGTAGATCTCTCGCCTCCCTGCACGGTCAGTGTCGAAAGATATCTTGACTGGGAAGCGATCCGGCTAAACAACGGAATCGTGGACCTCATTGCCGTCCCTGAAATTGGGGGACGCATCCTCCAACTTCGGTTGGGAGGTCAGGAATACCTTTACGTGAATCCCCGCCATACGGGAAGAGTATACACCCCAGAAGAAAATAACTTTGCCGCAGGTTGGAAGAATTACGGGGGATCCAAGGTTTGGCCGGCACCCCAGGGTTGGTCGAGCGGCGCGGAATGGCCTGGACCGCCGGACCCTATCCTGGACGGGGGCAAGTACTCATGGGAGATCCTGGAGACTGACGCTGGGGGTGCTGTCCTGGCATTGACCAGCCCCCCGGACGAATATACAGGCCTAACTCTTCAGCGCCAGGTTCACTTGTCTACCGGTACCGCGACAATCCAAATCCGTCACAGAATGTACAATTCTTCAAGCCGCCCTGTGCGATGGGCGCTCTGGCAAGTGACCCAGCAATCGGCCGGCCCCGCTTTTGAAGTGTTTGCGCCGGCTAAGATCTACCAACAAATTCTTGGCGACGATAAGTTTGAAGCAGTCCAAAACGATCATCATTCGGGCCTTTTCAGGCTTCGTTACGTGAACCGTGTTGCCAAATTGGCGATTAAGGCAGAGGAGGGCTGGATTTGCAGCCTGGATGCCTCACGAGGGCTCTTGCTGGCTGAAAGGTTCCGGGTCTTCCCAGGCGCAGCCTATGTGGATAATGCACCACTAGCCGTCTGGGTAAACGGAGCGGGATCTTACACCGTCCATTCAGAACGTATTCATACCCTGGAGGATCCGAACGGCTGTGACGCATATGTGGAAACAGAAGTCTTCAGTCCCCTCGTGGATCTGGAGCCGGGAGGAGAATATCTATTTGACACTTTTTGGCATTGCGCGCAGATAGAGGCCAACTCGGTCGAAAGGGTCAATCAAAGTGTTGCAATCGGACGCGATCTAAGTATCGAGCGCCGTGACAACTCCTTGCATGTTACAGCTTCATTCGGCGTGTTCCAAGCCGGCAACCTGGAGATAGTAGGCTTAAGTAAGAATGGACGTGTCGTTGCCGTCAAGCCTCTTGGCACTGTTACACCACTCCTTCCCTGTCAGCTCGACATTTGCATTCCTGTTGAAGAGGACCTGTCCCGGCTGAACCTCCGAATCCGGAACAAATCAGGAGAACTGTTGGGAAATATATCCACAGCCGTGCTAAACACTGAAACCAATTAGGCCAGAACTGGCTATATCAAGGCATACCTCTGGGGCAGTGGAGGGATTCCAAATCATAATGGCAGTCGTTAAGATTCCGCAATGATGCCTTAATTCGGCGCAGGCTAGATCACGTTGTATCGTGGGTCGGTACCCGGTGGAACTTCCGCGGCCAACTCAGCTTCAGCGCCCAGACTCTGCTGCAGGAAGAGGTGGAGATTGCTGCGCATGACAATGGCTGGAGAGATGTTAATACGAGAAGGCGGCGGAGTGTGCGTGGTGATGTAGCGGATCAAGGCTGCAAAGGCGCGGCGGCCCTGCTCCCTCGGGCGTTGATGGATGGTGGCTACCAGCTTGGCGGACTCGATGAGCGGAACCATGGCCGGGAATAGATCCGTGCCGATCACCTTGATGCGGCCTGCCAGGCCCAGTGTTTCTAAGGCATGCACGACGGGCAGCGAATTTGCGGTGCTCACGTAGATGCCCTGGACCCGCTCGCGTTTCAGGAACTTATGGCACTTTGAAAACGCCTCGTGCTCCTCATCATGGGCTTCAATCACGTGGACAATTTTGCCCTGGGGACAGAACTGACGAAACGTGTGGCGGAACCCTTTTGCCTTCTGTCCGTGATCGAAGGTCGCGTGCATCCCGATCAGGACCAGCACCTTTCCGCCTTCGGGGAGAAACTGGCCCATAAGTTCCCCCGCAAGGCAGCCGTTGATGAATGGATCTACAGAAACACATGTAAGGCGTGTTGTTCCAGGCGCATCGGTGGCTACACACAGGACCGGAATGCCGCGTTTCGCGGCCTGTTCAATGTAGGGTTTCACCTGGTTGGGGTATCCTGGTGAAATCACCAAGCCCGAAATGTCTTCACTCAACACGTCGCGAATGGCCTCGGCCTCATGCTGCCCGAGGACTTGATAAGGCCGGTGTAGAATGCGGATTCCTAAAGCTTCAAAGCCGCTCGCCGCATCCAGGATTCCTTGCCGCACATCGCCGTAAAAATATGCCAGCTCCATTGGCAGGCAAACCCCAATTGTGATGTGTTTGCGGGAGGAAAGATAGCGTGCGGCTAAATTGGGACGGTAGCCGAGCGCCTTCGCCATCTCCAGCACTTGCCGACGCGTGCCGGCATTGATACCCGGCTTGTTGTGCAAAGCACGGTCCACCGTACCCGTGGAAATTCCCAGCGCTTGTGCAATCTCCCGCATCCCCACGGGTTTCGAGATGTGGTGTGTCCCGCGCTTTGGGCCGCCATCCATCGGATGATCAATCATTTTACCTGGAGGGTTCTTAGGTTCGTTTCCTTCTCCCAGGTGCATCTAAGTTCAATTGTAGGCCGAGCCAAGCCACCGCTCCCATCAAAAAGACCCAAACCCGATAATCCCTGGATGTTACCAGAAAAAATAGGCATTCTTAATAATTTTTCTTGACACAGATTACATATGAATGGTATAGAGAGTACCATCGTAAACGTTCACGGCCACTTATCGAGGGAGGTGCAGAATCATGAGGTGGAGTCAAAGGCAATATCTGACGGCGATTATCCTGGCCTCTCTGCTCCTTATTGGCGGGGTGCTGACCGGGCAGGCGCAAGTGGATGCGGGAGGACTGGAGGGGACGGTCAAGGACCCATCCGGAGCCGTAATTCCTGGGGCCAAGGTGACCCTGACGAACAAAGGCACAGGCCTTTCGATCACCGCGACTACCAACACTGCGGGGGTCTACATTTTCACTCCCATTCGAATTGGGACTTATAACGTCACGGTCGAGTATGCGGGCTTTGAGAAGGCGACCCGCACGCAAGTCCAGGTAAACGTGCAGCAAACGGTCGTCGTGGACTTCACCCTGCAGCCCGGCCAAATCACACAGACAGTTGAGGTTAACGCCGCGCCGCCCCAGTTGCAGACGCAAAACGCTTCGGTCGGTCAGGTGGTTGGGGCGCGCGAGGTCAATGACCTGCCTTTGAATGGCCGGAATTACACGTTCCTTGCGCAGCTCGCAGCGGGGGTGACAGCCGAGGTGCCCAGTGGACGGGGCTTGGCGGCGAGCGGGAGCTTCACGGCCAACGGTCTGTCGCCCGATGAGAACGATTACATTCTGGACGGCATCGACAACAACAACGATTCGGTCGACTTTTTGAACGGGGCAGCTTTTGCCGTCCGTCCGCCGATCGACGCCATATCGGAATTCAAAGTGCAGACCAGTGATTTCAGCGCTGAGTTTGGTCGGGCAGGTGGCGCCGTGCTGAATGCCACGATCAAGTCCGGAACCAACCAGCTCCACGGGAATGCCTGGGAATTTCTGAGGAACAGCGGCCTGGACGCAGCCAACTTCTTCGAAAACTCTTCCAGTGAGCCCAAGGGCGCATTTCGCCAGAACCAGTTTGGCTTTACGTTGGGTGGTCCATTGACGATCCCCAAGGTCTACAATGGCCGTGATAAGACATTCTTCTTCGTAGATTACGAGGGAACACGAATCCGGCAGGCGGAGCCGCAACTGGCCACCGTGCCGACGGCGGTGGAGCGCGCCAGCGGATATCAGGATCTTCAGGAACTGATCACCGGTCAGAGTGGAGTCCGGTCCGATTTGCTGGGACGCACGGTTCCCCTTGGCGCTGTCTTTGATCCCGCAACCACGCGCACGGTCACAGCGGGACAGGTTGATCCCGTCACGGGCTTGGTGGCTACCGGAAGCGGCTTTGTGCGAGACCCCTTCTACCAAGGAAGCCTGGCGGGCGTGACCAATTTCACCTCCACCGCACAGACTGCTCTCCTCAATCGGCTTCCCTCGGGGCGTCTTGATCCGAATGCTATCAAGCTGCTGAACGTCTATCCGTCACCCAACCTTCCGGGCCTTTTCGATAACTACGCGAGTGATCCTTCCATTCAAAATGATACGAACCAGTTTGATGTGCGAGTGGACCACAACTTCAGCGAGAAAGATCAGATGTTCGGACGCGTGAGTTACGCCAACAACCCCGATTTTGTGCCCGGCCCCTTGCCGGGCTTCGCAGACGGCAGCAGTTTTACTCAGGATCACTTCCAGAACGTTACATTCAGCGGGGCTTTGAGCGAAACCCATGTTTTCAACCCCACCATGGTCAATGAGCTTCGCATCGGTTATAGCCGCCTCGCGACCCTCCAGTTGCAGCCTTTCGCCACGACCTTGGGGATTCCTCAGCAGTTTGGCATTCAAGGGATCCCCCAACTGCCGGACAATGGAGGATTGCCGGAGATCGGCATCAGCGGGTTGAACCAGATGGGACCCGCGGCCTTTGTGCCGGGGAAGCGATATAGCGACACCTCCCAGCTCGGTGAAAATCTTACTAAAATTTATGGTGGACACACGTTCAAGGGCGGATTCGAAATGCAGCACCTGCGTTTTCCCTGGTTTGCGCCGGCTTGGCCAAGAGGGCAATTTAATTTTGATGGGGTGTATACGGATATCCCCGGGCAGTCGGGTGGCGCCACGGGGCTGGCTCAGGCGTTGCTATCCCCGGTTGCCACCACCGTGCCAAACGGCATCAACAATGTTGGAGGGGCTGACACGGTCTTCGCCTCCAACTTCACGGGTCCCGATGATATGCGGCACTATTATGGAGCTTACTTTCAGGACAATTGGAAAGCCAAGCCCAACTTGACGCTCGACTTGGGGCTGAGGTGGGAATTCTTTGGTCAGGTCGTGGAGCGTTATGGCGCCCAAGCGAATCTGATTCCAGGACCGCCCGGCAATGGCGCCGAATATCTGATACCAACCTCGCGGCAGAATACGCCTCTCTCGCCTTCCTTTCCAACAACTCTCTCCAAAGACGGCATCAAGCTTGCCTATAGCTCAACGCCAGGGCTGACGAACACACCTCTCAACAATTTCGGCCCTCGCGTTGGAATTGCCTACCAGGTAAAGCCCAAGCTGGTCGTGCGGATGGGCTACGGCATTTTTTATGCTGGATTTACCAATATTGGAGGTTCGCCGGATATCGGCTCGAACTATCCCTTCCTGTATAATTTCTCATTCTTCAACCCTGACCCTGCACATCCGATCAACTACCCCAATGGAGCGTTGGCAACGCTTGAGAACGGACTGACAGGCGTTCCTCTGAGTCCGGTGTCTGTTAATGCCGAGGGTCTGGGCCTTGAGGGCTTGCAAACCGGGTACAGCACTCCCTACACTCAGGAATACAACTTTACGCTCCAATACCAGCTAACACCGAATCAGAATTTTTCGCTGGGATATGTCGGCAACAACTCACGAAATCTGGAGATCTCGCCGGGTTTGAACCAAACCAGCGTGATTCTTCCCACCAGCGCGAACCCCCAGTTGTACGTGCCTTTCCCTGATTTTGGCCGGGGATCGAGTTACGTGACGACGCAAGGGAACAGCGATTACAATGCCTTGCAGGTCAATTTTGAAAGGCGCTTCAGCCAGGGACTGAACGTGCTAGCTAACTACACATGGTCAAAATGTCTTTCGGACGCAGGCCAACTTTTGGGTCTGAATGGAAATCAAGGCGGTTACCGCGCGCCCTATCTTCCCGGCTTTGGCATCCAAGGCGATTACGCCCTCTGCGGCATTGACATACCCCAAGTGTTTCATTTCAGCGGCACGTACGAGCTTCCTTTCGGCAGCGGGCAACGCTTCCTGAAAAGCAGCCGGGGCGTAGTCAATGCCGTGCTCGGCGGTTGGACTACCAATTGGATCTTGACTTTGGAAGACGGCTTTCCGGATACGATCGGTTGCCCCATTTCCACGACCTCCAATTTTGGTTGCAACGCCCTTTTGGTGCCAGGCCAGAGTGTGTACGCCGGCCCTCATAACGTCAACGACTGGCTGAACCCCAAGGCTTTTGCCAATCCTCCGGTCGCGACCACGATCGGCCAAACGAATTACGGTGTTTTGGGCGGCGCTCCGACGCAGTTCCTGGGGCCCGGCTTTCACCGCGTCGATTTCTCCCTGTTCAAGGAATTCCAGACATCGGAAAGCACTCACCTGGAATTCAGAACAGAAGTCTTCAACCTGACCAACACACCACAGTTCGGATTCCCGGCCTTCACCGACTTCACGAACACGGCGACATTCGGTAGGATCAACTCCTTGCGGGACGGCGTGAATGACCCGCGGGAAATCCAGTTTGCGCTGAAGTTTTACTGGTAGACTTCAGGGCAAGCAAATGGAGGCAGTCGGCATGCTGACCCTGGTCCCGGGACCGTTGCCCGGAAGAATGCGGCCATGACGAGAGCGAAACTCTACTTGCCTTTTTTGCTGACCGGGACACTGATTACATCGTGTTGCTTCAGGCAACGGCCTGAAGCAACACAGGAGATCATAGTGGATGGGTCGAGTCCGGGGCGAGTCTTCGAGGGAATCGGAGGAGTCAGCGCCGGCGCATCGTCCCGCTTGTTGATCGATTACCCCGAACCCGCCCGAAGCCAAATTTTAGATTACCTTTTCAAGCCCTATTACGGAGCTTCACTTCAACACTTGAAAGTCGAAGTCGGCTCGGATAGCAATTCCACGGACGGCTCTGAGCCCAGCCACATGCGAAGCCGCACGGACGCCAATTTTGATCGTGGCTACGAATGGTGGCTGATGGAGCAGGCCCAAGCCCGCAATCCCTCCATTATTCTGGATTGCCTTCCCTGGGGAGCGCCGGGCTGGATCGGCGGCGGCCACTATTATTCCCCGGATATGGCGAACTACATGGCAAGGTTCGTGGAAGGCGCCAAAAAGGCGCACGGGCTTGATGTCCGTTATGCTGGCGTCTGGAATGAGACGCGGTACGATATCGGTTATATCGAGTTGCTTAAGAAAACCTTACAAAAATACGGACTCCCCACACGGGTTGTCTGCTGTGACCTTTACCCGGGTGAGCGCCAGTGGAGCACCATCAGCGACATGAAGGCCCACCCGCAGTTCATGAATGCAATCGACGTGGTGGGGGTCCACTATCCGCGGCGCAACGGTCAAGTCACTACTCCGCCCGAGGCCAAAACCATCGGCAAGCCGCTGTGGTCTACGGAGGATCAGCCGCCTTTTGGGCCGGGCGGCGCAATCTCCCAGCGAAGCTGGAATGCAGGTGGCAAGGGCTGGGCGCACATCCTGAACGACAACTACATCTCGGGCCGGTTCACCAAAACCGAAATCTGGAGTCCGGTCACTTCGTATTACGACATTTTGGCTGCCCCCAATTCAGGATTGATGTATGCCAACACGCCCTGGTCCGGCCATTACCAGGTGCAATCCACCATCTGGGTGACAGCTCACACCACTCAATTTGCCCAGCCCGGATGGCGCTATTTGAACACTGCTTGCGGTCGCCTTTCCGGCACCGGAACCTACGTCACCCTTCGTTCGCCCTCAACGGACGACTACAGCATGGTGCTCGAGACCATCGGCGCCAAAGAGGCTCAGAACGTTCGCATTGAAATTGCACCCGGGCTTTCGCGCGGTCAAGTTCACGTTTGGGAGACCAACGCAACCCGCCGCTTCGATCACATCGCGGACATAACCCCCAGAAGCGGGGAGTATAACCTTCGCCTGGACCCAGATGCTCTCTATTCCGTTACTACCACCACGGGCCAGCGCAAAGGCGCTGCCGCCGGAGCTGCGGCAGCGCCTTTTCCCTTTCCTTATCAGGAGAACTTCGACAAAACAACGCTCCATCAGTCGCCCCGCTATTTTGCCGATCAGGATGGGGCATTTGAGGCGCTTCCCTGCATGAGCCGTCCTGGACGTTGCCTGCAGCAGGTGGTAACCCATCGCCCGATTTCCTGGGGCCAACTGAGCCCCGATCCATTTTCTCTGCTCGGCAGCGAGGACTGGAAGGATTACCAGGTGGAAGCTGACGTCCTGTTGGCCTCGCCGGGTTATGTTTCGCTCATCGGACGGATCGACTCAGCGAATTACTTTCTGAACAAGAAATCAGGGACCTCGCGCTGGCCAAGCAGCTACGTGTTTCAGGTCCATCAAAATGGCCAGTGGGAACTCGATAGCGTGAGTTACTCGTCGCCGGATAAGAAATTGGCGGCCGGCAGTGCGCGGTTCGGTTTGAACGCCTGGCATCACTTGTGCCTTTCTTTTCGCGGCGATCAGATTCGCGCCATGATGGATGGCCATGTGCTGGCCAGCGTGCAGGATACTTCTCACCGGCAGGGAATGGTGGCAGTTGGTTCCGGCTGGAATTTGGCGCAATTTGATAATTTTCAGGTTCGGTAGGCTGCTGGCAGGCCCGTTGAGCGCGAGTGGCGTGCCCTGATAAGCCCTTCTGAACTCAAAAAATAAGCGTGCCGGACATCCAATCACCCGTTCCACTGTTATCATCTGCCATGGAGGGGCAATGTTCCCGGACTCGTGAGGTGCGCAATGGTGTTTCACCCGCTCTCTATCAGGTGGATATGAAATGAAATGAACCGGCCTGGCTGGCACGTTGGCATCCAAGCACAAGAATTCATGACGATTCAAACCCGGCCAGGATTGAAGCCTAGCCATGAGCGGAACATCTAGAACCCGAATCAAGGCCGCCAAACTCAAGATGACATTCGCGGGAGACTGTCTAAAAGAAAAGTCAATTTTAATAACTGGTGGCCTGGGTGCTGTTGGCAGGGTGGTGGTTTCGGCCCTTCTCGCTCATTCGGCGCGGGTCACGGTGAATGATCTTGTCCCTGATGAGGAGGCTGCTAAGGTTCGCGAGCAACTGAATTGGCCCCGGGACCGTTTCGCCTACGTCCAATCGGACGTCACCACGCCGGCGGGCGTTGGGGGCCTGATCTCCAAAGCCGGTAAAACTTTCGGCTCCCTTCACGTTGCAATCTGCAATGCCGGGATGGCTGAGAGCTGCCCGATCGTGGATTACTCAGAAGCTGAGTGGGACAAGATTATGGACGTGAACCTCAAGAGCGCGTTTCTCACGGCGCAGGCTTCTGCCCGGGCAATGATCCAGGAAAAAATCCCGGGGAAGATTATTTTTACTTCTTCTTGGGTTCAGGATGTCCCGTGGCCCGGCATTACTCCTTACAACGTCACCAAGAGCGGAATCAAAATGCTGATGCGGGGAATGGCGCGGGAACTCGCCTCCCACGGTATCCGGGTGAATTGTCTGGCGCCAGGGATCGTCGCTGTGGGCATGGCGAAACGCCAATGGGACACTGAGCCAGACTACCGGCGGCGCGCGGAGAAAGCAATTCCGCTGGGCTTTATGCAACCGCCGGAGTCCGTGGCCAATGCATTCGTCTTTCTCTGCTCGGACGCCTCCGATTACATGACCGGCTCAACCCTGCTGGTGGATGGCGGTTCGAGCCTCTATCCCATGGATTAATGCCATGAAAATTGCCTCGGTCAAAACGGCCGTTGTGAACGCGGAAATGCGGAACTGGGTCTTCGTCAAGGTGGAGACCGATCAGGCCGGGCTGTGGGGCTGGGGTGAGGCTTCGCTGGAGTGGAAGACCCGCGCTGTGGTGGGAGCGGTGGAGGACCTTGCTCCAATGGTAGTAGGTGAAGACCCCTCCTGCATCGAACACCTTTATCAAAAGCTGTGCCGGCAATCCTTCTGGCGCCTCGGCGTGATCGGCATGAGCGCCATAAGCGGCATTGAGCAGGCCTGCTGGGATATCTATGGCAAGTCGCTTGGCCTGCCCGTTTACAAGCTGCTGGGCGGCGCGGTGCGGGACCGCGTGCGCATGTACACCCACCTGGGTGGCGGCAATATGAAGGCGGTTTATGAAACGTTTGACCCTCAGCCGCTGATTGATCTTGCGCTGCAGGTGGTGGAGAAGGGTTACACCGCCGTCAAGGTTGTGTGCGTGCCTTACTCCGAACCGCTGATGAGCGCCTCGTATGTCAAACAATTTCGGCAGGCCATTGAGCGGCTGCGCTTGGCGGTCGGAGATAGCATTGACATCATGATTGATTTTCACGGCCGCACCTACCCCGCCATGGCCATCGAATACATCAACGCCATCTCGGAATTCAACCCTTTCTTCTGTGAGGAACCGGTGCCTCCTGAAAACGTAGCCGCCCTGCGCGAGGTGCGCCGCGCCGTCCGGGTACCCATTGCCACCGGGGAGCGGCTGGTGACCCGCCACCAATTCCGGGAAGTCTTTGAACAGCAAGCTTGCCACGTGATTCAACCGGACCTTTGCCACTGTGGCGGCTTGCTCGAAGGAAAAAAGATCGCGGCCATGGCTGAGGCCTACTATATGGGCGTCGCTCCTCATAATCCTTTGGGGCCCGTGGCCAATGCCGCCGCCTTGCACTTTGCCCTTTCCACCCCCAATTTCCTGATCCAGGAGGACATGCTGGCGGATGTCCCGTGGCGGTGGGATGTGGTGCGCCATTCGCTCCAAACCCAAGATGGGTATTGGCAGAGGACGGAAGCTCCTGGCCTCGGCGTTGAAGTGAATGAAGTGGAGGCGGCGCGGCATCCGTTTCAGCAGGAAGTGATGCACCCTACCACCATCAGGGCCAAGGATGGCGCAATTCTGGATTGGTAAGGCCGCGGCCGTCCTTCGGCAGTCTATTGGAGCGGCCAGGCAGCTCGACCGCCAATAAGGGTAGACCAATCATGGTCACGGTGACGAGAGCCGCCCCGGCACTCCATGCGGATTACAACTGGGCCTACGTCTGGATGATCTCCCTTGTTGCCGCGCTGGGCGGCCTTCTTTTTGGTTATGACTGGGTGGTCATCGGAGGCGCCAAACCTTTCTATGAAAAATTCTTTCATTTAACAACTCCCGGCCAGCAGGGATGGGCCATGAGCTGTGCACTGGTGGGCTGCTTGGCGGGAGCACTGGTTTCCGGCGCACTCACAGGGAGGTTCGGTCGCAAGCGGTTGTTGATCAGCGCAGCATTGCTGTTCGCTTTGTCGTCACTCGGCACAGGCCTGGCAAGCGTCTTCGGCGCTTTCGTGGCCTGGCGCATGGCCGGTGGAGTGGCGATTGGGTTGGCTTCCAATCTTTCCCCCATGTATATTGCGGAGGTTTCACCCGCCCCCTTGCGCGGCAAACTGGTTTCAATGAATCAGTTGACCCTGGTTGTGGGCATCCTTCTGGCGCAATTCATGAACTGGCTCATTGCCCGGCCAATCCCTGGGAACTTCACGCCGGTGGACATCTTGAACTCCTGGAATGGCCAGTTGGGATGGCGATGGATGTTTGGTGTAACGGCTGTGCCCTCGATCCTGTTTTTCATTGGGATGATCGGCGTCCCGAAGAGTCCACGCTGGCTCGCCCATCACGGCAAGCCCGGCCAGGCGCGCCGCATCCTTGAAAAGATCGGGGGCGGCGATTACGCCTCCCAGGCTTTGGCAGAAATCGAATCGAGCCTCGGCGAACGGAGGGAAAAGTACGACCGGAGATCGCTGTTTGAACCCAAAATCGCCAGGATTCTCTTCCTCGGCATCGCCTTGGCGGTTTTTCAGCAATGGTGTGGCATCAATGTGATTTTCAATTATGCGGAGGATGTGTTTGCTGCAGCGGGTTACACCGTCTCTTCCACGCTGTTCAACATCGTCATCACTGGGGCCGTGAACTTACTTTTCACCCTCGTGGCGGTCACCCTGGTGGATCGTGCCGGGCGCAGGTTACTGTTGCTAGGAGGTGCAGCGGGTCTGGCTGTGATCTATGCCTTGCTGGGCGCCGGGTATCACGCCGGCCGTCAAGGCTTTCCCATGCTGCTGCTGGTCGTCGCCGCCATCGCGTGCTACGCCATGTCGCTCGCGCCGGTCACCTGGGTCGTCATCTCAGAGATTTATCCCAACCGCGTCCGGGGTGAAGCGATGTCCCTTGCCGTCACTTCCCTATGGGTTGCCTGCTTTACCTTGACGTATACATTTCCCTTCTTGATGAAAGCGGCCGGCGCAGCGGGGACATTTTGGATATACGCGGGCATCTGCGTTGCAGGCTTCACGTTCATTTATTTCCGATTGCCGGAGACCAAGGGAAAAACCCTGGAACAGATTGAAGGACTGTGGAAATGAATTTTTCATTGACTCAGCTACACGTCCCGCAGCGGATTTTAATCTCAAACTCTCAAACACCCAAGGCCTTCAAAATGACCCGATTGAAAACTGTTTCTTTGGCTCTCTCTTGTGCGGTTGCTCTTTTGGTTTTATCCATGAATTCGGCCAACGCCTTCGGTCAAACGCAGCCGCCAAAACTTGCCTCAGTTCCTCCCATGGGCTGGAACACCTGGTATGCCTTCGGATGCCATATTTCTGCGGATGTCGTCCGGGCGCAGGTTGACCAGATGGTTGCGAACGGCATGAAAGCTGCCGGCTACCGGTATGTCAATCTGGATGACTGCTGGCAGGGCAGCCGTGACGCGCAGGGCGTGATTCATCCCAATTCACACTTTCCGGATGTGAAAGCCTTGGCCGCTTATGTCCATTCCCGGGGCCTTCTCTTCGGCATTTATTCCTCCCCAGGCCCCACGACGTGTGGGGGCTATGAAGGAAGCTACGGACACGAGGTGCAGGATGCCCGGACCTATGCCGGCTGGGGAGTGGATTTTCTAAAATACGATTGGTGCAGCGCGACAAGCGTCTACCGGCCGGAGCAGATGGAAGACGCTTACCTGAAAATGCATCAGGCCCTAGTGGCAGCGGGCCGGCCCATGATTTATAGCCTTTGCCAATATGGGATGCTGGGTGTTTGGCGCTGGGGGCCACAAGTGGGAGCCGAACTTTGGCGCACCACGGGTGACGTAAGCAACAAAATCGATTTTCAAGAATACGAGCGAATGCTCTTTGTTGGGTTTGGCCAAGCTGGATTGGACCGCTTTGCTGGGCCCGGACGCTGGAATGACCTCGACATGCTTCAAATCGGCAACAGCGGGCTGAACCTTGATGAGCAAAAAACTCAGATGAGCCTCTGGTGCCTTTTGGCGGCGCCATTGATCGTCAGTACGGACCTCACCAGGTTGTCGAGCTCGGAATTAGCGATTCTCACCAATCCAGAAGCAATCCGGGTCGATCAGGATCCGCAAGGTATCGAGGGCCAACGCGTGAGCCAAGTGGGACCATTGCAAGTGTGGGCGAAACCCGAAAGCGGAGGAAGCATGGCGGTGGGACTTTTTAATTCCGGCGAATCTGCCATGCCAGTCTCTGTGGACTTCAGGCAAATCGGATTTTTCCACGCGGTCGAGGTGCGGGACCTGTGGGCACGCAAGGATCTGGGTACCTTTGAAAAAACCTTCTCAACCAAGGTGCCCCGACATGGAGTGGCGCTGATTGAGGTCAAGAATTACCAATCCCAATGACCCAAGAGCGGCAGCCACCCGGGGGTCTGGGAGACTATGAAAAAGTGTGGGGTGCTCATGGCGCAGTTGCTGTCCGGAAATCCACATACCAGGTGCGGATAACTTGTTCGAGCGTGCCATTCAAAACATGGACACGGACCGTGAGAAACGGCTGAACGATAAACCGGTTCCACCTCATCTGCTGCTTCTTGGCCATCCGTTTGGCGATGATTTCGTTGACCGTGGACTCAACCCAAGCCGTCGAAATCGGCTGATCGGCTCGATAGCGCTTGCCGTAATTCGGCAAGGAGTCCCGGTTCGCGTTCAGATACTGCAGCAGATCCCGCAGCGCCGTGCTCAAGCGCGCCACTTGGATCACGTGCTGAAAGCGCATCGCCAAGTGAAACCAATCCAGGATGTGCTCCGACTTCGGCGCAATCTCCCTTTGGATCGCTCGCAACCCAGCATCCCCGTCCGACAACACCGTGACCTGGGCACCCCCCGTGCAGCCGGCTTGAATCATGGCCTGCTGAAGCCGCGGGCTCGCCGAGCCGGTGCCCTCTTGTACAAAGGCAAACCGTGTTGCCGTCTCGTCCGCCAACACCTTGCCGGCCACGACCTCGAAGTTGCGCTCCGGCCCGTTTCGGCCGCGCACCTATCCTCCGTCCAGCCCCACGACGATTTCTGGGGCAGGAATATCGGGCCGCAGCAACTCCGCATTCGCCGCCGCTTTTTCTAAGTGGCGGCCGACGCGCATCACCCGGTTCCGCACGGAGTTGGCATTCGTTTTCGCTGAAGCAGGCAGCAATTCGCCCAAGAAATCGGCGACCTTGCCGAACGGCATCAGGGCCGCCAGCCGAACTTCGTCACAGAGATGCCGTTATGAACTTTTTTTGAGCGCTGCGATGCCATAAGCCCTTTGCGTTCAGAACGGCAGGTTGCAAAAATCGATGTAGTGCAGACCAACCCTCTTGCCAGGGGTCCGCGCGTCATGTCAGGATCGCACCGATGTTTCTGCGAGCGCACGCGCGGAGCAAGGATGGCAAGGAGCACACTTACTGGTCGCGGGTCGAGACCGTGCGAACTCCGAACGGTCCTCGTCAGCGGACGGTCTGTTACCGGGGCGAGCTGAATCACTCGGGGCAGGCTCGCTGGCTGAAGGCGATTGAAGTCTTCAATGAGCAGGGCGAGCGCCGGCAGTTGAAGCTGTTCCCCTCCGAGGTCGAGCCGCCCGAGAACGAT
>CALCEB010000003.1 GCA_937900045.1 uncultured Acidobacteriota bacterium
AAAGCAGGTACCAGGTTTTAGGTGTGAGGTGTCAGTGAAGGACAATTAATCTTAGGTGTCAGGTTCAAGGTGTTAGGTGCTAGAAAAAACGATTAATCCTATGATTTTACTGACTGCTGACGCCTGATAGCTGGGGGCTTGTTTCCTGACACCAGAAACCTTGCACCTGAAACCTGCACGAAAAAGGTGACCAATGGGAACAATTCTGCAAGATCTGAGATTCGGCCTGCGCATGCTGGCCAAGAATCCCAGCTTCACGGCGGTCGCGGTGATTACCTTGGCGCTCGGCATTGGGGCAAATACGGTGATTTTCAGCGTGATCAATGGTCTGTTCCTGCACCCTTCGGGGATTCGAGACCCTGAGCATCTGTATGCCATCCGGGTGAAGTACGACAAGCTGAACCTGAAGAGCATTGCGATCTCCGTTCCGGATTTTGCAGATATTCTCGATAGTAAGAAGATTTTTTCTTCGGCGGCCGCCGAGGATGAAAAAAGCTTCAATTACCGCGCCGCGGATCAGCCGGTACGGTTGATGGGCGCGAAAGTTTCCTGGCAGTGGTTTAACACGTTCGGGGCACGTCCGGTGCTGGGCAGAATGTTCCGCCCCGAGGAAGATCAGCCTCACAACAATCAGGTGGTTATTCTTGCCTACAGCACCTGGAAACGCCTTTTCGGCGGCGACCCCGCGATCATTGGCAAGACCATTCGGTTGAACCGGCAACCGTATCAAGTTACCGGCGTAATGGGGCCGGAATTCGACTGGCCTCAGCCGGCGCAAATCTGGGTGCCACTGGCGCTTGCGCCGGGCGATTTCTCGGTCAATAACTACTTCAACGAAAGTTACTTCGTTGTCGCCCGCGCCCGGCCCGGGGTGAACGCCGCCAAGGCGGAAGCCTACGTCCAACTGTTGACGCGCCGGCTGATTGCGGAAGCCGCTCACCGTTTTGGAACCACTTATCCCAAGGATTCCGGCTGGGGCATGTTTGCCGTGCCCTTCACGGAATACGCCGCCGGCAATCTGCGGACGCCCATGCTCATCCTGTTGGGCGCGGTAGGATTTGTGCTGCTCATTGCCTGCTCCAACATTGCGGGGCTGATTCTGGCGCGGTCGTCGGCGCGCGCCAAGGAGTTTGCAGTCCGGGTGGCTCTCGGCGCACAGCGGATCGACCTCTTGCGCCAGGCGCTGGTTGAGAGCTTCCTGTTAACCGGCGGCGGGGCGATTCTCGGCTTGGCAGGAGCCTATGCCGGCGTGGACATCCTGCTCAAGCTGGCTCCTGGCCAAATTTCCAATGGTCCGTTGATCCGGGTTGACGGCCATGTGCTGCTATTCACAATGGCCTTGAGTGTCCTGGCCGGCATTTTCCTTGGCGCCATTCCCGCCGGGCGTCTTTTCAATATGCAGCAGTATGCGATTCTCAAAGAAGAAGGGAGATCCACTACCTCCGGACGCAGCCATCTGCGGTTGCGGGAAGCGCTGGTGTCTGGACAGGTGGCATTGGCTTTGATGTTGTTGGTGGGAGCAGGATTACTGCTGAAGAGCTTGACGCGCATGGGAAAGGTTGATCCCGGGTTTGACCCGCGCGGAGTGATGACGGGATCCGTCCGGCTTCCCCAGAATCAATACAGCAGCGACGAGAAGCAAGAAGCATTCTATCAGGCGGTGACGGAAAAACTGGAAAGTCTGCCTGGTGTTTCATCCGCGGCAGTCGGCGTGGCCCTGCCTTTTAGCGGGTTCACGCCCACTTCTTCCTTTGAAATTGAGGGCCGTGTGCGCGGACCGGGCAATCCTGGGCCGCATTCCGGTCTTGATTGGATCACACCCGGATACTTCCAGGCCCTGCGCATCCCTTTGCTCAAAGGGCGTGGCTTCACGGAACAGGACCGGATGGGTACACAGCCCGTCGTCGTGATTGATGAAAACCTGGCTCGCCAATACTGGCCCCATCAGGATCCCATTGGCCAGCGCCTCCGACGCGGATCGCACTCCAAGTGGGCAACCATCGTGGGCATGGTGGGCCATGTGGACCGCACCGCATTGGTGGGCGATTCGGGCAAGGGTGTGTGCTATTACCCCATGCTCCAGCAGCCTATTCAGGAGGCGTTCCTGATCGTGAAAACCAGAACCGACCCCTCGCAAATGGGCAAGTCCATTCAAGCGGCCGTTGCCGCGGTCGATCCAGCAGAACCTGCTGCTGACCTCAAGACCATGAAGCAGTACGTTGCTGGCTCGCTCGGTCCACAGCGAATCGAAGTAACTCTGCTCAGTATATTTTCCGGCATGGCGCTGTTCCTCGCGGCCATTGGGCTCTATGGCGTGATGAGTTATAGCGTGGCGCAACGCACGCAAGAAATCGGCATCCGCATGGCGCTGGGGGCGCAGAGGTGGCAGGTCTCGGCTCTGGTCATCAGACAAGGAATGCGCCTGGCGCTTGCCGGGGTTCTCATTGGAGCATTTGCGGCTTCTTTGATGACCGGATTCCTCGCCAGTGAACTCTATGAGGTGCGCGCTTTTGATCCGGTGACTTTCGCTCTGACAGCTTTGGTGTTGCTCGCGGTGGCGCTGCTCGCTTCTTACATTCCAGCGCGGCGGGCGGCCAAGGTCGATCCAATGGTGGCGCTGAGAAACGAGTGAAAAGCAGGTGTCAGGTTTCCGGTCTAAAGCGTCAGACAAGGACTATTATTCTTAGGGGTCAGGTGCCAGGTGTAAGGTTCCAGAAAAAAGCGTTTAATCCTATCGGTTTTACTGACTGCTGACGCCTGATAGCTGCGGGCTTGTTTCCTGACACCTGACCCCTGCAAGATAAAGAGGTGAACAATGGGCACGCTGATTCAGGATTTGCGCTTTGGCTTGCGAATGCTGGCCAAGAATCCCGGCTTTACGGTGGTGGCCATCGTCACCCTGGCGCTGGGCATTGGGGCGAATACCACTATGTTCAGTGTGGCCGATGCGTTCCTTGTGAAGCCGCTATCGTTACCTCATCTCAGCCGCCTCGTGATGCTGCGGGAGACGGAGACGGGAAGCGGTTGGGGAGGATCTCCCACCTCCCCTGCGGATTTTCTGGAATGGAAAAAGCGCTGCGCGGCTTTTGAAAGCTTGGCGGCATACCGCTGGGAGGATGTGAATATCACGGGCGGGCAG
This sequence comes from uncultured Acidobacteriota bacterium, assembly GCA_937900045.1. Taxonomy (GTDB): domain Bacteria; phylum Acidobacteriota; class Terriglobia; order UBA7540; family UBA7540; genus CALCEB01. Next base: position 3,140 of record CALCEB010000003.1, read on the forward strand.
GCGCCTGAGCGTGTGCAAGGTGTCGAGGTCACAGCGAACTTTTTCTCAACTCTGGGGGTTGGGTCCGTCCTGGGCCGGACCTTTGCGAACGGTGAGGATGAACCCGGCCACGATGGGGTCGTCATTTTGAGCCGTGGCTTTTGGAAGAGCCGGTTTGCGGCGGACCCGAGGATCATTGGCCGTGAAATAGCCCTGAACGGCCACCCCTACAGCGTCATTGGGGTTATGGGTAGGGACTTCGAGTTTCCGCTGACGGTAGACCTGTGGACGCCGCTTGCTATGATGCCTCAGCAAGCTTCCATTCGCGACCTTCGCGATCTGGACGTCGTTGCTCGTCTTCGGCCTGGCATCTCGCAGAGACAAGCCCTGGCAGAGATGAACGTCATCATGCAACGACTCGCCAAGGCTTATCCAAAAACAAACCGGGGCTGGAAGGCGCTGATCGTTTCGGCCCGTGAATTTGTGAACGGAAATCTGACCCGCGACTATACCTTGATGCTGTTAGCAGCCGCCGGTTTTGTTCTGCTGATCGCCTGTGCCAACGTGGCCAATTTGCAATTTGCCCGGGCCACAGCACGGCGGAAGGAGATTGCTGTCCGGTCGGCGCTCGGCGCCAGCCGGTGGCGTGTGGCGCGCCAACTGCTAACAGAAGGTATATTACTGGGTCTGGCGGGGGCGGGGCTAGGCCTGTTGATAGCCGCATGGAGCCTCGGTTTCATACTTTCGGGAATGCCGGCGAACGTGGCCAAATTGGTCGGCGGGTGGAATGCCATTCGCCTGGACGGCAGCGCTCTTGCCTTTACTGCCGCCATCGGGGTCATGAGCGGGATCTTATCCGGCCTACTGCCCGCGCTCAAGACCTCCAACCCCGACCTGAACACCAGCCTGAAGGAAGGTGGACGTGCGTCAACGGGGGATCGGTCCGATCATCGCTTGCGTGGCATGTTGGTAGTGGCGCAAATAGCCATGGCCGTAATCCTGCTAGTGGGCGCTGGGCTGACAGTAAAAGGCTTTCGGGGGTTAGTCAGAACACAAGCCAAGTTTTCCCCGGAACGCGTACTCACCTTCGGCATCAATCTTCCCGCTGACCGTTACCCGGATTCCACTGCCAAGATCCAGTTCTACGGACGGATCATGGATAAGCTCAGGTCACTGCCGGGCGTTCAGTCGGCCGCGGCCTTCAATACTTTTCCATTAAGCAATAATGGCGGCACATGGACGCGCTTTCGCGTGGAAGGTCAAACTCCTCCCAAAGCCAAAGACCTCTCCGGAGGGCAGTTGCTGAGTGTCAGTCCATCTTACCTCCAGCTCATGCAGATTCCGCTGCTCGGGGGGCGGAACTTCGGTGCTGGTGACAATGACCACTCCCTGCCGGTGGTCCTGATCAACGCTAAGCTTGCTCACCGCTTCTGGCCCCACCAGAACCCAATTGGTAAGCACATCAGGATTGTGCAGCACGGGAAGGACGGTCCCTGGCTCACGGTGGCCGGGGTGGTGGGAGACGTGACCTACGATTGGACGGACGGCGGGCCGGAGCTGGCCATCTACCGGCCCTATACCCAGGCGCCACTCTCAGAGTCGCTGTTGGCGGTCCGGACGGCTGGTGACGCCGCGTCTTTGGCTGCACCGGCCCGGGCGGCCGTCGCAGCAATTGATCCTGAATTGCCTGCATCAAGTGTGATGACTCTGGCGAGAGCCATTTACGAATCGGTCGTCGGCTTGAATTATTTAGGATTCATGATGGCGGCGCTGGGGGTGATTGCGCTGATTCTGGCCTCGGTCGGAGTCTTCGGGGTGATGTCTTATTCGGTCACCGAGCGTATCCACGAGATTGGCATCCGGATGGCATTGGGCGCGAGCCGCAACGATGTCCTGCAGATGATTGTCTGGCGTGGCATGTCTTTGACCCTTTTGGGGCTTGCGATTGGCTTGCCTGGAGCATATTCAGCCGCACGCCTGCTGTCCAGCATTCTCTTTGGAGTTCGGGCAACGGACGCTACAGTCTTCCTCGGCGTTCCCTTAACACTCGCCTTGGTGGCCATGGTCGCCTGCTATATCCCGGCCCGGCGGGCGGCCAAGGTGGACCCGATGGTGGCGCTGAGAAATGAATGAAAAGCAGGTGTCAGGTTCCAGGTGTAAGGTGTCAGAAAAAAGCGGTTAATCCTATCGATTATACTGACTGCTGACGCTTGATAGTTGCGGGCCTGTTTCCTGACGCCTGAAAGCTGATCGAATCTACCAAGCGACCTTGACGAGGCCAGCTTCGATGATGGATTGGTCTTTAGTGATGAGAGGCAAATTCCTGATCAAAGCCGTAGACACAATGGCCGCGTCGAAAGGATCATTAGTGAAATGAACTTGCATGGCTTCGGCAATGACGGGAGGATCGAGCGGGACGAGTTCAAACCCGGGCAGGAGGAAAAGCATTTCCATCCAATCCGCAAAAGGCTGCGACAGTTTGATTTTACCGGCACGTATCAACAGCGAAATCTCCCAAAGGACGAGCGCCGGAACCAAAACGAGAGCCCGGCCCTCTTCGGCCTCGCGGAAGATGCGCAAAACCTTTCTGGAAAGTTTGTGAGGATGGTCTGCCGCATGCCAGACCAGCGGGTGGGTGTCCGTGACATAGATGGACATCCCGTTTATTCCCTCAGTTCCCGCGCGGAGCGTGCCAGGGACTTGCGAATTGCGTGGCGGAGTGCCGTGCGGCTTGCCTCCAGGCTTTGCCGCAGCTCCAGGGAGCCTGCAAGCCTCCAACCTTGCGGAAAGCATTCTTCTGCGGCTAGGTCTGAGAGGCGGTGGGCATTCAGCGTCACCGGCGCGGCTTGGCCAGCTTCCCATCGCCAGACGGTGTTCTTGGGAACGCCAAGCACCTTGCCGAATTCTGCCTGTGTCCGCTTGCCCCGCAGCTTCCTGATTAGCCGGGGTGTCCAGACAATCTCCTGGGCCGAAACTTTCAATTCGATCATCGCCATCGGGCCTCCGGTTCAGAGGGGTTCGACGAATCTACATGCCGAGTCTACACGATCCCTGGGAGGCGATCAAGGGATGAGAAAAAAGCAGGTGTCAGGTTTCCGGTGTAAGGTGTCAGGTTCTAGGTGTTAGGTGCCAGAAAAAGCGGTTAATCCTATCGATTTTACTGGTTGCTGACGCCTGATAGCTGTGGGCTTGTTTCCTGACACCTGAAACCTGACCCCTACAAGATAAAGAGGTGAACAATGGGTACGCTGATTCAGGATTTGCGCTTTGGCATGCGGATGCTGGCCAAGAACCCCGGCTTCACGGCGGTGGCGATGATTACGCTGGCGCTGGGCATTGCGGTCAACACAACGATTTTTAGCCTAGTCAGCGATGTTTTGCTGCAAAGGCCTGCAGTGCAAGACTCAGACCGGGTCATGATGATCCAGTCCACAAATCGGACTCGCGGAAGGGACCTTCAAGCTGTATCCGCTCCCGATTTCCTCGACTGGCGCAGCCAAAGCCACAGCTTTCAGAGTATGGCTGCGGGTGATGCTGGGAACGCTTTTAGCCTGACCGGGAGCGGCAATCCGGAACGCGTTACCGGGACGCGCGTTTCCGCCAATTATTTCAAAGTGTTGGGTGTCTCAGCGGCCCTGGGCCGGACATTCGTTCAAGGTGAAGACCAAGCGGGGCGCGAGCACGTCATCATACTTAGTCATGCTTTGTGGAGGAGCCATTTCGCGTCCGATCCGCATGTGATTGGAAGAACGATAGAGCTGGACGGCCAGCCAACGACCATCCTCGGCGTTATGCCCGCCGTATTTAGCCAGGTGAGCTTTCCGTCTCAAGCCTGGATTCCCCTCGTCTTTAGCGCCAAACAACGGAGCGAAGCAGGCCGCGATTCCCGGTTTCTATATGTTTACGCGCGGCTCAAGCCGGGCGTGACCACAGAACAGGCGCAAGCAGAGATGGCGGGGATTGCCCATCGCACGGAGCAGAGCCATCCCAAGACAGACCGCGGATGGGGCGCACACGTTCTGTCGCTCCAGGAGTTTGAAATCGAATGGACTCATATCCGCCCGGCTCTCAGGTTTCTCATGGCCGCCGTGGTTTTCGTGCTGCTCATCGCTTGCGCCAATATTGCGGGCCTGCTGCTGGCGCGGGGAACGGCGCGCCACCACGAGCTTGCCATCCGCAGCGCCCTGGGCGCCGGGCGTTGGCGCCTGATCCGCCAATTCCTTTCTGAAAGTCTGCTCATCGCCCTGGCCGGAGGAGGATTGGGTCTGCTGCTGGCGGCCTGGGGAATCGATTTCCTGCGGTCAGCCCTCAGTTGGAACATTTATGTTCTTCAGGCGGCGAGTGGGCTCCATCTGGATCAGCGCACCCTTGAATTTACAGTGATTGTTTCTGTCGTGGCGGCGGTTTTCTTCGGCTTGTCTCCGGCGCTTCAGGCCTCAAAGCCCAATGTTCAAGCAGCATTGAAAGAGGGCGGGCGGACCGGAACGGGAGGCGCGGCCAGGAGCCGAATGCGGCGCACGTTCGTCGTCGCGGAAATCAGCCTCGCCTTGATCCTGCTCACCGGAACGGGTTTGATGATTAATTCTATTATTGCGGAATACCGCGCCAACCCCGGTTTTGACTCAACTCACCTGATAACGGCGGACGTCGCTCTACCCAGTCCAAAGTATGCGAGTCCGTCCAACCAGGCCGCTTTTTTCCAACAAGTTACGGAGCGGCTTCGACACCTTCCGGGTGTGGTGTCTGCGGCGGCTGCTACCAATCTACCGCTCACTGCTGGAGCGGGATTTATTTCATTCGGACTCGAAGGCCAGCCGCCGCTCGCCGCAGACAAACGTCCGCATGCGCGGTTTTACACCACGGGTCCCGCCTATCTGCGGACCATGAGAATTCCCTTGATCCGCGGACGTGATTTTACCGCCTCCGACAATGCCGGCACGCCTCCCGTGGCCATGGTCAACCAGGCCTTCGTCCGCCGGTTCCTTCCGAAGGGAAGCGCGCTTGGCCAGCATGTCGGCGTCTATGCCGACGGTCAGACTCAGCCGGTTTGGCGGGAAATCATTGGCGTGGCTGGAGATGTGAAGGACTGGCTTGGCCAGGCTGTGGATGAACCGCAGATTTACGTGCCGTACCTTCAGCAACCCTTGGCGGAGATGACGTTCGTGGCGCGAACGCATTCCGATCCCGCCGCCCTTGCTTCGGCGCTGCGCGGCGCCATCTGGTCTGTAGACAAGGATCAACCGGTTGGAGACGTGATGACCATGAGCCAGCTTGTTAAGGCCACCACCGGTGGGGGAGACAAATTAATGGCTGGGTTGCTCGGCGTCTTCGCAGGTGTTGCGCTGCTTCTCTCCGCCGTGGGCATTTACGGCCTGGTTTCCTATGTCGTGACGCAGCGTACCCAAGAAATTGGCATCCGCGTGGCTCTGGGCGCTAACAAGCGTGATGTCTTGAGGCTCGTAGTGGGTGAAGGCGTGAGGCTGGCCGGAATCGGTCTGGTAATCGGATTGGCCCTCGCCCTTCCGCTTCCTCACTTGCTTGCCAGCATGTTTCAAGGTCTCTCGTTTAATCAAACTCCTGTGTTTGTCATCGTTCCTATCGTGCTCGCGGGAGTCGCTTTCGTGGCAAGCTTCGTTCCCGCCCGGCGGGCGGCCAAGATCGACCCGATGGTGGCGCTGAGAAACGAGTGACGAGTGAAAGTTGATGGGTGAGGAGTGGTGAGAGGCAGCCGGCCAGGGGTAGACTTTTCCAGCAGAAAGAGGAGATCTCAGCCCGGTGTTGAAACGGCACGACCCGGCGCGATGAGGCACGCTAAACATAGGCTGGCCAAAGCTTACCCTGCGGCAGCCCGCAGGATCGAGCTGGCTGGTAAACTTGGGTAGTATCGCGCCACGAAATCCGGTAGCTTTATGAGCATGGCTGCTGACACTTTGGAAAAGGCTGCCGCAGGTCTTGCCCCCCCTTACGTCAAGCATCGCGCCGACTTCCAAGCCTGGCTTGCCTGTGCGTCGTTTTACTATCCCATCTTTTGGATCTTCGCTTCGCTTGTTGGATCAGCCCATAGCTTGATTCGACTCTTGGTTTTTGGTGGACACCTATCCGCCGTTCGCCTGAGTCCGTTCGCGGCGTTCCTTTCCGTCAGAGCATCTTCGAATCCCGGCATGATTCATGCCAGATGGAGCCACGCGGCACAAGATTGGATGGCCGGCCTGGTGGTATTGCTTGCAGCCATCCTCGTCGTGATCTTGGCGGGAAGACGCCGGCCGCTCGCGGGCCTGGCTCTGGGCACGCTCGGCAACGTAGCCCTGATAACGGAATTTCCACACCGCCTCTTCGGAGGGCGGGAAACATCCAACATTCATCAGGCTTTCATCGCAACCGTCTACCTCGTAATCTTGTGCTGGGGATTGCGCTGGCTGCTGGCGGGTTGGCCCGATTTTCGGCGGCTTCAGCACTATTGGGGACGTTTGGCGATCCTGTTGGCCACTTTTGTGCTTTTGCCTCTCCTGTTGTATGCCAGCCTTCGCACTTTAATGCCGTTCTTTGTTCCATGGAAAGCGGCTCTGGTCTTTGCGGTTCCGCCGGCGCTGGCAGCAGCCGTAGTGAGCGCCTGGCGAGTGAAAAAGCCGCGCGGGTTGGAACTGTCCGGCTGGCGGCAAGCGGTCTGGGGGATTTCCGCTTGCATCTTACTTTTTGCCGGTGTGAACCTGGGTGCGCGCGCTTTGGATAAGGCCCGGACCGCGCAAATCCGGAGAATTCTCTCCGCTTACCCGCCGGTTGACCCGAATACTCCATATCCCAAGCTCTTTTTCCAGAAAGGCGTGAACTTCACGGTAGAAGGACCGGATGGATATTCATCAAGCGAAGGACGGCGCGTGCTGGAGAGTCTTCCGCAGTTCGGCGTGAACGCGGTGGCGCTGGTACCCTACGGATTCACGCGGCAGGGGCGCACGCCGCACGTCGGTTATGGCGGGTGGGAGCGCGATGACCAGATGCGCGTGGCGGCAAGAGTGGCTCACGTCCGCAGCATGAAGGTGATGCTGAAGCCTGCCATTTGGAACGCCATCGACTTGCAATTCCAAACGCCGCAAGAACGTCGAACCTGGTTTCAGCAGTACCAGAAGTTTCTGGAACATTATGCGCGTTTGGCAGTGGAAATCCATGCGGACATCTTTTGCATCGGCGGAGAGTTCACTCACCTTTCGGCGTATGACGCTGAGTGGCGGCGGCTGATTACCCAGGTTCGGAAAATCTATCCGGGGCCTCTGGTTTATGCCGCGAACTTCGGGGAGGAGTTTGAGTCTGTCTCGTTCTGGGACGCGCTCGATTACATTGGCTTGCAGGAATATTACCCGCTGCCGGACGATCTGGATGCGAGCTCCGTGCTCGAAAAGGTCGAAGCCGTACAGCAGAAATATCACAAGCCCGTGATCTTTACTGAAGTGGGTTTTACCAGCATGGAAGGCGCAAATCGCGGTCCGTGGGATGATTCCCACCGGCAGAAAATCTCCTTGAAGTTGCAAGCTTCCTGCTACCAGGCCATCTTTCACGCTTTTTACACCCAGCCCTGGTTTGGGGGTATGTACTGGTGGCGAATCGGCAGTGACGGCGACGGCGGTCCAGAGAACAGTTCCTTCACGCCGTGGGACAAACCCGCCATGAAAGTGATGGCACAGTGGTATCTGGGCGGAAGAGGGGCAGGACACTAGAGCCTGCGTGAAAACTTCGCGCGCTGTTTGGGCGAACGAGAAAAAGTACAGAACAACCTACAATAGACCGCAACTTCCTCACAGTCGCTTGCTAACCTCCCATAGTCTGCGAAGTCTAATCATTAAAAACGCAAACCCGGGCGTCATGGATTGAGACCTTCGAGTTGGGTTGGACACGGTAATTCATGGGACGGTGACGATGAACTAGGTTCATAAATTTTAGGGAACAAATGAAGCAGGGCGCGCGTAATCATCTTTTGACGGCGTTGCGGAGGCAAGTATCGTGCCCGCGCGCGTGAGGAACCTGTGTTTATTATTTCACCTGTAATGTAGATGCTGTCCCGATTGTAGGGCGGGTTCTGTGCTTGCCCGTGGGCGGCTACTTGGTCGTCGCTGAGGGAGTTGAGCGGACAAAGACCTGGAACGGTTGAAAGCATCGAATCGGAGGAAAGCAATGGAATCGAACGGCAAGGCTTTGATCCAGATGCAAGAAGTGAAGAAGGTCTTCTACACCGAGGACGTTGAAACTCACGCCTTGGCTGGAATTCATCTCGACATCAAGAAAGGTGAATTTGTCTCCATCGCCGGGCCATCCGGCTGTGGCAAATCGACCTTGCTCTCGATCATGGGGTTGCTGGATACTCCGACCGATGGCAAGTACACTTTGAATGATTCGCCGGTGGAAGATCTCGACCTGTCCGACCGCGCCAGGATTCGGAACCGCGAGGTAGGGTTTATTTTCCAGAGTTTTAACCTGATTGGCGACCTCAGTGTCTATGAGAACGTCGAGCTACCGCTGACATACCGTGGTATGCCCTCCAGCGAGCGGAAGCAGAAGGCGCTCGAGGCGCTGAATAGAGTTGCCATGTCACACCGGACCCGGCACTACCCTTCGCAGCTTTCTGGCGGGCAGCAACAACGCGTGGCTGTTGCCCGCGCCCTGGCCGGCAATCCCACCATACTGTTGGCTGACGAACCCACTGGCAACCTTGATTCGAAGAACGGTGACGCGGTGATGGAACTGCTCCGGGAATTACATCGTGAAGGGGCAACCATCTGCATGGTGACGCACGACCAGCGGTTTGCGCAGTACGCTCAGCGGACTGTCCATCTATTTGACGGACGGATCGTGGACGAGAGCTTTGACGCCGAGCAAGCGGAGCTTGCCAGCCAGTAGTCCCTTCGCCCGCTCCATCGGAGCCGGCCGCGAATATTGCCAGCGGGGAAAATTGACCGTCCGCTCTTTCATGCTTTCGCTTTTAGCATCCGGTTCATTTCATCGTATGTGATCGAAGCTTGCGTGAGAGCCTCGTAAGTCCCGCCGGCCAGGAGTTCTTGCGCAACCCGGCGGAATGCGCCCATCGCCGCGCGCATTGGCCCTGATCCTAGACTTACACGCCTCACACCTAATCTTTCAAGGTCGCCAACCGGCGGCGCGCTGGGGCCAGCCAATATGTTGATAGGTCCCCGGATGCCTTGAACCAAGGCAGTGATAGTTTCCCGGCCGGCGACGCCGGGAATGAAGAGGCAATCAGCACCGGCCTCGCGGTAAGCATTGGCGCGGCTAATGGCCAAAGCCAAGCGTTCTTCAGGCTCGCCCACTTGATTCAGAAACACGTCCGTGCGGGCGTTGATTACCAGCGGAATCCCCGCAGCCTCCATGGCGGAACGGATGGCGCGGACCTTCTCCACAAGCAGGCTAACCGGAACCAGTGGCTCCTTTCCCCCGTGATTTGAGTCTTCAATATTCATCCCCACTGCACCGCTTTCCAGCACAAGCTGGGCGGTGCGCGCAGCCTCTTCGGGCGAGCCACCATAACCGGCTTCCATGTCCGCAGTCACGGGAACGGACACGGCTTGGGTGATGCGCCGGACCGCCTCCAGCATCGCTTCGCGAGGAATTTGCTCGCCGTCCGGATAACCCAAAGCGTTGGCAATTCCCGCACTCGTCGTGGCTACAGCGGGGAAGCCGAGTTGTTCAACAATGCGGGCGCTCGCCGCATCCCAGGCGTTGGCCAGAAGCAAAATGCGGGGGCCTTTGTGAAGTTCCAGCAAGCAACGAGCTTTCGATTTCAATTGGACGGAATCCATGATTCAACACCTCGCCACTTCAACTCCATTTATTTGAAAATCGTAACACAGGGTGGCCTTACGGCAGGAACTGTGTAGAATGTGGGTGGTGTCTCAGATTGCTTGCTGTAGCGGCGCTCTATGAGCGCCGAATTTTATTTATCAACACCTTCCGGCGCTCATAGAGCGCCGCTACAGCAAACTGAGACACTACCAGAATGTGCAAGTGCCTCTTCCAAACCTGAATCCGGCGTGAAAAGCGCTGACTTTAGGATTCGAGGGGCCTGAGTC
>CALCEB010000004.1 GCA_937900045.1 uncultured Acidobacteriota bacterium
TCAATCCGCGACCGAGACGCCGTCCCGCCTCTGAGAATGCGCCGGATTCAGGTGTATGGGGTCTACGACTTGGTTGAGCGTTTGGGTGTAACGTTCTTGCTGACAGGCGATATTGTGCCCAAGCAACGCGACTCGGTTTCGATACCGAGGCTGGATGTTCGGAAGGAGCCGGCATTCCCGCGAAGAGGTTTCCTTCTGCAAGACGGCGGTTATGAGAACCTCACGATGTTTTCGTATGATGACTATGCCAAGTTAATAGATCAGATGGCGAAGATGAGATGCAACTATCTACAATTTTGGTGGTTCGCCTTTGAACCTTGGCTGAATTTCACGTATCGGGGCGAATCCAAGTGGATGGGAGACGTTTCAACTAAAGAGAGTGGATATCTAACCTGGGCCTATGGAGGGTTTGGCTCGCGCACAACCGACGATGTGGTTATCGGAAAACATTGGTTCAAAGGCAAGCGGATAGCCCCTCCGGAGATGCAAAATGTTGAAACTCCCGAACAAGCGTTTTCCATTGCGCAAGACCTCTTACGCCGAATCATTCGTCATGCACACGAACGCGGAATCAAAGTATGGCCGGCAATAGAAATGGCTGCTCTTCCTCCGAATCTTGCACGTTACTGCGAGAGGGTGGGAGACCTGCCTTTCAATAGAATCTTTGGAACCTTTGTTCAGCCGCTCGATAAGACTTGTCGCGAAATCCAAGTAAACCGCCTGCGTGCTCTCATTACCACATACCCGGAAGCAGACGGATACTTTCTTGTTTTCCCGGAAGCCTATCCGGAAATCAACACGGAAAAGTACCGAAACTTCTTTGAGCAAATGCGTCCCAGGTTTTTCGCGTTACGCCGACTGCATTGGCCCTGGATTGTGGACATATCCCATAGCGCCGACCAGGTGGTTGATTCCAATATCGGTTACTTTGACTTATTTCAATACCTGCTGAACGTGCGAAATCAAATAGCGCCGAAAGTAAAGATCGGCCTTCTGGGAATTGGGCGTGGTTACGCGTTACCCGTGTTCGATAAAATGCTGCCCAAAGATATTCCTTTTACGGACATGGAATCAAACGGAGTCTGGACGCCGACAGGGATTCCCATGCAGGATTTCGGTGGAATGGGGAATCGAGAAAGAACCATTGAACCTCGCATTGACGACGACGCGGACATGATGGGAATGCAGTTTAACGTGACGCAATACGCAAAGGACCGGATTGTCACTGACGGGCTAAACTACGGACTCTCAGGCTTTGCGGGCCAACTTAATCGAGCCCGTGGCACTGAAACCAATAGCCTTTTCTTGGCAGAAGCAGCATGGTCTCCTTCCCTCACCCCAGAGAGCTTTTACAAGGATTATTCCACGCGCGTCTTTGGCGAACGCGCCAGCTCCGAGATGTACCATGCTTTCATGACCCTTGAAGAAAATGACAGGTATCTGGGTTACTATAACTATAACTACTCTCCCATGAATTGCTGTGGTGCCCTGCCGGAAGTAAATGCCGCATACGGATACTCCCAGCAGCCCGATCCTTATGACGGTCCCACAACTCCTGGCTGGAAGAACTTCATTGTTAGTTCACCCGACGTGATTGACCGTTACCAGGGATCGATCCAACTGTTGAATGAAGCCTTGGACCAAATGCGGATTGCATTACCTAAGGTAGCGCCCCAAGGAAAACATGAGCTTGTCTACATGGTGAACAGGACGGAGTCTTACCGGGACTACCTACAGTCACTAATCACAATTCGAAGAGCCTACCTGTCATTCGACGGCGCCTTCGCCGACAAGAGCACGGTCTCTCACGAGGAGTTTATTAGCCATCTTGAGGCGAGCCTGAACGAATTCAAAGCTGCGGAGGATCAGGCGAAGGCAACCACTCGAGAATACGCTCAAATCATCGATCACCCGTCGGATCTTGGCGTTCTCTACCACTTAAACGCACGAATGGTGCTGGGTTTCAGCCTGGCACGGCAATGGATTCAGGAGGTAGTGAACTCTCAGGAGGGAAAAGGGTATTTGCACCATGTGGCATTTGAAAGGCTTTTCTTATCCAACCCTCGCATAGCTGCTGAGAGATGAACCCTTGGGTATCAAAAGCAGCCGGTGGTTAAGAGGCCGGGCAGAACGGAAACTGATTTCTCTTGTTTCATCAACCTCCTCGCTCCTGCGCTGGTAGCAGTTCGCGGGTAGAAATTAAAAAAGCATTGGGTTATGAAGCTAGCAATGATCTGGGTGTTGCCTTGAAGGAGACGGCGTACGGACAGACTTATTTTCATAGCACATAGGGATTCGCATCCGCCAACAACGTGCACTTTGCATCCCGGAAGGCGGAACCAGATATTGGTCCGCCTCTCAGCATAGACGCACAGAAAGGTACACCATTCAAAATCATTTCGAATTTCCCTGAACGAAAACAATTTGTCAGGGAGGACGGCTGGGCATTTAGGGTTGGTGATCGGGCGGAACTTTGGCTGCGTTCATTTGAAGTCCTGATGCTTGAGGTCACGCCAGAGAAAGGCATCGTCGGAGATCTTCCTATCAGGAAGGCGTCCGCCCAGCAGGTTGCACCCTTGGGCATTCCGCTGACCTTGAGACCGGTGCGGACTGCCAAATGGATGAGTATACATTTCGCGGACGCGGATCGTTTTGAAAAGGAAGGCAGAAGAAAGATGGCATTTGCCTTTGAAAGCACGCTCCCATCTTTGTAAGGAGAGCAGCCCATCCTGGCCATTCCTGTCCGTTTGTGACGAGGAGATGCAGAGTGGCGCTATTCGCCTGCCGTCGTCCAAATTGTTCAGGTGGTGGCGCGTCTAGGCGGGAGAAGGCTCCAGCTCATTCCCGTTCCAGATGCCCGCCAGTATGGCGATACGCAAAAGGCTGGCTGCTCGCGGGTCGTGTATAAAATTCGCCTGGACCTACGATGGTCTCACAAAAAGTTACAGTTTGCAGTGTACGCGTACCTCCCAGAGGGCGTAGAACCACAAATTGATGCGTGGGTCGTCAAGCAGTGGTGGGATGTAAGCACACGTCCGCTCGGCGATGGCTAGTATGGCGATGAACCTTCCTAAGACATCGGCGTACAGGGAATGAAAGACGAGAGATGTAGGCACTGCTGCCTTCCTGGCCCTTCCCTTCGGTTATTTTGGTAACGCGGCGCCGGATTCCATTTACGGATCGGCAGTGGTGGATTTTAAGACGGCTCTCTACAAGGACTCTCACATCATTGAGCGGAACAAGGCGGAATTCCGGGCCGAGGGTTTCAATATCTTCAACCATACAGACTTCAGCGGTCTCCAGTCGAAGGTACCCGCTGGAAGCTACGGCCAGGGTACGAGTGCGCTGGATACTCGTATTCTCCCTGCGCTACCAGTTCTGAGGGCACGGGCTTGGCCGAAACCTTCCCAGAGGGCTAATCCCGGGAATGTGGTCACGTTTGTGCGGATGACACGATGAGAAGGAGACAATTCATCGAACGGGCGGCCCGCTTAGGTTTTGGTTCCTGGCTGGCGCCGGGGTTAGCGCCAACAAACTCTTCTCTATCCCGCGTGAATTCTGGTATTGCGGAGGAACCATCAGAAGCAGACGTTACGGCGGGGACTCCAATTACGATTCACCCCGAGAATCCTAACCCGGCGAAGCCGGAACCAAACAGGGAAAGTTGGGCGGTTCCAAGACTACCTCCGAAGCCGCATAAACACCGGCGGAATCGCAAGTGGTCAAAAATATTCTGCCAGAAAATGGCAGAATCCAACGACAAAGGTACTAAATACTTCTTGTTTCGAGGAAAGCCGCTCGTGCTTGTTGCGGCAAGTGAACATTACGGCTCTGTGGTAAATCGCCGCTTTGATTTTGAGCAGTACTTGCCCGAGGCCGCAGGTAAGAAACAGAGCGTAACCCGCCCGTTCCTTCTTTACCGTGAACTGCAGTCCGCGCGTAATCCATGTTCTCCGGTCAAACCGGAGTCCCCCGATTATATCGCCCCGTGGCCGCGCACTGGCCCGGGCAAAGCAGTGGACGGCGAACCAAAGTACGACCGGGACAGGTGGAACCCCGAATACTTCACACGCCTGCATCGGTGCCTTTCGATGGCATCGAAACTGGGCATCGCCGTCGAATTGACGGTCTTCAGCAACACCTACGCGGACAAGATTTGGGCGCTGAATCCTCCATGCTCAGCCTGTGCGAGCCTGGATCACGGCCAAGCCGACGCATCTGGTGGACGCAACCCTGGCGAAACCAGGGGAGGATTACGTTGCTTATCTGCAGATGGGCGGGAGTTAGCAGATCCCACTGCGGGACAGCCGATCAGTGGCCGAGTTTCCTTCCGGCTTCCAGAAGGAAACTACAGCGTCTGTCTTTACTCACCCACAACAGGCGTGTACTCACCTCGCCTGCCGGCCTTTGGGGGGATTGGTCACGTTTGAACTCGCCCCATTTGCAGAGGATGTCGTCATTCGTGTGAATCGCGCGTAGCGTGCGGACCCATAAAGTTTCAAGAGGGGAGCATAAGTCTAATGAACCGCCGATCATTTTTAGAAAAGACTGGGTTTGGGGCAGCAGGCTTTGCATCACTGGTGGAGGGGGCGGGAGGAAACGGAGCGGACGCTGATTCTCTGCCACACGAATCAAGTAACCGGAACCCGGCGCCAACTCAATACGGGATGCAGCACTGCGTCGCGGAGTGGGCGTACTCATCCGGAAAGGCTTACGCTGATCCGTTCAACGACGTGGAACTTGATTTGATATTTGTGGATCCTCAGGGGAGGAGGCAACGAGTTCCTGCATTTTGGGCGGGAGGCCAGGTGTGGCGAATCCGGTATGCTCCACTGACGGCGGGCCGGTACACCTTTCGCACAGAGTCGAGTGATGCTTCCAACCCCGATCTGCACGGGCAGACCGGAGTACTGGAGGTTTCAGCTTATACGGGTAATAACTCATTACTAAAACGCGGACCGTTGCGCGTGGCTGCTGATCACTTGCACTTCGAACATGAGGACGGCGCGCCATTCTTCTGGTTGGGTGACACTTGGTGGATGGGCCTTTGCGATCGCTTGCGGTGGCCTGAAGATTTTCAGAAGCTGGCGGCAGACCGCACTTCGAAGGGATTTTCCGTCATTCAAATTGTTGCGGGCCTTTACCCGGACATGCCTCCTTTTGACCCGCGTGGAGCTAACGAAGCGGGCTATCCCTGGGCGGAAAACTACTCCCGAATCAACCCGCACTACTTTGATATGGCGGACCTGCGCATCCAGGAACTTGTGAATCGCGGTCTGTCACCTTGCATTGTTGGCTGCTGGGGATATTTCCTGGTCTTCATGGGTTTGCAGAAAATCAAGCAGCACTGGCGCTACATCATCGCGCGTTGGGGCGCTTATCCTGCTTTCTGGTGTCTGGCGGGCGAGGGCACAATGCCTTATTACCTTTCGAAGAACAAACAGCAAGATGCGGAAACGCAGAAAGCTGGCTGGACCGAAGTGGCGCGGTACGTGCGCAGCATCGATCCCTATCATCATCCCATCACGATTCATCCCTCTTCCGCTGCCCGCGATACAGTCGAAGACCCAAACGTGTTGGATTTCGACATGCTTCAGACTGGTCACGGCGACCGAACGAGTTACCCAAACACCATCAACACAATCACGAAGGAGTTGCAGAGAAATCCGCAGATGCCGGTTCTTGTGGGCGAAGTCTGCTACGAAGGGATTCTGGATGAGAACCGGCAGGAAGTTGAGCGGTTTGTGTTTTGGGCTTGCGTGCTGAGTGGTGCGGCGGGTCACACTTACGGAGCGGATGGAATCTGGCAGGTGAACACTCAAGAGCATCCCTTCGGGCCCTCTCCGCATGGCCGTTCGTGGGGCGGGCCGCCGTGGGACAAAGCTTATCAGCTTCCTGGCTCGCACCAGGTGGGCCTTGGCAAGGGGCTGCTTGAGCGTTACGAATGGTGGCGGCTGGAGCCGCACCCGGAATGGATTGAGCCTCACTGGACCACACAAAATTATCAACTCCCCTATTGCTCAGGAATTCCGGGTGAGCTGCGGATTGTGTTTGTGCCGCCTCAGTGGGACTCGCCGAAGATCACGCATCTTGAGCCCGATGTAAATTATCATGCCTTCTTCTTCAACCCTCGAGCAGGGGCTCGATTGCCGGCCGGTGATGTCAAGCCTGACGCGGCTGGGGAATGGCAAGTTCCAATACTTCCCACCTTTGAGCAATGGATCGTCATTCTGGAAAAGCAGGAATGAGGCGCTGTGAGCTGGAGCAGCGGGATCAGTTGGTGTGGGACGGCGTCGCTCAAGTCGAGCCTTACCCAACCTACCTTCCGATGGCGCGCGGATTGGTGTACCTGGTGGCGGTGATGGACTGGT
>CALCEB010000005.1 GCA_937900045.1 uncultured Acidobacteriota bacterium
GCGGGAGTAATTCAGCGGTAGAATGCCAGCTTCCCAAGCTGGACGTCGCGGGTTCGATCCCCGTCTCCCGCTCCATCTTTTTAACCCGGCATAGCCGGGACCATAACGGGCGTATCCGCTTACAGCAACAGACTACGGTCATTCTCGCGAAGCTTGTTCCCGCGAAAGCGGGAATTGGAAATCCACACCCCGCCTCCTCGTGGTCACTTGGACCCCCGCCTGCGCGGGGGTGACAACGAGAGGCAGAGTCGCCGTCATAAAACGTCAGAATCTTATGACGTCGTGATTAAGGTAAGGGATTAGCTTTCGCGGAGCAGACGGCTGAACCGGTCGCCATGATGAGCGAGTTCGTTTGAAAACTTCGCAGCCTGGCGCATCCGGAAGAGTAATTGATCGGGCGGGTTTAGACCGAAGATGGGCGCGCGAGCGCCCGCAGAGTCGCTGAACCGCCCCCCACTCCATTCGGCCTCGAGCTTCCGTACCAAAGCGGCATCGCGCCCGGCGATGGTTTCAATCAGGGTTGCGGTGGAGCGGGAGTTGGGCGCCTTCCTCGCCCCGATTACCGCCGTCTCGCGCCAGGAGGCATAGCCGAGGTATTCTGCGGAGAGGGCCAGGGCAGAGAAATCGTCGTGGTGACTGCGCACATTGTTTTCGACAGCGCGCATCCTCGCCCGGAGGCCAGAGTAGGACGGAGTTTCGATCAGGCCCCGGTTAAGCACGGCGCGAAGGCTGGCTTCGCTCGCCCAAGGCACGGGTAGCCGCGGCCCTTGCCACGCAGGCGCGCAGGAGTGCCGGTTGGGCGCAATACGGTAGTAGGCCGCAAAGATTTCTTGCCAGGTGGAGTTCCAGCGAGCCTGGTAAAATCTTTCGACGAAGCTGCGGAACGCAGACTGCCGCGACTCGGCGCTCCCCCGATTGAGCGCCACTGCTGAGTACGCAATGCTATCCCAAAGGGACCGTTGGATGTACCGGCTCGGCACCCAGTTGGTCACAATGACGCCCAGACAGCGCGCGTCCCGAATTCCACTATACGCGTCACTAAAAGCGTCAATGTTGCGCAATTGCAGGTCCCCGATGCGCGGCCCCCACTCACAGGAGATGATGGCGGGAGCCCCAATTACTCGCAGCCCGTGTTCGATGACCCGGTCAGCAATCTGAGCAAGCGGTTTGGGGTCCGTTACATAGTATTGCCAGTCCATCACGATCACGCGCTTGCCAAGCCGCGGCAGAATATCCGGTTCCTTATGCAAAATGAAGTCACCCCACACGATCAGCTCTTTGCCGTTCCGCCGGCAGACTGCGTCGAGTGAGTTCAAGTATTCAGCCCAGATTTCAGCCCGGCTCTTGGCTCGGAGCGCGCGGCGTGAAAGCTCCGATCCGCCCCAGTTGACCTCGTCACAGCCCCCGTGGACGTAAGGTGACGAGAAAATACCAGCCACTTCGCGATAGAGATCACTAATCAAAGCGAGCGTCTCAGGATCAACCGGGATGAGCCCGGTGAAGCCCTCACGACCGCTGCGGTCACGATCTTCCAAGTGCGCATATTGGGGGACGGAAGTTATATAGTGAGTATGGCCGAAAGACTCCACTTCGGGAATAACCATCACACCCTGGCGGGCTCCGTATGCTGCGAGTTCGCGGGCTTCCTCGGGCGTTAAGGCGTGCCGGTGCGTAACCAGCTCCGGGTGGCTCTTGAAGCGCAGCATGGAGCCTTGGTCATCCGTGAGCCGGAAAAGCAAAGCGTTCAGGTCCCATTCCCGGCAAAAGCCAATCAACTGCTTGTAATAGGAGAACTTTTCTGGAAGCCGCGCGGCATCCACGGTGATCCCCCGCAGCCGTTCGGGACCGGGCCCGCCCGACATCGGTGTGCCGCGTGGGGCGTTAAATCCAAAAATTCCAGTCAGTGTTTTCCCGGGCATTGTCCTTAAAGCCTGAACACCGAGTGCGGCGGTTCCCAGAAAATTGCGGCGAGAGATTCGGCTCAACGACATTCACCTCCATTTGAAAAGAGTCGGAAAGATCCACCCTGAGATTTCAGGAACCATTCTCACCGGCTACGGCCGGAGCGGACGGGATCGAGGCGGCAAGAGGAGTCATTCCATGCTCCGCGAGCGAGCGGTTGAAAGCCGGGACTTCCTTACCCATCAAGTTTCGGTACTCGGCTTGCGCGACCGCCAGATTCTTTTCGATCACCTGCAACAGGCTCACATCCGTGTCCGTAGGAGCAAATTCAGCGCCGCCCGCAACATCCCCTCCGCCCGTACCCACCTCGGCATTCAGCCAGATCAGGTTCAGGTAGGGTTTATCCGCTTCGGAGAAGTACTTGTCATCGCTGTTTAGTTGCTCACGCGCCACCAGGCTGACTTCCACGGAAAGCATCTTTCCGTCCATCGCTTCCACGGACTTCATCAAATCAACTTGGTTTTTCTGAGAATGCAACATCCTTAACAGGCCGCTAAGTTGCTTCCGCATCCACTCAAGCCGATTGACCATCCCGGAAACAGTGTTGATGTCACGGCGGATCCGGAGTTGCAGATTGACGCTGGCCAGGATGTCTGCCTGCGTGCCGGGCGCATGCGGATCCATCAGAATGGTGAGAGGTTGCGCGAAGGTCTGGCCGTCCACCGTCAGGCGCACCGTATAGTTGCCGGGAGCAGCCATCGGGCCGACCTCTGCCGGACGGATGCCCCAGTGCAGCACGGGACGCGAATCTTTTCCGCGAAATCGCGGCTCCTCCCAGATATGGGGATTGTCGGGCGCGCTGGTGCGGAGCTTGATGAGCTGCGGCGGCTCAAAGCGCAGGTCCCAAACGGCACGGTTCATTCCCGTCTGCCCTTTGGTTTGCAGTTTGCGTATCACGGCGCCGTGAGAATCCAAAATTTCGATTCCAACGGGAGCCTTGGCGGCCGATTTCAGCGAATAGGTGAAGAAGACTTGCCCATCGCGGAAGAACCTGTAAGCCGGGCGGGGTGCGAAGAATCGCACGGGGGCATCCGATGTCTCCTGCGCCATTTGTTCGAGCGGAGTAATATCATCCAGAATGTAGAGCCCACGGCCGTAGGTGGAGACAACCAAATCGTGGAAGTGTTTTTGTACTACTGCCCAGGAGACGGGAGCGTGCGGGAGGCCGTTTTGCAGCGGAGTCCATTGGTTTCCGTCATGGAGCGAATCGTAAAGCGCACTTCCTGTGCCGGCGAGCAACAAACCTTTGTGGTTCGGATCCTCCGCGATGATGCGAACGTAAGCGAGCGGGCCTTTGGGTAGACCATCGCTGATTTTCGTCCAAGTCTGCCCGAAATCGGTGGTTTTATAGATAAAAGGGTCGCGGTTATCCACCAAATGAAAATCCACGGAGATGTAGGCCGTGCCAGCATCGAAATGCGAGGGAGCGATGCTGGTGATGGTCCCCCAGGCAGGCATGCCCGTGATGTTGTGGGCGACGTTCGTCCAATGGCCGCCTCCATCCTGGGTGTACCACACTTGCCCATCGTTGGTGCCCGCCCAGATGAGGCCCTTTTGGACTTCGGATGGCGCAATCGCGAAAACGACCTCGCCATAGAACTGTCCGAGATTGTCCCCGATTAATCCTCCGGAAGATACGATGCGGGTAGGATCGTGCGTGGAAAGGTCTGGGCTGATGACGCTCCAGCTCTGGCCGCCGTTTGAGGTTTCGAAGATGACCTGGCAGCCATAATAAACCGTATTAGGGTCGAACGGGTCAATGGCCAGGGGTGGAGTCCAGTGGCAGCGGTACTTGGTTTTGTTTGGAGGTGAGTCCAAAGTGTGCAACCAGGGACTCACCGAACGGGCGAGCTTGGTTTTGGCGTCCCACCGGGTTACCTCATCGCCATAGCAAGTGGCCCATACGATATCCGGGTTGGTGGGATCAGGAATTGTAAAGCCGGATTCACAGCCGCCCATTCCGTGATCCCACCCTATTTCCGAATTATTCGGGCCGCGCATGTTGCCATCGTCCTGCATGTTGCTGTAAACGTCGTAGGGAATCTGATTGTCCACCGCCACGTGATACATTTGTCCGATGGGAAGTGAGACGCGGTGAAAGCCACGGCCATGTACGGTGGTGATGTTTAATCCCGCATCGTCCGTGACCACAATGCGATCCGGGTTAGCGGGATCCACCCAGATGTCGTGAGTGTCGCCGCCCCAGTGGACTTGCCGGAAGTTTTGGCCGCCATCCAGGGACTGGAAAAAGCTGCTGTTGGCCACGTACACCTCGTTTTCATTGCCGGTGGAGACAGCGATCCGGATGTAATAACCCGCGCGTCCAATCAGTCTGCGATCGTAGCTCACGGCGCGCCAATTTTGTCCGGCATCGTCCGATCGCCAGACGGAGCCTTGGTCCTTGGTCTCAATCAGCGCATAGACGCGGCTCGAATCAGTGGGCGCCACAGCAACGTCAATCTTGCCTAAAGGCGGCTTGGGCAATCCGTGACTGCTGATCGCGGTCCATGTGGTGCCGCCGTCGCGGGAAGCGTAAAGGCCGCTGCCTGGCCCGCCACTGAATTCTCCCCAGGTATGCATCTCCACCTGCCACATTGCCGCAAAAAGGATGCGTGGGTTGTGCGGGTCCATCGCCAAGCCGGAACAACCGGTGTTTTCATTGGCGAAGAGGACACGGTCCCAATGGCGGCCTCCATCCCGGGTGCGGAAAACACCACGCTCCTGCTGTGGTCCGGTGGCGCGCCCGAGCGCGCAGACAAATACCACGTCCGGGTTCTTGGGGTTTACAACAATCCGGCCAATACGTCCCGTCTGGTCCAAACCCATGTGGGTCCACGTGTTTCCCGCGTCGGTAGATTTATAGACGCCGTCGCCCATGACATCGCTGTCTCGAATGGCCCAGGCTTCACCCGTGCCCACCCAGACGACATTGGGATCGGAAGGCGCCACGGCAAGGGCTCCGATGGCGGTGACAGGCTGCTTGTCAAAAATGGGAGACCACCGATTGCCGCCATCCGTTGATTTCCAAACGCCGCCCGAAGCTGCGCCGGCATAGTAGGTGCTAGCATCTCCCGCGACCCCGGCGACGGATGCCACACGGTTGCCACGGGCCGGGGCCACGAACCGGAATCGAAAGCCCACCGGCTGGGTTTGGCGGTGAGGCCTTTGGGCCGCGGCTGGCACGGAACTGAAAATGATGATCCATAACCCAAAAAAAACATTCTTGGTCCGATTCTGAACTTCTGGCATCATTTGTTCCACCACTTGGAGGTTTCAGACATTGCGGGGAGCGGTAAACCTCGTATCAAGCCCTCCGGCAATGCTGTCATGCGAGTCCTTGCCCTCAGCTCTATTCTTTTCTGCTCAATCTTCGCATCGCTTATCATCCAGCGATTTATAAGGCACAAGCAGATCGTTTTCCCGCCCCTTTGGCCAATAACAGGGTTGACTGCAACCTCGCTAATCAGGACCATCAACCTTGACCAAGGAGCGGCAGGGCGAGCAGTAAATCAGAGAGAGTACCACGTTTGTGGCGCCCCGAATGTAAATGGGAGCGTGCGATCGCTTTTATCTGCTGCGCTGGCAAGAATTCCTGCGATAGCGGTCCATGATGGTAACGGGCCAGTCTTGACCGGAAACCGTCCCGAAAGCTTTAAGGCGCTGGAGTTTTTGGGGACCCAAAATGCGGGTCGCTTCTCAGCCCGTGGGCGAAGCATTGCCGCAAGGGATGGTCGATCCCAAAAAAGGAGCATCAGAAGAATGTTGGTACAGTGTACAATGCGGCTTCGCGGGAGAAGAGTTTCCCATAATAGACCGCGGCGATAGAGCAGAGTTTGGCCGGTCTCGAATGCCCTTAGGCTTACCTTGTCCTAAAGGAGAACCCATGTCGATTGAAGAAGTGCCACGGCAACCCAGCCCTATCCGCAAGAGTACACGCCGATGCTTCCTGAAAGGCGCCGCAACTTTGGCTATGACCGGGCCGGGACTGGCTTGGGCCGGAAAGAATCAAGCGAATCGAACTCAAAAATCGGTCTTGGCCTACGTCGGAACTTACAGCTCGCCGCAAGGCCCCGAGGGCGCGGCAGGCCGTGGCGAGGGCATTTACCTATTTGAAATGAACCCTACAACGGGTTCCTTGTCTTCCCGTAAACTCTTTTCCGATAGCTCGAACCCGTCGTGGTTGGCCCTTCACCCATCGAAAACTTGTTTGTACGCGGCGAATGAGACCACCACTTTCGGCAGGAACCATTCCGGCTCGGTCAGTGCATTTTCGCTGGATCGGTCCAATGGCAACTTAACGCTGCTCAATACAGTCAGCTCGGAGGGAGCCGGCCCAGCGCACCTGAGCGTCCATCCCTCTGGCAGGTATGTGCTGGTGGCAAACTATGCCGGAGGGACCATTGCCGTCCTGCCGATTGGCTCGAGAGGTGAACTGGGTCCAGCCACCGACGTCAAACACGACAAGGGAAAGGTAGGCCCAACCCATGCAACCAGCGCACCTCCTGGCAGTTTTGCCATCAGTGGACACGACTATCCTCACGCTCACATGATCCAGGCCGATCCGGCGGGCCGGCTCGTGCTCTCCAGCGATCTCGGAATGGACCGGATCTTGAGTTGGAAGTTCGATCAGCAAGAAGGCAAGCTCTTCCCCAATAGTCCAGCATCGGTATCACTAACCCCCGGCGATGGACCCCGGCACTTCACCTTCCATCCAAATGGCCGCTGGATGTATTCACTGCAGGAAGAGGGTTCGACCCTGGTTTTGTTCGACTATGACGCGACGGGCGGAAGGCTGACAGCGATGCAGACTGTTTCAAGCCTGCCACAGGGCTTCTCGGGTACCAATTTTGCTTCAGAGGTTCGGGTCTCGCCTGACGGCAAATTTGTTTATGCTGCCAACCGGCTGCACGATAGCATCAGCATCTTCTCCATCGGTAGGACGGGCAGGCTCACCTTTGAAGCCGAGGAATGGACCCGAGGCGATTATCCGCGTAGCTTCAGCATCGATCCCACCGGCAATTTCCTCTACTCATGCAATCAGCGGAGCGATGCCATCACCACCTTCCGCATCGACCGGAAGACCGGCAGCCTCCACTTTACCGGCCAATACACCCCGGTAGGCACTCCGGCGATCATCCTCTTTCTCGAGTAAACTCGGACTTAATTGGCAGAAACTCGACGCGTCGCCAGAGGAGAGCGAATGCTGAATCTAAATGACTTACGCGTCGAGTTACTGCAGAGAGATTTCCGGAGACATCTCCGGGTCGATCTGCCGCAGGAGGCCTGCAAGGCCCTTGAGCAGAGTAGTGCTCATACAATCCCCACCGGGCCAGAAGCGAGGTGGTAGGCCGGGGCGGACCGGTGGGTTTCCAATGCCAATCATTCCGTCAGTAGATCCTGGAAATAATCGTTCAGCAGACGGTTGCCTGGATCGTATTGCTTCCGAGCCTGCGCAAAAATCTTCAGGCGGTCTCCCAAGGCCTTCTGCGCGAAGGCTCGTGTAACGCCGTAAGTCTGATTCAGTAGCGGAAGCCCTCCGAAATTGCAGCAAAATTCGTTATACGCTTCCAAGAAAGGTTTCCATCCGTCGTTGCCAGTGGAAACCGGGTCCACGGTCATGACCGTCCCATCATAGGAGTAAGACAGCAACGAGTTTTGGTCTTTCAAAATGCGGTAGCCAACACTCAGCATGTTGGAGCGATACCCTTTCTGCCGGTAGTAATCCCTGCAGAATTGAAAATACTTGGGCAGGACGCTCGCGTAGCTTTCTTCGGGAAACGCCCACAGGCTGAAAGTGTAGCGGCTATCATTGGACACGGGCGGGTAATGGATAATCTGGTCGGTGGCGATGGTGTAGTCGCTCTTGATCAGATGGGTGAGCTTGAAGCGCCAGAAGGCGTTAAAATCGTCCACCGCTTTATAGCGGACGGTTGGATTGGCGATGTTCGCTTCGAGCCCGTGGCAGAACAGAGGCCCTGCCGTCCCCCACATGAAATTGCGCAGTTGCCAGACGTGGCGGGCCGGACTGCCCGTGGCGCCGGGATTATATTTTC
This sequence comes from uncultured Acidobacteriota bacterium, assembly GCA_937900045.1. GTDB lineage: Bacteria > Acidobacteriota > Terriglobia > UBA7540 > UBA7540 > CALCEB01. The sequence continues at coordinate 8,016 of CALCEB010000005.1, forward strand.
GAAACTCAACAGTGATTAAATTGTCGAACGGAAAGGTGTAAAGCATCATTGATTCATTCCGGGCCCAAAGCTCGGATAGCTTCGTCACAAAGTCTTCCAGGCTGAACGTTTCATGGTAAACCGCCATCGGCAGGATGGGACGCACGCGAAACGTCGCTTCGTAGACCACCCCAAACAACCCGTAACTCGAACGGACCTTTTGTATCAGGTCATGCTGCTCCTCGGTCACTTCCAGGAGCTCGCCCGAAGGCAGAACCATCTTGATGTTTGACACATAGGAACCCACTTGGCCGAATTCGCCAGGCATGGAGCCGTCTTTCGTTCCGGCGCACGCCGCAGCGCCCACCGAAAGGCTGCCAATCTCGGTATTCACGTAAAACTGCAATTGGTGGTTTTCGAGTTCGTGTGCAATGTCGAAGTAGAGCGCCCCTGCCTGCGCCGTCACGTGGTCGCCCGAGATGCCCAGAATGCGGTTCATGTTGGTCATTTTGATGAGAGTGCCGCCATCGGCCACGCCGCAGCGCGCCGTGGAATGGTTGGAGCCTACAGCCCGGACCGGCGCGGGATACTTTGCCGGGTTTTTCAAAATGGCAATGATGTCCTCGACCGAGTTTGCCTCAACTAGAACTTGCGGATGCGAAACCAGATCCCCAAACCAATTCGTGACTTCAAGGTTCGCCATGGAAATGCTCCTTTTCTTGGCACAGTGAGGTATGGAATGAAGCCCATTTTCTATGTAATGGCGTTACTTGCGTGATGCGGCTCATTCTACGGGAAAGGGCGGTTGCCGGCAAAGAACCGGCTGACCCTGGCTTTCAAGATGGCGGTCAGCACCTTACGTGAAAGCGATACGTACCTGGGCGCCCAGTTCCGCCGACTGAGGACCCGGCTCGGGGCTCCGATCGCGATCAAGGCCATGGCCGCAAAGCTGGCCCGAATAGTCTATCGAATGCTCCGCTACGGGATGCAGTTCGTCGACCGAGGCGCGACGTTTTACGAAGCGCAACATCGTTGTCGGGAGATCAGCTCCCTCCAGCGGAAAGCCGCCAAACTGGGATTTCAACTCATCCAAGCCCTCCCAGCGTAAGCGGAGTTTCTGGAGAGTGCAGCGCGACAAAACAACAGATGTACTAGAACCGGTTTACCGTTCAGCCGTTTCTCACCGTGCGCGTCCATATCTTGAATGGCACGCTCGAACAATTCTGCCGCACCTGGCACGCGAATTTCCGGCCAACAGCTGCGGCGTGAGCACCCCACGCTCTTGCATACTCTCGTGCTGGATTATCTTCCCGGCGAAAAGCTGAAGATCTCCAGTTTGACACTTCAGAAACGGCTGTCCACTGGGCGGCTACGCCTGCGCGCGCGTCAGCACGTAATAAAATGTGTATTGGTTTCCTGCAGGCTCTAGATAGTTCTGCAGTCCGGCCAATAGATCGGGACTCAGTTCCGCAGAAACCCATTTCCCGATCATCGTATTAGCATCAATCATTCTGATTTCATCACGGCAGGCAGTTATATTTGTGAGTTGAGCGAATTCGTTTGTCGTCTGAATCTGGGACTCGTCGCTCACCAGCCCGAAACGGTATCGCACATCAATTTGCGCCCCCGATTCCTGGAAACTGAGATGAAATGCGACAGGGTTCAACTGGTTAAGCAGCGTGCTGTTCGGATGAGAGACAAAAACCAGGCTACCGTCCCAATCCCCTTGAAGTTGCGCGGCCGTGGGAGCGGTGGCGTGCGGATCGGCAAAGAGCAGGTTGTGATCTTCCACCGACATCTTCTCAAAAGGATAATTGTTTCGCGCCATGACAAACGTCGAAAACTCCACACCGTTCGGGAAGCTACCCAAGTGCATCACGCCGATGGCGTTGTCATCGTCAATCACCTTGATCGTGTCGTAGACCATCTTATAGGGGTCATTGAGGTAATTCAGCAGCAAGATCGAATCCCCCTTCTTGAAGTAGCGGCGGTTGTCATCGGGGTACGGCACTTGCCGCACACGAGGGTCTCCAGGCAGGGAATTGAGCTCATAATTTACCACGGTGCCGCTGGCGACTCCGTTCTCGATGCGATCGAAGCGCTTCCAGAAGCTTCCGCCTGCAAATACTCCACCGGTTTCTGCCACCGCCTCGCCCAAACCGGCATTGCGAACCCGCTCTTCCCATCCCAGCAACGTGTCTTTGGCGAACGATCCTTTCCAGAACGAATCGCGGAAGATACGTTTTTTCTGGAAGTCAAATCGCACCGCGCCGGTGTTTATCAGTTTCTCGATCGGCAGGGTAGGCGTATCGTGAAGGATGGCTTGAAGCTCTGTAGTGGGCCGCGTGCTGAAATAATCGGGCGTGTCGGCCCCGCGCAAGACTTCCTGGCGGACATCCTCGGAAAAGCTGCCAATATCCGGCGATAGAGGGTCGTATTGCCGCTGCACGAACTGCGCGGTGAATGCCAAGAAGCGCATCTGGCCTTGCAGTTGGAGCACGGGATCGCTCGTGCCCGTTACCTTGAATGAGGCCAAAAAACCCGCCAGATTCCCGGCGGCTGCGATATCCTCAAAAGTGCGAAATTTCATATAGCCAAGGCCGATGTGGTTTTGGGTGCCATCGGCCTGGCTCTCGTAAATGTGGACATAAAGGGTTGTATAGTCCTGAAGAATCTCGCGCAGCCCTAGCGGCCCCCCGCCCGCGTCCTTCTGCATGTACTTGCGGCCTTCAAAGACAAATTGCCGGCCTTTATCACTCCGGAATTCCATGTGGTAGCGCATTTCGGCTTCGCCGGTTGCAGAATTGACCCGTAAATAGTTAAACCTGCTGCTCACCGGGTCTACCGTAAAAATGGCCGGAGCTTGCCCCTGGAACTGGTCGAACGAGATCGTTCCGGAAATTGATGCCTCGTGCTCAGGGCCGTCAATGAATTCGTTCAGATCCCGCACCGTCATGCGCACGTCGAACTTGCAAGCGGCTGCGCCCTCCGGGGCGCCGGAAGGGGGGATGCGGTCAGCAATCGTTAGGTCCCCGGTTCGCCCGGGCGCAGGTATGGTGGCGCCTTCAAGGTACCATCCCACCATTTCCTCGTCGAAAGTCATGCCCAAGCCATCAGGCAGGTAAACATCCAGAAATGGTTGCATCAAGGTGTTCACCGGCAGCGCCTTCTGGTCTGTCCGGGAGATCACGTAGCAAAACCCAAACTGGCCGTTCTGATCACTATGAAGGATGCCGAGCGACTGGCCGCCCAACGCTGGCGGTAGGCCCCCAGGCAGCCCGGTAACATACTTCCCCACCATGAAGCCACTGGAGATTTTGCGAATCTCGTCGTGGAATGGCGTAAAGTCATTCAATTGGAAGTGGTCCTGCACAAAACTGGGTAGAACCAGGCCTTCCATCAATCCCATCAACTGGTAGCCCGCCTGCAAGCGGCCGTCGGGCTTCAGATCGAAGCGCAGGTAGGCGACACTGCCCGCATGGTTAGCATTTGAGACAACGTCCATGCGCCACACACCTTGCAGGTCTTCTTTGGATGGGACTGAACCTTCGGCGTATAAAGCGGCATGATCGTCGACGGTCATTTGATCGAAGCTGTACTGACGCGCCATGGGGAAGGTGAACAGGCGAACCCCGTTGGGGTAGACGCCCAGATAGACACGCCCGATCAACAGATCCGGGTTGATGACTTTGAAAATGTCGTAATAGCCTGTCCAAGGGAAGTCGAGGTAGCGCAGCAGGATATACTTGCCGGCTTCAAGCGTGCCCGTAGCCTTGTTGAGCGTGATCTCTTCCAAGGAGTTGCGAGCGTGAATGCGATTGTCCGTGTCGCTGGTGATGCCCACATAGTGGCCGTCCTGTTGATGGAATTCCTTCTTGAAACTGGTGAATAGCGCCGAAGACATGGCGTTCAGGATGTGTCCTTTCGGGAAGAAGCCCTTCCAGTAGCGGTCGTTTCGGATGGTGCGCGAGGCCAGATCAATCTGAGGCGTCCCGCCTTGATTCATCATCACATCGATCCCCAAGCTGGAGGAGCGCCGGAATAGAGGTTCCAACCGGTTTTCACTGTAGTTGATGACGTCAATCGCGCTGAGGGCCGCACCGGTGACCGCCCGATTGGGTGCGGGATAGTGATCACCCTGCATGTCCTGAATTTTCCGCTCGATATTACGTTCGGTGAGCGCAGAAATAGTGATGAAAGGATTGACGTTGAGGGCGGACGGGATCAGGGAGCCGTCGCTCACATAGAGGCCTTCATGGACGCTTCCATCACCGGCAAAAACCCTTCCAAATTCGTCCGCCGCGCCGTGCATGTAATCTTCGCCCATGGGGCATCCGCCAAGGGGATGGGCCGTGATTAGATGATGAGAATTAAAGATGCTCCAAAGAGGATTTTCGATGAAATTTGCCCGGAGCGCCCGCGCGTGCCGGCGCAATTCATCGTTAATGCGCGTGAAGACAATCTCCCGCCCTGCCCCATCCCACTCAATCTTCATGCGCCCATCCGGCTCGAACCAGGGAGCGTCAAAAATCATCGTTCCCCGGGCATCGTCGTGGCCCATCACCAGGTAGAGCATGGTATGGTTCAGGGCGCCGTCACGGCGGTAGGGATGCAACAGGTCGGCGTCAATTAACACGCGTTGCCGCTGGCCAGCCTCGTTGCCGGTCACGGTATCCTGACCTTGCAGGGCTGCGAACCCTGCCTTGGCGCCCATGATATAGGCGCTGGGGAAAGATAGATCCTCCACGGTAAAACGGTCTTCCACCGGAATATTGCCGCTGTAGGAGACAGCGCCCACAATGGTTGGGCCGGAGGGAGGCGCGTCACCCGCTTGAGGTGGCCGCAGGCCATACCCGAGAACATTCGTAACGTAGTCGCCGTTATAGGCCAAGCCGAAAAAATCGCCGTTGCCGCTGAAGCTTGTACCCAAAGCCGGCGAGACGGATAAGCCGTGCATTTCCGAGCGTAGCAATATCTCCGGGGAATTAATGGCGCCGGCCGAGAGCACGACGTTCTTCGCGTCGAGGGTGAACGGCTCATTGTTCAGGACGTCTTTGTAATGGTGCCCGTGGATCCTCCAGCCACCCCCGGAAAGTTTTTCGAGCCAGTCAACCTTGGTCTGGGTGTAAATCTCCGCCCCGGCATTCCGCGCCATGGGCAGGTAATTCATGTAGAGCGTGTTCTTGGCGCCAACGTTGCAACCCGTGATGCAGTCGCCACAATCGATGCAAGGCTTTTGCTCGACGCCGTAGGCGTTCGTACCATTCACGGAGAAGTTGACGGCAATGGTAAGTCCGTAGGCGTGCTTGTCAATCTCCTGCGCACGCCGGTCGAGGGCCTGAACCTTAGCGAGTTGCAGAGCACGAGGGTGCTGCGCCGGAGCGATCACCGAGCGGGCGCGGTTGTAATAGGGAAGCAGAACTTCCAGTGTAATCGAACGAGGCCACCCCGGAAGCTGGAAGACCTCCGGATCAGGAGTAATCGCCACGTTGGCATTGACCAGCGACGTACCGCCGAGACCGGAGCCTTTAATCACCGAGATGTCCTGGTAATTGAGGAATTCATAGAGTCCGAGCGGATTTGTGTCATTGCGGGCTGCTTGGAGAACCGTATCGATGCGGTCGGGAAAGTTTCCGACGGGCCACTCCCGCCCGCGTTCCAAGATGCAGAGTGCGGGCTTCGGAGTCAGGTTAGCTGTGGCAATTCGCGCCGCCGTAATAGCGCCACCATAGCCGGACCCAATTGCGACGAAGTCGTAAGAACTTTTTCTCTGGTCCCAATTGCAACTGAGCATGGCTTCTCCTTCACATTGGCTTGAGTGGGGCCCCTGCAAGGTTGGCGTTCATCGTAACGATCCCTTGCCTGTTGCTGCTGAAGCTGGCAAATCCTCTCTTCCTTGTCAGCCACACCCGCGTCTTGGGCATTCTTTCTTCTCTTACTCAGGCATGGCAGGACGGCGGAAGGTGACAAGTCATGCGGGCCTCGATACCGCAAGGGTTAGTCTGGGAGAATTGATCCGAACGGCGGTGCTTGACTTCCGGTCCGAGGCCAAATCCATCACCACCATCCCCCAGGGTTGTGCAAAGTGATCGTGCGTGTTGGCGGCGACCGAAGCGAGCTTCTGGTCCAGATTCTTTCGAAGCCGGATGAAGACAGGGTCTTTCGCCGTCGCGCCAGACTGTTGACTCATGAAGTCAAGCAATTGCGCCAGTGCCTCGCCCATCTCATGCATGGCGCTTGCCCACCAGGTAATCGCAATATAATCGTCCCGAATAGCCGGGACATAGGCCGGGTCGAATCCCCTTTCTTCTAGAATGGCCGGGAAATTTCCAGTTTCCCCTTGCAGCATTGATTGCCACGTGTCCTTTTCATACATCGGACGCAAACGGGCATCATTGAGAGGGCTGCCCGGCGGGATCAGGGAGGCCATTGCCTGGCGTCCCAGATTCTCGTAATCATTTTCCGGTCGAGCTTTCCCTTCAAAATCCAGGAAGAGGCTCCGGAAGAGTTCATCGCCGTAATGCGAGTTAGCGTAAATCGAGGCCTTTCCGAACGATGTGACGTTTTGTACGTGCTGCAGCTTGCCTGCCACCTCTTCCGTTGAAAGCAACGCGAGGGCCTCCGCGATCTGAAGATAGTTTTGAATGTTTGATATATCGCCGCGCTGGTGGAATTCAAAAAACCAACATTGGCTTGTCAAACTCGGAGCTTGCAGCACCGTCTTGGAGGAACGATAGGTGGCGGTGGCAAGAAAACTCGTGGCCAATACTTTCCTCAGCTTGGCACTGTCCTGGGTGAAGTTGCCGCTGGTGAACTGAATCTGGTTTGCACCTGCCTGGTCAGTAATCGTAACGGCGCCCGATTCCCGATCGACAATAATGGTTCCTTTCTGGAAAAGAGTGCTCACCGAACCATAATTGAATATTCCGAGCAGGTTTATCTTCAGCACCTTCTTGCCCTGACGCAGAGTGGAGAAGACGCTCTTCAGCGACTGGACGCCATTGGGGGCGGAGCTTTCGAGAGCGGTCAGGTCACCGCGCAGGGCATCACTAACGGCCTTCTTGCCGGTTGAATCCAGAACATCCAAATCGATCAAGTAGCTGAAGGCTGATGAAACTGTATCCAAAGAATCCAATTCGCCTTTTAAGGAAAGCTCAAGGTCCCGCTCAATTCCTACCTTTAAAGCTGCGGCGATGGTGGATATTTGGTCGTCGGTCAGGCCTGCCTGCTGAAACACACTCTTGTCAGGAACCGCGTCGGTGCTGACGGTTTGTAACACGCGCCGGATGAGGTCAAACTGACCGAAACTCGCCGACACGCCGAGATCAGCGGCAACGCTCAGGTCAAAGTCTGATCCCCGCTTCTTTTCGTATCCGAGCTGAAACTTCCGGTCGGCAAGCCGTTGTACCCGGACCTGATATTCGCCCGTCAGGGTGTATGCCGCGCACACGTTTAGGCAGGCTCCCTCCTGCACCGTGAGCGCGCCAAGAAGTGCAGGAGTGCCCAACGCCGCCAGCGGATTGACGGCGCTGAGAAGGCTGGCAGTGGCTGTGAACTTCAACGATCCGGTTCCCTCGACCGTCGCAACGCTCCCTGGCGTCATATATTCCACGTCCTCGAGGTCGCCGGGAATCACGAAATTCTGAAAGATGGTCTGAAGGGCGGGGGCGGCTTCCTCCGTGAGCGGAAAGAGCCTGTAATTCTTGAAGACAATGCCGGTTCCGTTAGCAAATCCAAACTGTAGGACGCCGTAGCTTTCGCTGACGCTTAAATCCAGCTTCGCTTCCAAACCCACGGAAAGGAACGCCTGGTTGTCCGGATCGGGGATGGGAATACTATCGCCGAAAATATCATCATCGGCGTCAAAAAGCCACTTTCCCTTAACGATTTCAAGAGTCCCCGACAACTGGGGATTGATGGTCAACTCAACGCCAGGGACGCCCAAACTGAAAGGCTGAGTAAAGGACACTCCAATCGACTGTGAGGTGAAAGGGTCCTGGCCGATTTGCATGCCGCGGAGGGGCTTCGTATTGTGTAATAGCGCGGCAATGGGCCCCGTATTCTTTAGATACTTCGAGAACATTGCGGCGACGTTCAGTTCGGGTGAGGCGTCGATGACAAGACCGAAGTTGTCGGTAAGGCTGATGGTCGGCATGTGCTTCCTTCCGGGCATCCTCTGGCGCCGGCTCGCCGAGGAGGAGAAACCTTGACTAAAGCGTCTTCATGTACTCAATCAGGTCCCACTTTTCGATGTCCTTAAGGTTCGTGCCGTAGGTATGACCAACGTTGGAATTGCCAGGGATACAGACCTGATACTGAAAGCCACTGCGCTCAGCGTCAGGGCCAGAGGTGATGAAGCCAACGTTCTTGGGATCATAAACGTCATAACCCGTGAAGAAGACAGTAGGCCGCTTGTCCGCAGGTTGTAGCAGGTCCCAAAGCGTCGGCACGGAGCCATTGTGGAGATAAGGCGCGCGCGCCCAGCAACCGTCGAGTGGCACATTGCTGTAGCCATTCGTCTTTCGGTAGGCATCAAACTTAAACGGCGGACCAAAGTTGATGGAGTGGAATTTGTCTACAAGTTGTTGGGTGAATGAGTCCAACCGGTGGCGGTCGGTGCCGATCACTTCAATGGGCGTTACTTGACCGTTCTGGGGAGCGCCGAAGGCGTGGCAGGAAGCGCATTCGCGCTCGTAGATGGTCTTACCTCGCGCCGCCTTTGCTTGGTCAATCGGAAACGGATATCGCGGTGGCTGGAGGTCGAGAAGAAAGTCCGTCACTTCTTTAAAGCTCGCGGGAATGACGGACTTGGGTGTAGCTCCTACTGCCATGGCGGCCGCATAATTACGTTCTTCGAGCTTGTTGTTGTTTCCGTCCCAGTGAAGCCACAGATTTTCGCGGGGCCGCTGATTCCAAATCTGCGGCAGGTCCACCGTGCCGATGGAGTGGTCATCGGAAAGATGGTAAACGTTAATCTTGGTGGGGTTGAAGGTGTCAACGCGGCCGCGTCCTTGTGGGGGCCGGCTCTCCTGCCACGCGTAGGCAGCCTTTTGCTCTAGCAACCCGTGCTTGGTTACGGGAATGATCATGAAGCGGTAGACAAGGCCCTCAAACCACGAAGTGTGGTGCACGTGTTGGATGGCATTCAGCACATTGGTCCCCGTAAAGCGCGGATCACTGGCGCATTCAAACAGGAAATGCTGGAAGGATTGAAGGTCGAGGGAGTGCGCCGGGGCGCCTAGAATCACTTTGGGTGTATCGGACGGTGACGTGCGGTAAGTGCCAGTGTGACACAGCGAGCAATTGGCCTCAAGGGCGGGATAGCCGATCCTGCGTAGTGAGAAACCGATGGGCAACTCCTGTCCTGGCTCAAAGATGAAACCGAAGGAGGCATATCCAGCCGGTCCCGGTAGCTTTTCCGGAAACATGGCAGGCAACACCTTCCAGATGTAATAAGGCAGCCGGCTTTGAGCGCTCAAGCCGATGGCTCCGTGCTTGAAGTGCTCTGCTGGCGTGGGCTGAATAGAGTCCGGTTCGGCCCGGAGCAAGTAGTACCACAACCCGTAGCCAACCAATCCCGCGACCACCAAAACAACTCCCAGCGCAGCTTTCACCCACGTGGAATGCCATGCGCACCTCAACCAGCTACCGAAACTTTCCAGCGCCTGCTTTGCGCCCTGCACGCTGACGCGGTCTTGGGGCGACAGGGCTGGGTTCAGGAGCAGGGCGAGCAGAACGGCAAGCGTAAGGTCGGTGAAAAGCATGGGCCGGACCACGCCGGCAGGGGCAGATTGGCGCAGCAAAATGAACCAGAAGCCAGAAGCAATCAACCGCGACAAAACGACAAGCTTTGTATGAGCCGGATGCCGCGCCGGGGCGACCGCAGAGGGCGTATAGAAAATGCAGAGAGCCACCAGCAGCATCCCCACGTTCTGAAGCCAGAGCATGGAAGTTTGGGGTGGGAGATCAAGACTAGCGAGGAGCATGTCCGGGGCAAACATCGCCGGGATCGCGAAACACAGGTTGAGTAGAATTCCGATCCAGACGATTCGGCCGAACCACCTTTCCGCTGTGCCCATTGGGTGTTCCTCCAAAGTTGCCGAACTTCGCGATCCGTGACGGAGCGGCTATTGCGTTGCTTCTAGGTGCTCAAGTACGAAGGGAAATACGTCATTGGCCGCGCTTTTGCCGTAGATGCAATCGATGTGCCCGTAGCCGGGTACCACGTGCCGCTTGTAGAAATTGCTGCCGTTCGCCTGGCTTAGAAGGTTGAATGTGATCTCGGTGCTTTCGGGCAGGAAACACTCGTTTTGGCCGCCGTGAATGAATGTGATAGGAATGCGAAGCCGGTCAAGATGCGGCAGATAGACCTCCCTGCCGTAGTAATCCACCAGGTGGCCTGTGTCGACAAGGAGCGCCAGGTGGATGAAAGCCCTCATGTTCGCCACGCCGAACATCTCGTGCAGATTATCGTGCGTTGCTTGGTTCAGGTTGGCGTGCTCATAGAGCGGCGCGTACATGAATGAGATGCGGTGGCAGGTGGCGCTAGTACAGCGGTTCTTGAGCTCAACCGGATAGAGCTTCAGTCCCTCATCGTAGATTTTTGCAAGCAGACCCTCATGGTTGTCCACGTAGGCAGTGAGGGACTCAATGCCCAGATTCTTAACGAACGAACGCACGTGCATGCCGGTCTTGAGATGCATGGCGAGCGGCGTCTTAAAGTGGGTGGCAATTTGTGAGGCTACCGCTGAGCGCACGCCCTTGAGCCCGGCCAGCATCGCCATAAAAAAAGTCGTCGATCCCCAGCAGTGGGCCACCATCTGGACACTCTTCGCCCCAGTCAGCTCGAGCACTTTTTGGACGGCGTAGGGATAATCCTTGGTCGCGACATCGTCACCGCTCGCTTGCAGAGCTGCCGTGGGTAGTGCAATGCTGGAACGGAAGTCGAGCAGCCACACGTCATAACCCTGGGCGAAGAGGTACTCCAGTAAATTCGTCTCGATGGTGTCTATTGAGAAGATCAGGCTCGAAACTCCGAGGCCGTGCACCACAATCACCGGCCCCTTGTTACCCCCTTGATAGCGGGTAAGGCGCAGTCCCACTCCGTCTTCAGCCTTGAAAAACACAACTTGCGGCGCAGCAACGCGCAGCGGCCGCTTTTGACGAGGCGGAGCATCGACGTTAAAAACGGTGGGGCGGACAAAGACATCGGCGTAGGTGTCAAAAAGTGGGCCGAGAAAGAATTTTGCAAACTTTGCTTGGGCGGCGATACGTTGCGCAAGGCTTCCCGTATTTGTCACTTTCATGGTGGTGAGCTGACGAGTGAAGTCTTCGGGCGCAATTCGGAGAATGCCTTTGCCGAGGATGGGGCTGGCGGCGCTGTCACCGTCATACAAAGTGATATAAAGCGTGGTGGTCGCCGGCCAGACGTCGAAGACGAAGTCAGGATGCGTGACCTTAAAACCTTCAAAGTAATAAGTCCGGCCCTGGTCCGTCACCATCTTCATCCGGTAGCGCATGTTGTGGGTGTCGACGTTGTTTGAATCGACGGTAAAGAGATTGAAGCCCCCTTCAGCCACGGCCAGGGGTTGCGGAGAAAGCGCGGGCGCCGTGACCGTTCCCACCATGCGCGCCTGGTGGGCCGGGTTGGCAATCATATCTTCCAAATCTTCGCTGGCGATCGTCAAAGTGAATTCGATGGGAGAATTGCTAGTCTTGCCTTGGCCGGCCCCGAGCTGGTAGCTCGCGTCCGGTTGAAGTGGCGGCGAAGGAGTCTTCACGAGCTGCGAGAAGTAGCCCTTCATGGTCTCGGTAAACTCGATGCCAGGCTTCACGGGTGCGGCAATCCGGGGTGCTGAGGGGAGCCGGTAATCGATCTGCCAGCCACGATCCTTGGCCATGAGCGCCGCGGCGCGTTCCGCGACGGCGGAAATCGTAAGCAAAGGGTTGACACCGAGCGGTCGCGGGATCACCGACCCGTCGACGACGTAAAGGCTATCGTAGACAGCCGCCCCCGCAGTGCCTGAAAACACCTGACCTTTGTGGTTCACCACTCCACCCGCAGCTCCATCCGCCATGACGCAGCCGCCCAGCGGGTGCACGGTGGTCAAATTACTGTGGAGCAGCTTGCTCCAAAGAGGGTTGTGGACAAACGTGCCGCCAAGAGCGGCCGTGGCTTGCTTCAGCCTCTCGTTCACGCGTTGGAAAATCGGTTGATCTCCCACGCCCGGCCATTCCAAGACCAAGTTGTTTTGCTCATTAAGGCGCATGCGGCCGCTTGCATTATCATGGGTCATGACGAGATAGGTCTGGGTGTGATTGACGGCGCCGTGATACGGGCCTTCGAAGCCGGTTAAAAGCTCTCGCATCTTTTCGCGGAGACGCTCATTGGCAGCCACGGGTTCCGCCGTACCGGCTGCTTCCGCACCGGCCTCGAACCCAGCCGGCAGAAACACACCGAGCGCCCCCGGCGGCGATCCTTCCTCCACCACCATTCCGTCCTCAAGCCGCTCCTGGTGGCGCATGTCGATGATTCCTGAAATGCAGGGTCCAACAGGCGGAATCTGGCCGGGCGTACGATGGCCCCAGCCAACTCCATTAATCACTTGTCCGGTGTTGTACCCGAAAGCGAGAACGTCTCCGTTGCCGGTGAATCGCTCACCCAGGCGATTCGAGACCGCAAGGCCGTGCTGGACTGAACGAAGCAGAATCTCGGTCGATCCGAGCGTCCCCGCCCCCAAGACAACCATGTCCGCGGTCATGGCAAAAAGCGGAGCGTTGAATCTCCCGCGTCCTGTTCCCAGAATCTCACACTGAATTAACCAATTACCGTCCTTCCGTTCGATCCAGCGCACGGAGACTTCGGTAAAGATCTCGGCGCCGTGGTTCCAGGCATCCGGAAGGTAGTTCATAATCAGGGTATTTTTCGCCCCATAGTTGCATCCTGTGACGCAATCGCCACAATTGACGCATTTGTGTTGCTCGACGCCGACATGGTTGGTCCCCTCCAGGGTGAAATTGACGTTCAAAGGAGGCCGATAAAACTTCTGGCCCAACTTCTTGGCTGACTCCTCGAGAGCGCGGAGCTTCGGCAGTTCGGGCGCGCCCTGGGGATAAGGGGTGGGCTTGAGCATCTCCTCGGCGCGCGCGTAGCTTTCTTCAAGAGTGGTTGCAGGGTCAGCCTCAAGCGTCCTGTCCACAGCATGGGGATTGCGGAGCTCGGCAGGCCAGCAGGGATCATCAAACACACGCGGCTCGGCGCGCAGCGCCACGTTGGCGTTCACCAGCGAAGTCCCACCCAGGCCACACCCCACAAAAACGTTAATGTCCGGGTTGACGTGAAGGTCGTAGAGGCCGACGCGCGAGCCCCATTGCGGACAATCCGGCAAGTGAGCCTGCATTTCCGTGACGGCTTCAGTTGAACGGTTCGGGTAATCACCGGGCTGGAATTCGCGCCCGCGCTCGATCACACAGACCTGTTGACCGGCGCGCGCCAGCCGCGACGCCGCAATCGCCGCCCCGTACCCAGACCCGATGACGACCACGGTGTAGTGATCCCGGATATTCTCAATTGGAGATGAAAGACGCCCCATAAGGCTCCTCGCTGCGGCACTGATAACTCTTTGACCCCGTCCGCCCCGGTTGATTAGGTCAAGGACTGCTGGAAAATCGGCGTGTCCTCGTCGCTGTCCTGGTAATACGATATTCTTCCTGATGTCGCATCGAACTTAATGATGGCATAGCCGTGATTGTAGAGCCCTTCCGTCGTGCCCAAACGGATATCGCTGCCGTCAGCCTGCTTGAGCAGAGGTACCCCAGGAAACTTGGGTTGGGTGGGCAACTCGTCCACTCCAACCGGAAATGCCCCATGCCCCAGACAGCAGCTTCGCGCCAGATTCTTGTAGCTGCCATAAACCACGAAATTGTGCTCGTGGCCCCAGAGCCACATCGCTACTCTGGGCAGCAGGGAAGCCACCTGCGGATACAGCCGCAGGTTGATTTCGTTGTTGTCGATCGAGTCGAAAGCCGTGAAGAGCTGATGGTGTGAAAGCAGGATGGTGCGGCGGCCTCCCGCGTTATTGACCTTGTCCGCGAGCCACGTCGCCTCCGTGTCCTGGAGATATGTGGCGCCATCTCCGCCGCCAGCGGGATTATGGTCATGGTAACCCGTGTCCATCGCAACGAACTGCCAATTTGCGTTTCGCAAGCAGAAATAGCTGGCGGGCTGGCCGAGTTGCTGAATCATCTGATAGTAGGGAACGCCGCCGGAGTACATGTCATGATTGCCCGCCAGCGAGAATGTTGGGATTGGCCTTCCAGCTAGATTCAGAATCTGCCGCCAGGGCTGCAGGAAGTAATGGGTCACCTCGAATTGGGTCCCCGCGTAGTAAATGTCGCCCAGGTGGATCACCACGTCAGGATTCTTGTTGGCAATCTGCTTCAACACCAGTTTGGCTCCATCTTGGCCTGTTCCCCAATCGCCCACCACGGCCACGGTGGCTTGAGACGGGAGCTTGTCGTCGATAACGAAATCGGTCAGGTTCTTGTAGACGATGTAAGGGATCTGCTTCTGCTGGGCGACGAAATACTCGGCATATTTGGCGGCGGCTTCCGCATATCTGGGATCACAATCACCAAATTTGGCGAGCTCATCCTTATATCGTTGTTCGTCTGCCTGGTTGCCCAAGATCTTGGCCTTAGCCAGCTTGAGCGCGGTCAGCGAGCAGAACCCAGCCGTCTGCGCCAGCCCTTCGGTGTCCGGGTGAACCGCCGTGGCCTCGCTAATGGGTACGCCACTCTGGACCTGGTTGCAGTAGGAAATCGCCTCGGCCGTCATCGGATCGGGAATGTCGGGCCGGCCGGTGATGGCGCGTGGACCGCCAATGTCTTGCGTTTGCGCCCCAGCGAAGCTCTGAGCTGCAACCTCATCAACTGCTGACTGCCAGATCGAGAGTTCTGGGTCGTGAAATTGCTTGAAGCGTCCCATATGCATGACTCCCTTCATTCAAACTGACATCATGGCTCGTAACAAGTCGACCACACCTGCGCCTTGGTAGGCTCGGTCCCGGCCCAGGTCGGTGGCCGTCGTGATGAAAATTTGCTTCACTCGCTCAGGATCACCACGGAATTCCGGGTGTCCAGAGAGAAACGCGGCGATGGCGCCCGAAACGTGAGGCGCAGCGGCGCTGGTGCCGCTCGCTTCCTCGTATTCGTAGCCCCGGTCGAGATGGATGGAGCACGATAGAATCTTCTCTCCGGGCGCCACCAGGTCCGGTTTCATGCGGCCGTCATCCGTAGGACCTTTCGATGAGAAGTAAGAAACCCCATACCGGTGCGGGGCGCTTTTGTGAACCGAGCCCACGGCAATGGCGGCCTCGGTGTTGGCGGGATCGGTTATGGATGAGCCGATGGAGACCGCTACCTGCTGCCCGCTGTCGAGCGTCACCTGGCCGTAACCCCAGTTGCCGCAGGAGATGACAACGATCAGCCCGGAATCGACGGCGCGGCTCACCTCCTGGCAAAGCGGGCTAAAGCCGCAACCATAGCTCTGAGGATCAAACGGGTAGCCCAGGCTCATATTCACGCCGTCCACCCGCGTCGCAAGGCTTGCATCATTCAACTTGCGCAGATATTCGAGGCCCCGAATTGCCGCCGAGGCCGAGCCAGTCCCGTCATCGTTCAACACCTTCACGTTGATCAACTTGGCGAGCGGTGCAACGCCCGACGGCCTTGCCTCCAGATCGGTCACCTGCGGGTCGTCCTGTTCCTCCATAAAAGTCGCTGCACGATAGGGCTTTCCGTCCAACCGTGGCGGTGGCGCTCCGGCGATAATGCCGGCCACGTGGGTACCGTGACCGAACCGGTCGTCAAGCGTATTGGAAACTGAGAAATTACGGCTGAGGCCGATGTCCACGGTTCCATGCGCCGTGAAGTGCGGGTGCTCCGCGTGGATGCCGGTATCCATCACCGCCCAGGTCATTCCTTTGCCTCGGGCGTCGAAGGTGCGCCAGCAGGATGTAGCCTTAATGGTTTCCGTGGAACGGAGGAGGTGACTGTAGGTCGTTTCGTCCTTCCAGATCTGGTAAACCCAATCTGTCAGTTGAGCGAGTTGTTCGATGTCGCCAGCCAGGAGTGAGGCAAAGATGTAAAAGTCGCTTTCGCTGGATTTAATCGCCTTGCTCGCCAGGAACTCCTTAACTTTGTCCTTCGCAGGTTGGACTCCCAACTCCGGGTGCTCCTTCGAGTCGCGCAGACTGATGATGACCAAGATGGGTTTGGGAGGGATTGAGCCGGTCTGCGCATCAATCTCGCGACGGAGGGGAGCCGAGATCACAAAGCTCTTAAAATTCGGGACGTGCGGCTTATCACTCAAGATGAGCCCCAATCGCCTGATATTTATTCCCGGTTAAGAACTGAAAGACAAACTAATTCTGGTGACTGTTTATAGACTAAATGGCGTCCTTTGTCAAACTATCGGTGGTGTCTCAGTTTGCTTGCTGTAGCGGCGCTCTATGAGCGCCGAATTTCATTTATCAAGACCTTCCGGCGCTCATAGAGCGCCGCTACAGCAAACTGAGACACTACCAAACTATCCTGTCACCGTTTTGTTGTTCCGGTATCAAGAGGGCAGGCCTCTTATCGAAAGACCCGTCTGACCTTCGGGTCCGGCCCAGTTGTTGGCCACGGCCACCCACGCCGGTCAATTGGAGCCCCGGACAGCACCAACCAGCGAGGCAATCTGGCCCGCGGTACTGGGAAACTGGGCGCTCAGCAGTGCCAGGACGGGAAGTAGAACATACATGAAGATTCGGAAGACGAATTGCCTCGTAACCGTGACTTGGCCAGGAGTCGTGTTATTGAGAAGGCTCAATACAACGTCACGCTCCATTTGAAGAAGAATGACCAGTGCCGCGCCCACGAAACAGAGAATCACCACCCAATTAAAAAGGAGAAACTGGCCCCGGGGTTGAAAGGGGTAGGCGATGACCGAAAACAGCATGAGTAAAAGGCCAGAAAGCACAAAGGCGCCGAGATTCCGCAGCGACGGCAGCACATAAGAGATGAAAAGGACAGCACGGCCAACCAGGAATTCTTCGCCAAGTTCGAAGAGACTTTTGATCTCCGGACTTTCTTCAACCAACGGGGAGTGGGCTCCGGCCAGGCGCCAGCTAGGTTCCAGCAACCGGGCGACCGTCTGGGTTAGCCTGGCCAGAGCGCATTGCGAATCAGATCGCTTCCGGAGGGAAACGCGCCAGTCACCTTGGGCGTCAGCTTTGAGAGCGGCGGAAAGGCATTGGCCGGCGACGCGGACTTCCGGCTCACCCTGTGAAACCCACTGCTCGAGTTCAGCCTTGCGGGCTGCCTGCACAGCGGCGGATGCAGCGAGTGTTCTGGCTGCAATCAATAAATGCTCAGCCTGATCAACGGAAAATCCCAGGACGGTAAACGTCGGCGGCGGCATGGCGAAGTCCACCTTAAAGAATTGCCGGAAACATCCGCAGTAGCGCCCATAAGCCGCCCGCATGGGGTGCCAGGAGAGACGCCGGAGAAGCCGTGAGAACCGGCGCCACAACAGCCACAGGCGGGCGAACTCCATGGCTAATGCCCAGTAGACAAGGAAAAAGGTTGACGCGAAGAGAATATAGAAAGCGCCACTTTCGAAGGACCGGACAAAGCGGTAAAAAAAGAAGTAGAATCCGGCAAGAAACCCAACGCCTAGCAATGCCAGATACCAGCCGGCGGACACCACGGAAGATCCCTCGAGGAGCTCTCGTACCTTGTGCTCTAAATCTGTTGTCCCTGCAAAGGAATTGGTTCCCAGGTCCAAAAGCGAGCAGAAGTGAACGTCGGGCCGCTGTGACTCAACTGCTTGAACTCCGTCGATCATACGCAGACGTTTAAACGAGCAGAAACTCCAAAGAAACGCCGCCATCGCCACACAGAACAGTGGCACGAGAGGTGATAATCCGCTTCTTAAGCTGAAGGCTCGAAGGTGTAAAAAGAATCCCTCGGGCGGATACTGCCAGGCAGTGCGAAGCCAGGACCCAACTAGATAAAGGGCGAGGAAGAATCCGGCCGCAGATCCGCTGAGGACCACAACTTTAACTTCTATGGGGAACTTGGTCTTTTGCCCGGGTGCCGTCCAGAAAGCTTGTGCCAGGAAGGCAATTGCACCGAACTGTGCGGCCAACCCGATACCGAGAATGCCGGTAACCAACCAGACCCAGCCTGGAAACTCTAACTGAATCCCAAGCTTGTAGGCAGCAATGCTTGGCAGTGCGAAGGCGGCGAGAACCAACAGATAGAAGCTTAGCAAACTCATGCAGCAGGTGAATAGATACAAACGCGATTGAACCCAATACTGAGGGGATACCGGGTCGCCCAGCGCCCGCGCAAACCAGTTGGCGCATGGCGGCGGTCTAACCAGCCCGGCAGGAAGGTATTGGCGAATCACGAGCAGAGAGAATGCAGTCAGGAAGAGGCTTATCACCACGACGGTAAAAACGGAAGCGGCTGTATACACCCCTCGAGCCGTGGGCTTACGCTTCCCGTTCCGAGGTTTCGGCTGTCCCGCCAGCCGCTTGACCGCAATCGTATAGCCGTCGGGATCGGACCAGTCTAACACTTTGACCGGTAGCGGTCCGTTGCGGCCAACGGCCATCACCCACAGCGCGGGCCGCCGCTCAGGAACACTGAAGGCAAAGGGCCTGCCATACTCCAACATTTCGTGTTCCTGGCCCAGCAGGGCTAGAGTAGCGTTGTAGACACCCTCCGCCGCCTGGTTCGGAAACTGAAGCCGGGATCTGCTGCCAGTGAAGGGCGCACTCCAGAGCTGGTTTAGATTGAACAGCGGATAAGGGGTGACAAAAAGCATACCCTGGGTGGAGGAGGTCGCGTCTGGATGGGTGTAAAGCAGGTCGGATGAGAGAGTGAACAGCATCGTAGCGGGGCAATGGTCGCGGACCTCGTGGCTAAGGAAAATCGTGTCCCGCACGTCGGTGGCCAGGATGCCGACGGCGTGGATATCTTCCCGGGAAAGCGTCGAGAGAAGGTTCGAAAGAACCAGCTCAGCATAGGAAACTTCCAGTGGGGAGAAGAATGGCGGAGTTTCCTTGGGGGTAAAATTGTCTTCCTCGGGTAGCGGCAGCGAGGTTGAAGGAGTGGTGCTCACGCCAGGGGTCAATTGCTGCTTGGAGCGGAGCTCCTTCTCCGCGGCCACGCGCAATTGCGAGATATGCAAAGGGAACGGCAAGGTAAGCACGTCCGGAAACGCCTTAGCCGTGTCGTTCCTCACAAGTTGGCCGTATGCCGTGTTCCCCTCGGAAAGGATCGCGATTTTGCGCTGGCCGAAAGTCTGTAGATACCCAATCAGCTCCTGCATCGCATCAGCGTCCGGCGGAACCACAGCATTGAACGAGGCTTGGTCTCCATCGCCGATCCGGGCGAATTCTTGTGGTTGAATCGCTGTGGCAGTGCCGGAAACGATCCTGAAACGAATGCGAGGCGCGCCGGAAAACTTGCTTACCTGATTCAGCCAAGTTCGTAGGGCAAACTCCAACGACTGAGAGGAACCTGAGAACGAAGGCCCCATAATTTTGATTACACTCGCTGAACCCGAGGTTTCAAGTTGTGGAAAGGACTTCGGGAGCTTGCCGTGTTCCAGCCCCCAAGGGGAAAAGTCGCCGATTTGGTCGAGCGCGCTGGCCATCGCAAGTTTATGGATTCCATTCGTGGGGGTTTCGCCTACGAGGAAGATCAAGAGCAGCTTGTGGACGCTGGGATTACGGAAGAGGAGGATACTCGGCTCCTGCTCATAATTCTTGAGGCTCCGAGGCCCACCAGCTTGGCTGCTGTTTCCGGGCCGCTCTGTCCATCGAAGATCGAAACGGTCCAACACGTAGCCTACGGACTCACTGGCCCGTTGCATGGAATCAAGAAAGGAATCGAAAAAGTGAGGCAGTCTTGAATCAATGGGGTCAGGAACCGTAGCGATCATAAAGTTGAGGGTATATTTCTGACGGGGATCATTCTGAGGCCATTCCGCCATTCCTGGCTGCGCGTCGAGATACTCTTGGACCAATTGACGGGCGCGGGACTGGTCGACCTCCGCGCTGGGCTGTATGCTTGATCCCTGCTCTCCGGCTGACACAAATGCGTTGCCTTGGTGCAATTCACTCGATGTGGCTGGAGATCGAACTTTAAGTGCGAAAGGGATGATCGCCACAAGCGCCAGAAACGGAAGGAGCAGAATAGGTGGGTTGCTGTTGCCCATAAAGTTGTATCCCCACGAGCCGGTCGGAGATAGATTGAATGTACGTAGAATCAATAGCTTGCAGAACCGTTTTCACATGTAAGTTGTCAATTCTACGTTGGAAAATTGCTTCCGCCGATAGGCTTCCTGGCCGGTCCGCCGCCCCCTGTTCAAGGCCGATCGTGCCATTTCCAGGAAGACCTTTGGCCGGAAATCGCGGCAAGCTCCGCCGACGGCGGATCCACCCACTCAGTTAACTCCTCATATTAATGGTCTAAAGCCGTAGTGAGGCTGACCACACGATCGTTTCAAAGCTGATTGTTTCATCTGCAACAATTCAGCAGCCACTTGGGAAATAATCTTCAGGAGAAAAGATGCTCATCGTCAAGCCCTCGCCCTTCCCGGCTAAAGTCCAAGATGGCTGGTTTTATGTCTCGGCGGGCGTGTCAGCAGGATTCTGAGACGATTGACGCATCTGACGCTGGTCGTCATCCTTTCCAGCTATGAGGGAACGCAGTTGGAGTAGGTTCTTGAGTGCGCTGTACCAAAAAGGAGCCCCCAGACTGAGGAGCATGGCTGAGAGAAGAATACCGGGCAACTTCATCCATCGCCACTGATTTTTCCAGTCCATTCGATCCTGCGGCATGGTAAGAAGTCCCCCGCTCGCCAGCAGACGATCGTATTTCCGGTAGTATTCTGCTCCGGACTGGCCGGTTACTGAAGGACCCTGCGTGATTTGCAAAGCTTGCTGAACAAAAGAGTTACGCAGCTGATCGCTGGTGGAAAGGCGGTTGATGAGCCCGACCGCATCGAGCTGCAACACCACGGCAACGAGCAAGGCAGCTCCGAAAGTGAGAACCCGCGTGCTGGCGGTAAACCGATCCGAAATCCGGTCAATCGTCTGGTCGAACCAGCCATGGATTTTCGCAACGAAATCGCTGGCGCCTTCTTGCAGGATGGCCAGGTTTTTGCGGGCGTTGCTCGCCATTTCAGGATTTGAAATCTCTAATTGCAGCGCCGCCCGCCGGATATTCTTCAGGGCAACTCCCGGATCACTGACCCCATTGGATTTAAGAGTGGCCGTAAGGGCCTCTCTGTCCATGTTTTCAAGCTTCTGAGGTCCATCCCCGGAGGCTAATTCCAAGAGAAGCTGGGTGAATTCTTCCCTGTGGACCACCGTGCCCAGACGCCCGCCCTTCTGGCATATGAGGGGGTGGGTCAGCACCTTTGTAATAATCTCTTTTGAGATTTCCGGAGACATCTCCGGGTCAATCTGCCGCAGGAGGCCTGCAAGGCCCTTGAGCAGATTCCGGCCCCGGCTGTTGACCAGAGCCACGGTGAACTGCGTAATAACGGTCACCGCCATACTGACGATAAGCATGACGAGAGACAAGCCGATCAACAAATCCAAGGTTTTTGGCATTTCGCACCGGCCATAGTTTTTTCTACCTATCCTTCAAGATGGGAATAAAGTCAAGCTGTTTGTGAATAGGGTAGTGTCTCAGTTTGCTGTAGCGGCGCTCTATGAGCGCCGGAAACCGTTGAAGATACAAGTTCGGCGCTCATAGAGCGCCGCTACAGCAAGCAAACTGAGACACCACCGTGGACAGGGTCGGAGGGCCCGAGCGGTTGCACTCGCGGTCATGCCAGGATATTGTGCGATTGCCGGTCTCCTTGTGACCGGGTAGAGGCGTCGCGAAGCGGCAGGTGAGGAGCCCGGAATTAACCATGTGCACCTATTCTAGACGGGATTTAAATGAGCAACATTGGGACTTGAGGTTGTTCGTATTTCTCACCAGTTCTCTACCACTGCAAGGGAAGATCAACGTTTTAACCCCGCCGAAGGAGATGTCCGGTGTTGGATTCACGCTCGGGGATGGCAGGGAACCACAAGTCAGAAGGCCCTTGACAATAATATACTTATGGAGTAATATATCTGTAGTATGCATTCCCTGAAAGGGTTTTTCATGACCGGCCAATCCGCGTTGAAAAAGATGACCAAAATACCACACCAGGAACAAAGCCATTGTGAACATGCGAATGAGCCAGTAAAAATGCGGGTACTAGAAAAAAGGGGCGAAAAAACAATCCTTTTTTGCCTGTTGAAAAGTCTGTAATCCATTGAAAACATGGATAAATTGAACGGAACAAAGCGATTCAAAGCCACTATCAAAGCCATTGAAAATGCTGCTAACACATAGATATTGCTAGAGTTACATCGATTTCATCAACAAATCCAAGCAAGCAGCCTATAATCAATAAGTTACAAGATCTGCGCGGAAAATCAGCGTAAAAAATGGCTTTGTTCCCGCTTTCGGGCATTTCCACTGGACCTGAGCCTGGAGGACCGGCAGCAAACAGCCCCGGGCCGAAGCCCGGAGATGGGGCAACTCGCCCCGCAATTCCGGCAACCTCGACCCTACCTTCTGGCGTCTCACCCTGCGCAGGCGGGGTCCAGACTTCTGCTTCCCGCAGGCGCGTGAACCGTCCAGCGGTGGGTGAGGACTCGGATTCGGCGGCGCGTAGTTATTTTCGAACGGCCTTAATTGGACAGTATTGGTCTTAACCTGGATTGTTTGTGATTTTGCCGTTAAGATCGTCAATGGCAGGGTTTGATCCGTGCCGAAGGTGGGACACCAAGACATATTCCTGCTTCAGGTCCAAAACAGGCGATGGGCCCACGCACTTAACCACTCACAGCAGCACTGATTCGAGACGAGATCAAGGTAGGGGCACAACGGCTTCGGCCTGGTCCGAATAGGCGCTTTGAACACCACCCGAATCGACCGCGGTGGTTACATAGTAATAGGTCGTGCCCGCTTGCACGGCGCTATCCGTGTAGGTTGTAGTTGGGTCCAAGGATGAATTCATCTGGTTATACGGCCCACCGGGTACCATACTGCGATAAACGTCATATCCAACGATACCCTGCGATGTACTGGGGCTCCAGGATAAGGCCACAGAGTGAGAATCTACGCCAATCCCGGAAAGCGACGCGTTGGCAGGGGAGTTTGAGGCATTGCTGATGACGGAGATACTGCCTGTAAAGGACCCTGTCGAAGTCGGATCGAAGGTCACATCGAAAGAGGTATTCTTCCCCGTCAGAAGGGTCAGCGGGAGAGAAAGCCCGCTCATACTGAACCCTGCCCCGGTCATAATGGATTGAGTGATTGTGATACTGCCGGAGCCCGTATTCGTTAAGATCACAGGAAGAGTGCTGCTGTTGCCGGCAACGACGTTTCCAAAGCTAGTGCTGACCGGGCTCACCGAAACCAAGAACGTGGCCCCGGTGCCCGCCAACGACACGGTAGTGGGTGAGTTGTTGGCACTGCTCGTCAGGGAAAGGCTCCCCACCACTCTGCCCGCTGCTTGAGGCGCAAATATTGCATAGAAAGCGGCTCGCCCACCCGGCTTCAAAGTTAGCGGCAAAGACAGGCCATTGATGCTGAAGGCATTACCAGTCACGAAAGATTGGGAGACGATAACATTGGTTGTTCCAGTATTCTTGAGAATGATCTTTTTAGTGCTCTGATTCCCCACGCCAACAATGCCAAACGTAATGCGGGTTGGATTTGAAATCAGTTGAGCATAAGCTTCGTTGCTTGCGGGGACAAAGAAGCCCGCCGCAAGAATGAAGATGGAAATTAAGGTACTGGCGCAGAGGTTGCTGGGGCCTCTAAGAGGCCGACCTGAAACAGGGAATTTGATCTCATTTTTTGTCCTGATCGGGCCCGTTGGAGTCGCAAGGGCCGTCGAAAAGTCGTTCATGTTTATGATCTCCATCAATAACTGCGTTGCAAGCAGGATTTATGAGACGAGCCCAATCCCTCAGCCCCTCGTCAATTGAGTTGCGGAATACCCCCAATTAGCAGGCCGGAGAAATGGATTCGCCGACCCACACCGGGACTATCGGTAATCAGTTAATAAACTTGAGGTAATTTGAGACGAGGCGTGGCTTAGGCATCTGGCTTTCGACCGGGCAAGGTAACGGACTCCAGAACTGCTCGTGGGTGTTCAAGTTTTTAAAAAGGCTTCATCCTAAGTTGCAGACGAAGGCTTGCGGTAGCGCTGCCCGGAATTTTCGCGCGAGGTTGGGGCAGCATAATCCGCAGGTCGCAGACCGGGATGCAAGGCTATGCGACCCCAATTTATGGACTGTTACGAGGGTGGCAACGTCGCTTCGGCTTCATTGGAGTATACACTCTCGACGCCCTGAGAGTTCACAGCGGTCGTCACGTAGTAATACGTGTCACCAGGATAGACATTATTGTCTTGATAGGATGTTGTGGGTACCAATGCCGTGTTGATCTTCGTAAAGCGCCCATTGATTTGCACGCCACGGTACACGTTATAACCGGCGATGTTCTGAGAGATGCTCGCGGTCCATGATAGCGACACGTAGGGATCATTCACTCCCGTGCCGGAGAGTGGCTCGTTCGCTGGGGAGTTTGTTGCAGTACTGATGATTGAGACATTTCCTTTGAAAACGCCGGTGGCGGTGGGAGCGAATGTAACATTGAAAGAACTGTTCTTTCCCGAAGGAATGGTAAGGGGAAGCAAAAGGCCGCTAATACTGAAGGTTGCTCCCGTGAGAATGGATTGCGTGACCGTGACGCTGCCGGTGCCGGTGTTAATCATTTCCACCGGCAGCGTGCTCCGGGTGTTGATCACGACATTACCGAAATTAGTGCTGGTTGGGTTTAACGAAAGCAGGAGCGTAAATCCTGTCGTGCCTGTGCCGGTGAGCGGCACGATTAGCGGCGAACCCTGACCGTTGCTAACGATCGAAATGAATCCCTTTGCATATCCTGTTACCTCGGGTGCAAAGGTGGCGTTGAAAGTCTTATGGCTTCCAGGGTTCAAGGTCAACGGTAACGGCAGTCCGTTCATGCCGAAGCCGCTCCCTGTGACCGAGGCCTGACTGATCTTGAGGCTCGTGTTGCCAACGTTTGTGATTGTAATTGGTTGAGAGCTTTTGGTACCGACCTGCACATTCCCAAAATCTACGCTGGGAGGGCTCACTTGGATCTTGGGCCCCATTACTTGAGAGTCTGAGTTGATTTTTGCCGGTTTGGAATGCGAACCTTCGGATTCGGGGAGGCTGGTTGCAGGTGGCGAGGAATTAGGGGGTTGAGCGGCAGCAACAGGCGGTGGCCCGGAACGAGCCCAAACTACCAGCGTAGGAAGCACAAATCCAAGGGCCAGCAGCACCAGATATAGGTTGCACCAACGACGCGGGAGGCAAGTGGCCCTCAAGACACGGCATGACCTGATGATACCTTCCCAACTAACCAATCTGCCCGTCGTCTGACGACTCCGACCGCAATCACCGGGGTGAAGGGTGAGTATTTCGACTTTCAATAGAACCTCCGATGTTCTATTTTTCCCACCCCTCCAGTGGACCAACTTAGACTTGCTGACACCTCCCTTAATTCAAGACGGATGTAGTCAAAAATATCCCGCCAGCCGCAATAGGCGGCCCAACAGTTGACATACTCTTACTGTTGGCTGCGAAGTGGTCGGGTAGCCGGTACTTTGAGTTGCCTCGGGAATACTCAGGAACCTTCGATAAGAGCGTCTTCCCAAAGGGCGCAAAGGCGCCTTCGAAAGAGACTCCATCCCGGTAGGCCGTTCACGAACTCACGAAAATAAGTGCGAGAGCGGCGTTCGTCAGAAATTCAGATTCTGGATAATACGGCAGATTGACTTCTGACAGGTATTTGAGCAATTGAATTTTAGGTTGTTCACCTAGCACGCTGGGTTCCACCCGTCTAGGCGTTCTAATCCAAGGACTATATTTTACTTGGTTGGAATTGCATGATGCTGAATCAGGTAATTTTTGCCGGGCGGTTGGCAAAAATTACGCATAGGTTATATTCAATCCGGGAAATCAAGAAAGTATGGCGCCTATAAGAGCATAATCTGCCAGAGCAGCTTCTTCCTGTGCCACCTCCTCCTCTTTTATTGTCCAGCTCTCCAAACCGGCAAATTCTCGGGAAGTGAATATGCCGACTCGTCGCTTGTGAGTGCCCTCACAACCAAGCAAAAACTTTCAGGACGAAAGTAAAATTTACTAAGCCTGGCTGCCCGTATCCCTGGGAGGTTTACAAGTGCTTAGAAATGAGGCGCCGGGAGGGACATCGATTTTGGCATGTCTCCTGCTTGGTATTGATCGGAGGGACGAGGACAACGCTGACGAAGGAAATCTGATGCAATCACCCGCAGTACAGAACCTCACGACTCTGGCCGGCGTTCAGTGTTTGTCTTGAATCCTGGTATCATCTACCGCAAGGAGGGAGATGTGGCGATCATAGACATTATGGGCCCTTCTGTTGGAGCCTTTCCTGTCCGCGCCCTGCTTGACCGGATTCGGCAGTTGACCCACGAAGGAATGATTAAATTTGCGATCAACCTGGGTGAAGTGAAGTATATTGACAGCTACGGCCTCGGCGGTCTCGCGGCAACATATAACTGGATCGAAAAAGTAGGGGGTAAGATCAAGTTCTTTGCTGTTCACGAGCATCTGTTCCAAATCCTCCAAAGGTTGCACCTCGACCAAGTCCTCGACATCTACGAAAATGAGGCATCCGCCTTGGCTAGTTTTTGATTCGGTATGGTCAAAGTTGGACCAAGCCACACCGGTAGCGGATAGCCGGGCTGAAACGAAGTTCCGCAATCCGGGTGAGGGATTCGCCTCACGACCAACCCGGCCATATGCCGGCGCTAAACAGGAGAACTGAGAGTAAGCGGGGCAGTTGCTGGGATGTAGCTAACCATGCTGCCAGTTTTGGATGCTCTCGAAAAAGCCCGCTATGCAAATTCAACGCTGAACTTAAAGGCATAAGCCTGCCGGCACGGCTTGTGCTCAGCGACCTCTGCGGGAATGTCAACCACCAGCACATCACCCTGCTGGCGCCACGGCAAGGGCTTTTGCACGCCCAGCATGAACACTTGCGAACCACGAACCGGCTGCACGGAACGGACCGCAAGCTGCTTGCCAGGCCATTTCAGACTGATGGCGTAGACCGTGCGGCCATCCTTGCTGGAAGTGAACCAGATGTCTTTTCTCTCTTGGTAGACTTTCCTGGGCCGCGTGTTGTAGATAGCCTCGCCGTTAACTGCACAAAGGGTAAGCCACTGGTTCGACCAGTGCGACTTGAAAAGGTTTGACCGTTGAGGCATCACAATCCTCCTCAGGTGGCTTGATGAGACCATCTGAAAAAAAAAGGATGTGATGTCTGAGTTTTATCAGAACCTATCCCACTCACGGTGGGATTGCAAGTACCATGTGGTGTTCGTGCCCAAGCGACGGCGCAAAGTGCTGTTCGGCCAAGTGCGTCGACATTTGGGTGAGATTTTTCACGCTCTGGCCCGACAGAAGGAATGCCAGATTTTGGAAGGGCGCCTGATGCCGGACCACGTGCCTATGTGTATCGCGATTCCCCCCAAGCCCCCGGTGGCTTCAGTGATCGGGTTTCTGAAAGGGAAGAGCGCCATCGCGGTGGCCCGGCTGAATGGCCGGGAACGGAATTTCACCGGCGAGCACCTGTGGGCTCGTGGCTATGCCGTTTCCACGGTCGGGTTCGAGCTGGAAGAAGTTCGCCGCTCCATCCGCGAGCAAGAAGAAGCGGATGGAGCAGCGGGGAAATTCTGAACCTCGAACAAGGCGGGCTCGGCGCGACGCCTTAACCAACGAACCGACCCCGTTTGACGGGGCCCTACTCATCAAGCCACCCGCTTCGCGGGGGGTGTCTGACTCGCAACCATTCGCCTGCATACTGCAATCGCTCCACGGCTTCGGGCGCCCAAGTGCCGTTGGGCGCGGGGCCAAAGCCGACTTCGAAATTCCCGCCTTTAGCGCAGACGGTAATCAGGCTCTCCACCACCCATTGGGCCGTCTTATATTCGTCGCCCGGAATATAGGAGAAAGAAGTTCCACAAGGATAAATGACTTTCCACAAGCCGGCGGGCG
Organism: uncultured Acidobacteriota bacterium; assembly: GCA_937900045.1. GTDB lineage: Bacteria > Acidobacteriota > Terriglobia > UBA7540 > UBA7540 > CALCEB01. The sequence continues at coordinate 36,218 of CALCEB010000005.1, forward strand.
GGTATCCGAGGAAAGGCATTTCAACTGTAATTTATCTCGTATCCCGCATGGCTCGTTGTAATGAGCCGCCCCAGATGCAAGACAACGGAAGGTTGCGCCCGCGCTCAAAGGGCACGATTTTAACCGTACCTTTCCGGCCTTCGAGTAAAGCTTTGTGAACAGTCCAGGTTAAACATTGCCCTTTTTCATCTGCTGCATCATGTAATCGCAGGAACGGACGCAGAGGGCCATGATGGTAAGCGTGGGATTCTGGCAGGCGGTGGAAGGAAACGCTGCGCCATCCAGGACGAACAGATTCTTGACGTCATGGCTTTGCTCAAACTGGTTCAGTACTGAACCTTTGGGATCGTTCCCCATGCGGGCAATTCCCACTTCGTGGATGGCGTAACCCGGGGTGTTGGGGCGGCAATGGGTGGTGATGTTCTTGGCTCCTACCGCTTCAAGCATCTCGCCCGCAGATTCCTCGATATTCTTCAGCATTGCCAGTTCGTTCTCACCGTAAGTCATATGGAACTTGAGAACCGGGATGCCATACGTATCCACCACGTTCTTGTCGATTTCAATGAAATTGTCCCAGCGGGCCAGACATTCCCCGAACCCGCCCACGCCGACGCCCGTGACCGGATCCTTGATCGCTTGCTTAAATGCCGCCCCGAACCCGGGAGCATTCCAGTTGAAATGCGCGGCTCCGCCACCTTGGTATCCGAACCCCCGCAGGAAATTCTTGGAGCGCGGCCCGTCATGGCTGTTACGGAAGCGGATCACGTAAATGCCGTCCGGACGGTGGGGACCGTTGATGTTGGGCTGCGTGTCCACATTGGGAAGCTCGCCATAAGCTCCCGCGCCGGTGATGTGGTCCATCAAGTAGTGCCCCAGGACGCCACTCGAATTCGCCAGCCCGTTCGGGTATTGGCGGTTTGCGGAATTGAAAAGGATGCGCACCGATTCGAGCGATTGTGCTGCGAGCGCCACGACGCGCCCGTGAACTTCCTTCGGCTGGCGCGTGACACGGTCAATATAAAGAACACCTGTGGCCCGGTTGCGGTCCGAATCCATCAAAACCTTGTAGACCATGGCGTTGGGAATGTGAGTGCAATGGCCAGACTTCACGGCGTCCGCTACGGTGGTGAAGGAGGAATTAAAGTAGGAATGCGTGATGCACCCACGCTCGCACGGTCCGCAGTAGTGGCAGGGCGCGCGGCCGTTGATGGATTTGGTAAGGTTGGCGGAACGGCCCAGGGTGACGTGCCAGCCGAGCTTCTCCTTCACCCGGTTCCGGAACAACGTCTCCGTGCAGGTCAATCCCATGGGGGGTTGGAACTGGCCGTCGGGAAGCTCATAAACGCCTTCGCGGATGCCCGTAATACCCACGTACTCTTCGACAATGTCGTAATAAGGCGCAAGGTCCTTGTAGCTTAGCGGCCAATCCACGCCGTAGCCGTCGTGCGAGGCGCCCTTGAAGTCCAGATCGCTCAGGCGGTAACTCTGACGTCCCCAAACATTCGTGCGTCCTCCCGTGATGCGCATGCGGCCTTGCCAACTGAAGGGCATTCCGTCGTAGGTGGTGTAGGGTTCTTCAATATCATTGCAGAACCAATCGTAGTTGTACTCCATGCAGGCATAACAGTCTTTTTGCACGGGGCGGGTCTTGCGAATCAAATCCGTGGCCATGTCACGGTATTTCAATTTGAACGCCGGTTCGTGCTCGGTGAAATTGCTATCCTTCTGGGGGCGGCCGGCTTCCAGCATCGCCACTTTCAGGCCTGCCTCGGAAAGCCTTTTTGCAGCCCAGCCGCCGGACGCGCCGGACCCCACCACGATGACATCGTATAATTTGGTTTCACCACTCATTCTTCACCTCAATCCGCCCGGACGCAGGTCGTGGATTAGTTTGCTGTTACGCGGTTTGCTGTAGCGCCGCTCGGAGCTTGCCTTGACAGGGAGCAGCGGAAATCCTTCGGAATTCAAATTCGGCGGTCAGAGACCGCCGCTACAGCCGCGAAATCGTACCACTACCCAAACTTGATTGCCCTTCAATTCCGGTAGTGATAATATCACAATGCAATTTTTGTGTGACCGGGAACTATCGTTGTGCAGAACGAAACATCACGAGGTAATTTTCACATGGCATCGGACAAATCGGTAAATTCGGCTAAAGGCATCAACCGGCGGGAAGCGTTCCGCCATCTTGCCACCGCGATGGGGGCGGGAATGGCGCTTCCCGGCATTGCAGAATCCCACCCCATTCATCAGCACATGCGAAACGAGCGCGTATTGGAGGATGCTGCCCAAAACGCTGCCGCCAAGGACTGGACCCCGGTTTTCTTCGATCCTCATCAGAATGAAACCTTCACCATTCTTGCCGAGCGAGTCATCCCTGGCTCAACCGGGGCCCAGGTGAATCGCTTTGTTGACCTGCTGCTGAGCGTCGATACCCTGGAAAGCCAGAAGCAGTTCATAAACTCACTCTCCGCGTTCGATGCCTATTCCATCCAGAAGTATGGGAAACCTTTTACGGGTCTTAGCGAAGATCAGCAGAATGAGGCGCTGACCGTGGCATCCACCATGAAACCTGCTGCGGCGTTGGCTCCGCGCCGGAGAGTTGGTTTGGTCACGCCGGTCAAATCAAAAGAAACGGACGCTCCCCTCTCTCTTCGTGATCATTTTGAAAACCTCAAGCAATGGGTTGGCGGCGCTTACTTCTCCTCCGAGGAAGGCATGAAGTACATGGGCTGGACGGGACAGGTCATGTGGCCCAGCTTCCCTGGCTGCCAACATACGGACGGGCACAAGTAGCCGCCTCGGTCCGCTTTTTCATTCAAGACTCACTCTGCTTCGTCCTTCGCCCTCCATGCCAAAACCCCGTGTTGCGAACCGCGCGACATCCCGCCTCCAACGGGACTTGAACATCCCCCCAGGTTATTTCCGAATGATATGGCTCGTAGGCTCGATCACGCCCAAGCGTGGACCGGTCCCCGAGTAAAACATCGTGAATAATCCGGGTTAATGTGGTGGCGCCCGCCCTGGGTTCGCCAGGTTACAAACGGGACAGGAAGCGGATTCCCGGCGCGACGGCGTAGTTCAGTTGCACCAGCACAATAAACCCAATACTCCAGTAAGGATTCACAACGCAGAGTGCAGCGCCAAATGCATAAAGTGATTGTCCGATCACGATCCGGCGGCAGATCACTGCCGGGACGTCAGCGGGTATTTCTTCCTTCACCAGACGCGCCCGGACCGCATACCCCCAACTGCCATAAAGGACGGCTCCCAGAAGCAGCACGTTGCTCCAGTAGACAAGCAGGGCGAGGCGATAGGCAATAAACCTCGCCAGCAGCATGGTGGAGAACGGAGTGATGGTCACCGCGAACAGGAACGCAAGGTGAATCCAGGTCAGATGACGATCAGAGTGGGCCAGGTTGTTGAGTTGTGTCTGCTGGCCGACCCAAAAAATGCCGAGCGTCAAAAAGCTCATTAAATACGTTACGAACTGCGGTGAGCGCGCGGCCAAATCCCGCCAGAGATCATGCTCACTATGAATGGCCTGCATGGCTGGCAGGCGAAGGTCCAGGACGAGCAGCGTCATCGCCACCGCGAAGATGCCATCGCTCAAGGCTGCAAGGCGTTCTACGCTTTGGCCGGCGATCCGGTTGTACGATGTACTCACGGCCATCAAGCATATCATTCCCGCGAAGGCGGGAAGCGGCAATGACCCCTCCCAAGCCGACATCGGTATGGGGGATCCCCGCTCCGGGCCCCGCAACAGCCAACTTTGCCAGCAGTTTACTCATGGACAACCTGATGAATGTATACTATTATCTAACTACCCCTCGCAACGCGCTTTTTTCTTTAACGGGCGCGCCGATTGTTCCTTTTAAGCTATTCCAAATTCCTTCGTAAGGGAATGTTCCTATGAGTTCAAAGTCTTTAAGCCTGGCGGCGCTCGAATCTTGCCACGCCAATGCCCAGAAGTCCACAAGCCCCAGGGATCGCACCAGATCGAATCGGGGTACTAAGGGATTCCTTTCAGGAACAAACCTAAAACTTATTGAAAACAAAGGAAAACTCGAGGAACAAACCGGAACAAAGCTAAGGATTTCATGCAACATACTGAATTGAAAAGGGCAACATGCATTTTGATGCCAAAGCTAAGCATTTAACATAAAACAAAGGGCTTATTCTGGGGGCTGTGGGAATCTTAGGTTTGTTTGGCAGTTTTTTGGCTCTGTTGCGGCCGCGTCCCCATCAGTGGGACAGATGCTGTAGCGCCGGTGTCCTCACCGGCGGAACATTATGCGCGGACGGTTTTTAGCCAGAGGGTCGTCATGTTTTATTTCCATAAATAATGTAAATATATTAAAAATCTCTCTTGACAATCAGTTATGCTTTGTCTAACTCTATTATACCACTTTGAACTTAATCTACCAAGTTGTGACTTCAGGAGGACTACTTTTAATGATCCGAATCGAAAGATCTCGTGGAAAAGCGTTTGGAGTCAGATCATTCACCCTGCTCGCCTTGGCATGGGTCCTATTGTTGCCGGGCGGACTCCTGGCCCAGGAGTATTTCGGGGGAATAGTGGGAACGGTCACCGATAGTTCCGGCGCCGCGATACCGAAGGCAGCCGTTACCGTTACCAACACCCAAACGGGCGTGGCCTACCACACAATCACGAACCAGTACGGGTATTACAACGTTCCTAAACTGATTCCGGGTGTTTATTCCGTTAAAGGCGAGGTGCAGGGTTTTCAGTCGAAAGTGGTCACACCGGTCAGAATTGTAGTGGCCCAGACGGTCACGGTAAACATGCCGCTGTCAGTCGGTCTCACTACGCAGAGTGTGCAAGTAACGGCCACGGCCCCTCTTTTGACCACCACCAATGGAACGATTGGTACGGTGGTCAATAACAAGACTGTGGTTGAAATGCCGCTGAATGGCCGCAATTTCACGGGTTTGCTTGAGCTCGTCCCGGGGGCCGTTAATACGGGCAGTAGCTTTATGGCCAATGGCGGCTCGAACTACGCCATCAGCGGGACGCAGTCCATGTCCAACCAGTTCACGTTGGATGGCGTTTACAACGACGAAGAGTTTTTCGGCCAGTTCGCCATTCAACCGAACATTGACTCCATCCAGGAGTTCAAAGCTCAATCGAACATCACTTCCGCGGAATTTGGCAGGGCCTCTGGCGCCAATATTGCTGTCGCTACCAAATCCGGCACCAACCAGTTTCACGGCGACGTTTACGAGTTTCTCCGCAATGACGCATTTGACGCCAATCAATGGTTTAACAACTACTTTGGCTCGCCCAAGGGCGCTTACCGGCAGAACCAATTCGGATTTACGGCTGGCGGGCCCATTGTGATCCCTCATGTTTACAATGGGAAGGATAAGGCTTTTGTATTCGGACAGTTCGAGGATCTTCGTTTCAACCAATCGCAAGCCAACAGCGCCACGGTTCCCACCCAAGCCATGCTCGGTGGGGATTTTTCAAGCTTCCTCACCGGGGCGCAGGCAACCGGCTCAAATAACCAGCCGCTTTTCGATGAGTTGGGGCGTCCGATCATGGTCGGTGAAATTTACAACCCGGCGACGTCGCGGGCGGTCACACAAGGCCAAGTTGACCCGGTCACGGGCCTGGTAGCGAGGGGTACGGGTTATGTGCGGGACCCTTTTGCTGGAAATATTATCCCCACCGCGGATATGAGCCCGGCGGCGTTGGCCTATGCCCACATCTGGTACCCTTCGGTCACCAAGACGGGTTTCAATAATTTCATCAACACCAACCCATTCACATTAAGCCAGTACCAATACAGCACTCGCGTGGATTACAACTTTTCACAAGCCCTGCGCAGCTTCTTCCGGTTTTCGAATCAACATGCGTATCAGTTGAGCCCGACCGGATTAACGACCAACGTGGGTTACCTCTACAATACGTTTGTGAATGCTGAAGCGAGTACGACATGGCTGATCAGCCCCACGTCCTTCTTCGATTTCAAGTCGGCGTTCAACCGCTCAAATCTTTTCGATTACAACAACAACCCTGCACCGGGAGTTGGAAACTACCTTTCCCAGTTTCCCCTGCGGGGAACGCCCATCAAGAGTTCGGACGCTCCCATGTTCCCGTCCATGAACATTTCCGGATACACCAGCCCCGGCCAGACGGGAAATCCGTTTATTACCAACACCTGGCAGCAATTGGCGGACTTCACTGTGATCCACGGCAAGAGCACCATCCATTTCGGCGCCTCCTGGGAACACTTGAATACTTATTACGACGGAATTTTTACGTCCATCTTCAACTTTGACAATATTCCGACCGGAGACCCGCAAAACCTGGGAGCGGGTGGCAACGCGGTGGCCTCGTTCCTGCTGGGTTTGCCAAGCAATGGCCTGCGCAACGTGGGTGATACGGCGGCCTACATGCACCAGAACACCTATGGCACCTATATCCAGGATGACGTGCGCGCCACCTCAAAGCTGACGTTGAACATCGGGCTGCGCTGGGAATATGACCAGTGGCCATTTGAAAGCAACAACCAGCTTGGGAACTACTACCTGGATACACACAGCTTTGGCTGGAGCGGGATCAATCCCGTAACCCTGCAGGCGCCGAATGCAACTCGCTCCCTGATGAATCCACAATGGCGAAATCTGATGCCGCGGCTTGGCTTGGCCTATTCCATTACTCCGAAAACGGTGATTCGCGCCGGTTTTGGGGTTTATTACAATGCGGACTACGCCTGGCAGGGACAGGGCGCGCGAGGCCAATGGCCTTATGGAGTCTCTGAAACTATTACCAGCACCAATATTCAGCTTCCAACCGCTCCGCTGCTGACCTATTTCGGCGCTTATGACACACCCCTGCCCGGCACTCCGCCCAATGAACAGCACATTGTGGCGCGCGACAACCAGACACCCAGCACCCGGCAATATAACTTCGACGTTCAGCGTCAATTGACGCAAAGCCTGATGGCGGAAGTGGACTACCTCCACACCGACGGTAGGAACCTTCCGGATTTTATCAACGTCAACGATCCGCCGCCGGGCAATCCCAATCCCGTCGGCTCGGCATTGAATCCCCGTCCCGAAGCGCAGTTTGCGCCGACGCTCGGAGCCATGAGCCTGAACGCCAACCAAGCGATGTCGCACTATAACGCTTTTGTTGTGAAAGCCAACAAGACGTTCGCTCACGGTCTGGAATTTGGAGCCAATTACACCTGGTCGCACTTGCTCGACACACCGGGCGGTTCCAATTACGGCGGCGGCTCACCGCAGAATCCCAGTTGCCGGCTCTGCGATTACGGCAATGACAGCAATAATTTCCCGAGTATCTTCACGGCGTCTTGGGTTTACGACCTGCCGGCCGGCAGAGGCCGCCAATTCCTGGCAAATTCCAACCGGGCTGTGGATGCCGTCTTGGGCGGATGGGAACTCAGCGGCATCTTCCACTACAACAGTGGCTTTTACTACGGTGTGGGCTTACCCTTCGATGCTGCGAACGTCGGGGCACGCTCCAACGCCGACCGGCCCAATTACGTGGGCGGCCAGGCGTTCAACGCCAACCCTTCCGGGAGCGACGCCACCAAAGGATTCTTGAATCCGGCCGCCTTTACTGTACCGAACCTGGCCTTTGGCAACCTGGGCCGGAACGGTATGATTGGCCCATCCTTCTATAATTTTGACATGGGCTTGTATAAAAACTTCACTTTCAGTGAGTCAAAATCATTACAGTTCCGGTCTGAATACTTCAATTTGCCGAACACCCATGCTTTTGGTCCTGCGTACAACATCAACACCACGCTTGGCACGCCTGGGTTTGGCGATGCCAGTGGTACACAGGAGAACGCCCGGATCATTCAATTTGCCTTGAAGTTTTATTGGTAATTGGACCGTCCCTACTGGAACGGGCGGAGATTGCCCGTTGAATTGGAAAAGGCAGCCACCCGGGGTATAAAAACCTTGGTGGCTGCCTTTCTTCATTTGTGGTACCCAAGTACGAACGGAACGGATGGCCATAGCCAGCATCATTGTCATTCCCGCGAAAGCCTGTCCCCGCGTAGGCGAGGACGGGAATCCACACATAGAATGGAAAGCGGAAGAGCCGACTCAATTCTGTGCCGAGTTCTTCACCGAATTCTGTTCCGCCTGCTTATTCTTTTGGATCTTCTGAATGGTTTCGTTTTCAAGTTGGGCGGAGACTTGTGCTTCCCGTTTTGCATCATTCATGCGACCCAGCTTGCGGTAGGCGCTGGCCAGCAGCGCATGGATGGTGTGGTTATTGGGTTCCGCTTTTTCAACCTGCAGGAATTCATTGAGGGCTTGCGGATATTGTTTTTCCTGCATGTAAGCTCTGCCCAGTGAACGATGGGCTTCGACAAGGTGGGGATCGAGAAACAAGGCTTTTTGAAGATAAGGGATGGCCGCCTGGGAATTTCCCTCTTTGGCGTAAAGGTCTCCGAGCTCGAAGTTGGCTTTCGAATGGTCCGGGTTCAAGCCAAGTTCTTCCTTCAATTCCCGCTCGGCATCTTCAAAATGCAATGTTCGCCAGTAAACGTCGCCGATGTAAAAGTGAAGGCCGGGAGTGCCGGGCGGGGCAAGCGCCAATGCCTTCTTGAACGCTGCCAGAGCCTGCGGATATTGCTGGCGGGCGCGATATTGAGCGCCTTGGGTTTCGTACACCAGATAGCTGTTGGGATGGCTCGCCTCCATCTGCTGAAAAGTTTGGTCCGCGAGTTTCTCATAAAATTGGCCGATCCAGTACATTGCGTCCACATCCTGGCTGTGCCCTTTCAACCACTCTTTAAGAACTCCAATGGCCTTTTCGTCTTGCCCGGCGGCAGCATAAGACCGGGCCAGATCGATCCGAGCTTGCTTGCTTTCCGGAGTGAGCCGCACCGCCTGCCGGAGTTCTGTGATTGCTTGAGTAAATTGGCGGGTTCGAAAATGGCACACTCCCAGGAAAAGGTCAGCCTCGCCCCCAGGCTGGGGTGATATTTTGCTGAACGAATTGGCGGCTTCGTTGCACTGGCCCATGATGGCAAGAGTGCGGGCCAGACCACGGCGGGCGGCGTTAGAATGAGGGGAAGCTGACAGAACCGCCCTGAAGTCCTGAGCGGCTTGCTGCCACTGGCCATGCGCTTCCTCGGACTGCGCGCGAGCAAGAACGGAGCCCTGAGCGGTTGAAGAGGGCTTGGCGATGGCAAAACTCACGGCCAAGGTTATCGCCACGCCGGCCACGGTGGCCAAATATCGAGCGCCGTTGCCTACTCTGAAAATAACGGTGGCTGCGGCCACCCGTTCGGCTGCAACTGCTGCATTGCATGGATTCCCGCCTACGCGGGAATGACAACGCCGTTTGAGGTTTGCTAATTGCATAGGCTTTCACTAAATTACGCTGAATGGGGAGAATTGGGGCATAGGCGTTAAAACAAGAGCCTGGAACTACGGCAAAGCCCGCCTTGGCGGGCGTCATCATATGGCCCACGGCGCAAGCCGTGGGGAAAGAGGAGAGCGCGGACTTCCAAGCCCCGTCAGGGGCGGCATCATGTGCGGGAATAATGTCGCCCCTAACGGGGCTAAAGAAAAGATTTTCGCAACTCTACCCCACGGCTAATCGCCGTGGGCCACATGCTATCGCCGCTAGCGCGGCTCAGAGGGTCGCAAACGCATATTTAACGCCTATCGAGAATTGGGGTTAGACCCCCTCGGCGCCGAATGATAACCCCAGAGACTGCGCCACGGTCTCAATATATTGCCGCCCCTCCGTGTATTCCCCGGGCGTCTTCAAGTGTTCGAGCATCAGCGGCGCATCCTGAGTGAGCTGCGAGAGGCATTCAAGATAGGCTCTGTAATCGATCTCTCCCTGTCCAGGAATAACCTCACGCAAGCACACCTGCACATATTCTTCCCACTTGAGGTCCTTGGCGTGGCAGGAGACAATCCAGCGGCCCAACTTGCTGAAGCATTCGCGGATGACAGCGCCATTGTTGTACATTCGGCCCGGACTATTCATCACGTTACAGACATCCAAATGAACTGCGAAGACCTTGCGGTCGACAGCCTTGACCAGTTTCACGTAATCGTCGGGCCCGGAGGGAAAGTTAAAGGGCATCATCTCGATGGAAAACTTGGTGCGGGTTGGCTTCACGGCATCAATCAGCGTGCGGCAATTCTCCACGGTCGCGTCAACAAACTCAGCGCTCATATTCTTGGGATTTGGCCCGTACCAGACCTTAGGGTCATATGAGCCGGCAATGTCAACACAACAGCGCGCGCCGAGTTCCTCTGCAAGCGCTAACCTTTCCTGGACGTAGGCCATGTTCTTGCGGCGCTTCAGGACATCTGGGTCCATCATATTAACCCAAGCGCCCACCTCTGAAATCACCACATCCCGAGCCGCAAATTCTTTGATGATCGATTGGATACGGGCCCGATCCGTGAGTTTCACGTTCGGGGCGTATGCAGCCCTGTAACCCAACTGCCGGTGGGCATCCGCCAGGGCCGCCGGATCTTCCGAATTCACAAAAACCGGTCCACCCAGCCGCAACCTCTTGCGTTGCCCCGCCGCTCGACCCGATCCTGGGTTGAAATAAGCCAACATTGAATAGACAGCGGAAAATGTGGTAGATCTCCCTGCACGTCTCAAAAACGCCCGCCGTGAAGTGCGGTTTTCTCTCATGGATTCTCCTGTAGTTCGGTTCGCCATATTGCGGAACATGAGTTGGATTATAACCTCCAAACAGCCAGGCTAAAGCATCCTGCGAAGCTAGCAGGATGCTTTTAAAGTTGTCAGGCAATAAACTGTAGTCTAGACTGATTTTCACAATGGCGTGCACGTGGAAGCAATTTTGGAGGGCTGCTGGGCTAGCCCTTTTTGTGTTTTCTGCCGGAAATCAAAGTTTCTCAAAAGCGCAAACTTTAGATCGTCCGCCATTGACTCAACAGCCGGTCAACAAGGAGACAGGAAACCCGAATGCTACCCAGGCACTCTTCGAAAAAGCGAATATCCTGATCAAGGAAAAACACTATTCAGAGGCAGCGTCTCTGCTACGTTCTGCTGTCAAACTTGCACCTGATCAGGCGAATCTTCATCACTACCTTGGTTACGCGCTGTGGAAACTCGACCATTGGAAACAAGCCCAGGCCGAGTTTGAGAAAGCGCATGCGCTGGACCCGAAAGACCCTTACACCTGCTATTTTCTGGCGCGGATTGCGGCATCGCTGGGGCAAATCGACCGCTCCATCAGCTATTACGATAAGGTTCTTCAACTTGGACCTGCCATTTACGATACCAATCAACGCTTGGGTCAAGCCTACCTGGATGAAGGAAAACTTGAGAAGGCGCGCGTCCGGATTGAAGCGGCGCTCAGGCAGACTCCCTGGGAGGGGTCACTTTATTATCAATTAGGGCGGATTGATCAGAGGGAGCATCACCTTGCCCAGGCCCGCGAGGAATTCGCTGCTGCGGCCCGGCTGAAAAACGGAAACCAGACGTCAATCCGGCAACTCCTGGACCTTAGTGAGGCTGTCCGCAATCATCAAACGGAACGGATCGAGCAAATTCGTTCCGCATTTTTGAACCAGGCTTCGACCGATCCGGAAATTTACGATGCGATTGGTGTTTTGTTAGGCAGGGGCGGCCTTTATTCGATGGCGCTGGAACCGTTGGAGCGTTCCGTAAAGCTGGCGCCGGATTCCTTCGAGTCCAATTACGACCTTGGACTGACGCTGTTCAGGTTGGGACGCGCCCCGGAGGCCGAAAAGCAACTGAAGCAAGCTTTGGCGTTGCAACCGAAATCTGCAGAAGTGAATAGCTTGCTCGGATTGCTCTATGTGAACGAGAACCGCAACTCCGAAGCGATTGAGCAGCTCCGTGCCGGGAGCCAGGCAGCGCCCAGTGATGCGCGTATTCTTGCCCTGCTTGGAGAACAATATCTGGTGGGTCATTACGTGGCTGATGCAATTTCTTGCCTGACGAAGGCTGTTCGTCAAGATCCAGAGGACCCCGCGCTGCGCTATCTGTTGATCGAAGCCTACCAGGAGGAGCATGACTTTCCAGGCGCTTTGAAAACGGCCCAAGATGCCAGCCAGCGCTTTCCGGACAATGCACGCATTGTCTACGAGGAAGGCCAGCAGCTTGCTAATATCGGGCATTATCAAAAGGCGCGCCCTTATGCAGAGAAAGCCATTCAGATGGATCCAGCCCTGGTCTATGCTTACGACTTGCTGGGGGATATCCAGTCCAGAAGTGGACAATATGAGGCGGCGCTTGATAGCTTTCAGAAAGCCCGGCGTCTTGTCCCAAGCGACGATCTGGCATTGAAAGGCATTTCGGAAAACCTAATCCGGCTCCATCGCTACCCGGAGGCGCTGGCCGAATTGAACCAGGCCATTGCCGTCCTCCCGAACGATGCGGGCCTTTACTTCAATCTTATGCAAGTTTACGTGCGGTTGGGCAAACGTCAGGATGCCGCTCAAGCAGAAGCCGCTTTCCAAAAGCTCCATTCCCGTGAAGTCGCTGAGCGGAATGCACAGGCTCCGCGCCAATACCATTCTTCCGCCGGGCCGGAATCGAACTGATTGGCTTAGGAAGTTGCTGAGAAACCCGATGGAGCTGTCATTCTGTGAAGCCGGAGGCGGCGAAGAATCTCGCAAGTTATCGATTTCGTGTAGGAGCAGATCCTTCGCGGCTTTCAGGATGACAAGTTTAGAGTGTTTTTCAACAACCTCTCAACCCTCAACAAGACCAGGAGAATGAACTTGGGATTTCGGCGAAGAGAATTTCTTCGATGGATGGCCGCTGCCGGTGCGCTGAGACGAGGCGGGTTGCTCAAGCCGCTCGAAGCTTGGGCGAAAAGCACCAGTCTTTCTGTTGGAGCCGCTGCCGAAGCGCCACCCCAGGTGACTTTCCGGAATGTGGCAACAGAAGCCGGGATCACACCGCTGATCATTTGCGGTGGCAAGAATAAGCAGTCCATCCTGGAGGTAAACGGGACTGGTTGCGTCTGGTTTGACTATAATAACGACGGTTATGTTGACCTTTACATCGTGAATGGCTCGACGATTGAAGACATGCTTGACCCGTCACCATCGCGGCCCCGGGCCAGGAACTATCTGTTCCGGAACAATGGTGACGGAACTTTTACGGACGTGACGGTTCAGGCCGGAGTTGGAGGAAAGTGGTGGGGCTGTGGCGCAGTCGCCGCCGACTATAACAATGATGGATTCGTCGATCTTTTTGTCTACACTTTTGGAAAGAACATTCTTTATCACAACAACGGCAACGGAACCTTCACGGACGTGACGGCCAAAGCGGGTGTGGCAGGAAACAACATCTGGAGCGGCGGAGCGGCATTTGGAGATTATGACAATGATGGGTTTCTAGATCTCTACGTTTCCGGATACATCGATCTCGACTTGCGCCATCCACCTGAGCTTCATTGCTCGTTCAACGGCGTCCCGGTGACAGCCTGCGGACCGCTGGGCCTTAAAGGCGCTCCCGACACGCTTTACCACAATAACGGCGACGGCACCTTTACCGACGTCACGGCCAAGGCAGGAATTACGGATACCCAGCTCCGCTATGGTTTCAGCGTGGGATTCGAAGACGTGGATGGGGATGGCCGCCCGGATATCCTGGTGATGAATGATTCAGTTCCGAATTATTTGTATCGGAACAAGGGCGACGGCACATTTGAAGATATAGGTGTTCTCGCCGGCATCGCCTATAACGGTGATGGGCACGTCCAATCCAACATGGGGCTTGCCATCGGCGACATCGACAATGACGGTTGGATGGATTTGTTCATTACGACCTATGCGGACGACAATTTCACGCTGTTTCACAATGCAGGACGTGGCGTGTTCGATGACATTTCCTACCCTTCCGGGATTGCGGTGCCGACGATTCCATTCCTCGGCTGGTCCGTATTTTTCATGGACTTCAATAACGACGGATGGAAAGACGTTTTTTGCGTCGAAGGGCATATTTACATTGAAGCATTGAAGGGCGGCATGCACGCCCCTTACCGCCAGCGCCCCCAGGTATTTGAGAACCTGCACAACCTCCGTTTCCGCGAGGTGGGAGCAGAACTAGGTCTGGGGAAGATGTTTCTTGCCGGGCGGGGCGGCGCCTGCTGTGACTATGATAACGACGGCGGCCTGGACGCTGCCATCATCTGTATCGACGACCATCCCGTTCTGCTTCACAATGATGGTGGCAGCAAGGCGGGCCATTGGCTCCAGGTGAAGACCGAGGGAACCAAGAGCAATCGAGACGGCGTGGGGGCGCTGGTGAAGGTTGGGGCGGGAGATTTGGTTCAGGTCGACCGGGTCCGAACCGGGTGTGCGTTTCTAGGATCGAACGACATGCGCCTGCATTTTGGCCTGGGGTCTCATGAGGAGGTCGATTTCGTGGAGGTCCACTGGCCGAGCGGCCAGGTGGATGAGCTTGCCAAGCTGAGGGCCAATCAAACTTTGGTGATCCGGGAGGGAGTGGGCCAAATCCCGTCCCATTACAAGCCCTTCCGGAAAAGGACCTGATCCGGGAAGGTTGAGAGAGTCACAACGGACCTCGATTGCGGGAAGGCGAGGATTCCCGGTAATCGGCACGCTATGGTTTTTTCGTTTGCGGTGGAGGGTTGTAGCCCAGAGCCGCAGCCTTTTTGAACTCTTCCTGGCTCTGCAGGGTTTCTCCCTTTTGCAACAGCAAAAGACCAAGGTTATAGTGCGCCTGAGCCAAATCGGCTCTCAGGGTAATAGCCTTCCTGAGCTGGCCGATGGCGGCGTTGAGGTTTCCCTGCTTGGCCATTAGGTCCGCAACGTTGTTGTATGCGGCCGCCGCCTGGGGTTGAAGGCGGATCGCTTTTTGGAATTCGGCCATGGCAGCATCCGTTTCTCCCAGCTTGGCCAAGGCAACACCCAAGTGATTGTGTGTTTCGGCTGACTGCGGAGCAGCCTGAACTGCGTGCTCGAAAGCCTGGACCGCTCCTTTTAAATCGCCAGCATCCATCGCCTTCAGCCCTTTGCCGATCTCGAGCGCAGCCCGAACATTCTCCAGATGTTTGGTTTCCTGCGCTTCCCGGAGTTTACCGTAGCGCGTGAACTCGGCGGCGGCCGCGGCATGGTCACCCGCCCGGTAAAGCAAACGGGCCAGCGTATAATGCTCGGATGCTTCGTCCGAGTTCAATTTTAAGGCAGCCTGGATCTGCTGGATGGCATCGTTCAGGTCGTTTTCAGAGGAAAAGGCGATACCCAGTTGGTAATGGAACTTCGCATTGCCCGGCGCCAGTTTAATGGCTGCTTCCAACTGCTGGACAGCATCGGCGGTTTTGGACTGAACCATCGCCACCAGACCCCAATTATAGTGCGGCTCCGCGTCATTGGGATCAAGATGGAGGGCGGCTTGAAACTGGCGGATTGCTTCCTGGACGTGACCTTGTTCCGCCAGCGCCACACCCATGCTGTTGAAGGCATTTTCAAAACCGGGCTGGAGTGCGAGAGCTTGCCTGAATTCCGCAATAGCCTGGCCCTGCGCCAACCTCTTGAGATATGCTAGGCCTAAGACATAGTGAGCTTCTGCGTTCGATGGCGCCGAGTCCAGGACCTGCTTCAATTCTTCCGTTGCAGCATCCACGTTGCCATCATTAAGAAGAGCCCGGCCGAGGTTCAAACGTGCCTGAAGGTACCCGGGATTCAGGCGCAATGCTTGGCGGAATTCAACAATTGATTCGGGGTTCTTGCCTTGGTTGAGTTCGACGAGTCCAAGATTGTAGTGGGCCGAGGCGTAATTCGGATTGAGCTTTAGCGCCTGCCGGAAATTCTCTTGAGCTTGGTCCGGCTTGCCCATCGAGATCAGCGTTACGCCAAGATCGTTCAAAACCTTTGGACTGTCAGGCTTGAGTTCTAGAGCTTTGTGAAATTCACCGGTTGCTTCAGTCGTCTTGCCGACGGTGGAAAGAGCCAGCCCGAGTTGGTAATGCGCTTCGGGTGACGAGGGCATCATCCGAGCCGCCGAACGGAGAGTGCCAATGGCTTCCTTGCGATTTCCACTTCGCAGCAAGGCCATTCCAAGGTCTAGCTCCACCCGGCTATTTTGTGGATCCAGCCGGAGAGCCGTTCTGAATTCGCCAATTGCCTCGTCCAGACGGCCTTTGCCAATTAGAGCAATGGCCAAGCCGTGGTAGAGTTCGGCCGAGTTGGGGTTAATACGGAGAGCCTTCTGATACTCCGATATCGCCTCGTCAAAATCGTGCTTGACCACGGCTTGTTCTGCCAGAGCTTGATAGTCCGCTGCCTTGAAGAGCGGCTGCTGAGCGAGCAGAATGCAGGGCCGGAAGAAACCCCCAAAAAGGGCATTCAGGCCCGCACTGACAACAAAAAGCTTCAGGATCGCTCCCAAGCGCAACGTCCGGCGCCCATTAATCTCAAAGTGGAACATGTTTTTCTCATCGTACCATTGCGGCTACCCCACGTTCGATAGTCTTTCCTGTCATCGTAGCTTCCTACTTTTCGCTGGCCCTTCGACCAATAGACAGGATGAGCCGACCTTACCTTGAGAAAAAGCCTGATCATTGTACCAAGACCGGAATCCGAACCCCCTTGACGCGCCTTGGGAGTGCAGAAGTTGCCCGGCGTGTCCTTGGATGATGTATTCTCCAATGACGGCGGCGCTGAAACCCCTAGCGTGTTCCGGTCAAGGGCCAGCGATGATATGCTATGCATGAACGAAAGAATTGTACAGGCTCACTCTCCTGGTATGCTGGTGCAAAATCCCCAATGGTTCCGGAAACGTCCCGGTCCTCCGCTGATCTGGCGGCTCGGGATGCTTGTTTTCATGCTCGGTAGCCTGTTTTCCTCCAGACTGTTCGGCCAGCAAGCTCCGGCCACTTCAATGCAGAATGAAAGTGTGCTTGGTCAGGCCAAGCAAGCGGAAGAAAAGCATGAATTCATGGCTGCGGCGGGAATGTACCAAGAGTTTTTGAGGCTGCACCCCAATGAGGCCGAAATATTACAACGTCAAGGCCTGGATTATTACCTTTCTAACCATTTTGACCAAGCGATTTCGCCCCTCCAGAAAGCAGTCAGAATCAATCCTTTGCTTTGGGGTTCGCACCTGTTCCTTGGAATCAGTTATTACCGCATTGGACGGTTTGAAAAGGCTACGAAGTCTCTGCGGCATGCTATAGAGCTCGATCCAAATCTGCCGGAGGCGAACTTTTGGTATGGCGCCACGCTGCTTGCGGAAGGTGAGCCTGAGCCTGCCATTCCGTACCTGCGCCGGGCCTCCCAAAGTCCGCGCCCGGGACTTGAATCGCAATCCACGCTGACGCAGGCTTATCAGAAGGTGGCTGAGGACTACGAACAGCAAATTATTAAGCTTCACCCGGATTCTTACCGTACCCACGAATTGATGGCAGAATCGCTTCAGGCACAGGGCCATGTCAATGCCGCACTCCTTGAATACAAGAGGGCGCTTGAGATCAAGCCAGATCTCGAAGGAGCGCACGTCGCCCGAGGTGAGATTTACTGGCAAATGCACAATTTCGACAGAGCCTCCCGCGAGTTTGATGCTGAACTTCGCCTGAACCCGGTGGATGGCACTGCTAACCTTCGGCTTGGTGAATATTGGCTGGGAAAGGGCAAGCTGGATCTGGCTAGAGGCTACCTTCATACTGCACTGCAGAACCATACCGCCGAAGCGGGCGAGGCATGGCACTTCCTCGGGGTTGCCGAACTGGCCGAACAACATTTTCGACAAGCTGAAATCGCGCTGCAAAACGCGGTGAAAGCAAATCCGGAAGTCCCTTCCAATTATCAAGTCCTGATGCAGGATTATGAACGGATGGGGAGACCCCGTGAAGCCAGGGCGCAGAAAGAGCTCTTCGAGAAATTCACGGCTCTGCAGAAAGCCAAATCTGCTGTTGCTCAGTAATCACGGAGAGCGGGCTTCCCGTCAGGCCGAGGCCTGTTTGCAAACAACCGTCGCGCTCCCATCGCGGCCCCGGGCGGGGAATATCAGCGTCGCTCGATGGGATGCAAAGACCCAGGCTCAATCGCGAAGATGAGATGGAAAACCGCTGGTCAAACCAAAGGCGTCCATCTCAAAATTCTTGAAGCCCAAAGTCAGAGCTGGCGAACCGTCTTTCACCCGGTAGTCGTTCGTCCCGGGATTGACGAAGAGCGGATCAGCGACCAATGAGTGCGTGTCATATCCCCGCGCTTGCCATTCGTCTAAAGTAAATTTCTTTTCGACGTCCTCCCGTGAGCCAACAGTAATTACTGGGGTACAGAGCCACGGTGTTTCAGGATTGAAAAAGAGGTTGTGGTCAATTTCCTGGAGCCAAGGTTCGGTCGGAGGAGGCCAGTTCAGAAAATAAATGTCACCCGTCGTATAGATAATGTTGTGCCGGAACACATCATGATTCTTGTCATAACCCACATGGAAACCGACCGGCACTCGCGGACTGATGATAATGTTGTTTTCAACGGTACGGTAAGCGCCATCCCGGATGCTGATGGCCATGCCCACGCAAACATTGTTATAGAGATGGTAATTGGAGGAGCCATCGTCCAGATCGAGCGCGTGCAGGAATTCACCGGGCCGATAGTCCACAACCCCGTTAAGGAGATTATTTCTGACGATATTGGTCTCCTGAGTGAAAGCTCTGACGTTGCCCGCTCCATGCGGAGAAGTGAGCTTGCTATCGTGTGAATGAACCAGGCACCACTCCGCAGTTCGTCCCCATGAATTGAAGGGGCCATGGTCCTGAGTTTCACGGACGGTGTGGTGAATGTGGTTGAATTCGATGATGTGGCCGCCCCAGGTCCCATCGCCAATGCAGATGCCCGCCCGCGGCAGGTTATAAATCAAATTGTGCCCCGCCGTGATACGCTTCGCCCGCGATATGTACACCCCCGCAATCTGCTTCCCAAACACCCCGCAGTCATGGATCAGATTGTTCGTCGCCTGGCATTCATACGGAAAATCCCGCCGCGTGCCGTTCGTCGTCTCCAAGGCCCCCACCAGACAGATTGCACTGTCTCCACTCTCCGTGAACTTGCACCTCGTCACCACGTTCCCCCGGTTATACCTGAATCCGGCGCATTCTCAGAGGCGGGACGGCGTCTCGGTCGCGGATT
>CALCEB010000006.1 GCA_937900045.1 uncultured Acidobacteriota bacterium
GTCGCCGTTTGTTAAATTGACAATCGTTCAATGGGGCGGTAGCATCATCGCCAGTTGGCGGCTCTGGTCACAAAGATTTCATCGACATTTAACGACATGGTAGCTTGGCGCCATATAACAATAGACATGAGGACATAAGCCGGTGGTGGCCATTTACTGTAGCGCCGCTCTATGAGCTGCGAAATCCGCCGGTCGCAGACCGGCGCTACAGAACCGGGCGTCGCCGGCTTACGACCGTGTGTATGATTGAGTATTCCGTGTCTAGAGTGAAAGGCAGAGGCAAGAATCGGCTTGACCGGAGACTACAACATATTGCACGAAATAATACATAATTTCCGCAAGTTCACGTACGAAATCAGGTCGCCGATGAATCGCCCATGCTCTACGTTTTGCCATGCAGTCTTGGGGAACCGTCATTCCCGTGGAGGCTGGAATCCACATCGCCACGACGAGCAGTTTTCCTCGTCGTGGGCTTTTCCCAGGGTCCTGGCGTGGTGTCCAGCTAAGCCTTATATTATCCAGAAGGTTCGCTGGCCGCCGACGCTGTTTAAGCTCTTAATTCGCCGCTTGGCTAAGTTCATGCTAGGCCCCGACGGACGAAGACCAATTCAGATGTGCTGCCCCTCCGGGCGCATGGACGGCCCGGCCGGAATCTACCGCCGCAAGTGAAAGGATGCCGGTTGCGGCGGTTTTGGAATGTCGATGGATCTCAAGCTTCATCCGGGTTCATTTCACGGCAAAGCTACCCGCTCCGCGGAAACGCTTTCCTTTCGCCTGACGGAGTTTTTTTACCCCGCGCATTTCACAACCGCGCCGCATTCTCATGAGTATGCGTATCTGGCCGTGATTTTGAGTGGCGGGGGCACGCTGAACTGCGGCAAGCGTGTGAGGGCTTGCGGGCCGCGCACCGTATTCTTCAACCCGCCGGGGGAAGTTCACTCCGACCACTTCCATTCCCAGGGCTCACATCAACTGACCCTTGAGTTGGGTCCGGGAAGGCTCGGCCAGTTTCAGGATTCAAACTGCGTGTTGGAGAGGCCCGTCGAAACGCAGGGCGGGCGCGTGGCTGTTTTGGCAGAAATGATTTATGGCGAGTTCCGGCAAATGGATGCCGCCTCGCTCCTTGCCATCGAGGGTCTGACGATCGCTTTGATGGCTGAAATGCTACGTCCTGTTCCGATGCTCTCGAAGAGCGCGTCTCCTCCCTGGCTCCGGCAAGTGAGCGACTTGATTCATGACCGCTATACCGAGCGCCTGACCCTGCGCGATCTTGCCGAGGGCGTGGGGGTCCACCCGGTTCACCTGGCCCGCGAGTTTCACCGGCGCATGGGGCGCACCATCGGGCAACAAATCCGCCATCTGCGGATTGAGCATGCCTGCCGATTGCTTTCCAAGAGCAGTCATTCCCTGGTTGAAGTTGCCTTGGCCACCGGATTTTCAGACCAGAGCCAATTCACCAAGACGTTCAAGGCCGTAGCGGGCGTCACCCCAATGCAGTACCGTTTGTTAAGACCCAATGCTAATTTTCGTCAAGACCGTTAAGTCCGCACAAGACGGCATTTGCCTGCAAGTGTTAAACCTGTTTCCGATATTCTTCGGAAACAACCTTTTGGAATTAAGTCCTGGAGGACATATGCGAGCAAAGCTTTCTCTGCCTTCTGTCCTGGCGCTTGCGGCGTTAATCGCCTTCGGCCTGCCGCGTACTGCGACGGCACAGTCAACTTTCGGAACCCTGCTTGGGACGGTCAAAGACAATTCCGGCGCCGTCATTCCGGGCGCCAAGGTAACGGTGACGGAGATCGCCACCGGCATTTCCAACAGCACGGTGACCGATTCTGTGGGTGATTGGGAAATTCCCAACCTGCTTCGCGGTAACTATCGCGTCTCCATTCAGAAGCCAGGCTTCCAGGAATACGTTCAAACCGGCATTCCACTGGACGCCCGCGCTTCGGTCCGGGTGGACGCCGTTCTAAAGGTGGGTGGGGCGCAAACCGTGGTCGAAGTGAAGGGAGTTCCGCCCGTCATCACCACGGAGACTGGAACCGTCAGCGACACCATGGGTAACTCCACCATCGAGCAACTTCCCGTTAACTACCGGGCCACGGACACCAGTCCGCTCAACATCATTAACACCGTGCCCGGCATCCAGGAGGATCCGAGCGGACTGGGAGGCATCTCGATTTCCGGCAGCCACCCCGCGCAGAATGAAATCTCGGTGGACGGTTTCTCCATTCATGCCCCCAACGACAGCTTTCAATCGGAGCAGATGCCTTCGACAGAAGGAGTCTCAGAAGTCACCGTGACGTCGGAGGTTGCGCCTGCCGAATACGGGCAGATGGGTAACGTTGAGTTCACAACCCGGGGCGGGACGAACCAGCTCCACGGCTCGCTCTTTGAATATTTCCAGAATGACGCCCTGAATGCCATTCCGGACTTTGCTTCCAGCAAACCCCAGCTCATCGCCAACGATTTTGGCGGATCCATTGGCGGCCCGGTGGTCCTTCCGCATTACAACGGCAAGGATCGAACGTTTTTCTTCTTCGATTACGAGGGCAACCGGCTGCCCTCCACCACGCCTGAGACCCAAAATGTGCCAACCCCGTCAATGTTGGCGGGAAACTTTTCCGGCTTGTGTCCGAGCTTCGGCGCTAACGGAGTCTGTACGGTCGCGGCGGATCAATTGACCAATCCGTTTTCAGGCCAGCCTTACCCTAACAACCAGATCCCGAGTTCACAGTTCAATGCCGTCTCGGAAAAAGTTCTCAGCACCTTCTATCCGGCAGAGAACTTCCCGAACTCGAATCCGGTAAACACCACCAATAATTTCCGCCAAAACTTCGCCTCTCCCAGCACCACGAACATGTGGGACTTGCGCATTGACCAGAAGTTGACGGACCAGCAGTCACTGTGGGGGCGTTTTAGTTGGAAGCACATCATCAATGAAAGCGCCAATGGCCTGGCGGTGGGGCCGACGGACAACTTCTATTCACCCCCGGCGCTTGGATTGAATTACACCTATGCCCTCAAAAGCAATCTGCTGAATGAATTCCGTTTCGGTTACAACCAAATCGACTCGACCAGCACCTTCGCTCGCTTTCCAAACGGCGCGCAGGTGGTCAGTGAGTTGGGATTGCAGCAACTTGGGACGACCTTTCCGCAGCCGCCCTCGGCGTGCCCCTACTTTGAGTTTGACGGAGCTTCCGGCGTCACGGCCGTCCCTTGCGGCCGCGGTTCCTATTACAATGACCACATCTATCAAATTGACGACAACGTGACTTATCTTCATGGCCGCCACACCGTCAAGTTGGGTTTGGACTACCGTGAATATCGCAAACAGGAAGTCCTGGGCTTCACCACCGCTGACAATTATGGCAACTATTTCTTCAGCGGCCAGTTCACCGGCTACGACTTCGCGGACTTCTTGCTGGGGCTGCCCGATTACACGGCTATTTCTGACGTCGGCCAGAACCTGGACGGCTCCGCCAGTTTCTACGGATTCTATGGCCAAGACAGTTTTCGCATCAGTCCCAAGCTGACTGTGAATTACGGCCTTCGCTACGAGTACGACGCCCCCTTTATCGACAAGTACTTCAACATCGGCAACTTCAACCGCGCCAACGGCGCCGTGATCGTTCCCAACCAATACGCTTTAAAAAACAATGTCGATCCCACCTTCGCCGAATCCGTGAACGCCTGCGGCCTGGCCACCCCCGTTCCCACCTCCTACGGGCTTTTCCCTTGCACGCCCATCCAGACCGCGGCGCAGGCAGGCATCCCTTCCTCGCTGCGCTTCGCGGACAAGAACATGTTCCTGCCGCGGTTGAGCTTTGCCTACCGGCTTTCCAGCAAGACCGTCGTTCGCGCCGGCGCCGGTATATACAATGAGGCGGTGCTGGGCGGCATCGAATACTCGCTCACCGGCACCACCAGCACGGACTACCGCCAATTCAATAATTCGTTCACCAACGGCGTTCCCGCCATCCAGTTTCCCGACACGCGCGGATCGGGAACGGGCATTCTGCCCACGCTTGCAGGCAACGCCTCCTTCGGCACCGCCAATCAAATTGACTTGGCGGATCCTTACGCCGAGCAATGGTCCTTTACCCTTGAACGCGACTTGGGGCACGATACCGGGTTGCGCGTTACCTATACCGGCATTCGTTCCGTTGGACTGGTCATCAGCCCTGACCTGAACCAGATTCATCCCCAGTCAACCACTTATAATCCAGTGGAGAAGCCCTTCCCGAATTGGGGCGTCATCAAGTCGCGCGACAACGGCGGCTCCGCCATCTTCAACGGCTTGGAAACTGTCGTGACCCGCCGCTTCAGCGCCGGCCTCACCTTTCAGTCAAGCTGGGAATGGGACAAAAACCTTTCCGACGCCGAAGGCGACAATCCCAATGGCGGCTTCGCGGGCCTTGCCGGGCCACGCATCACGGACCGCTTCAATCTTCCACTCGATTACGGCAACGTGATGGCCACGCGACAGGACCGCTGGCTGACGACGGCCGTTTGGAATCTGCCCTTCGGCCGTGGACAGAAGTTCGGTACATCCATGAACCGCTTTGCAGACGCGTTCGTGGGTGGCTGGTCCACCGCCAACATCCTGCTTCTTCAGACCGGCCCGTTCCTGACGCCTTACTATCCCGGTGGGCTCGATCCCTCTGGCACCAACGCTCCGAGCCGGCCGGGCTCGCAGCGTCCAGACCGCTTACCGGCTAGCGCGTGCAGTGGGCTTTCCCCGGCTGACGGTCAATTGCTGGATGGGAGCTGCTTCTTCTATGGTTGGCCCGGCCCGATTGGCCGGTTTGGGAATTCCGGCGTGGGCATTCTGACCGGACCAGGCACGGTAAACTGGAACTTTTCGCTTTCCAAATATTTCACCCTCAACGAGCGAAGCCGGCTCCAGTTTCAAGCGAATTTTCAGAATTTTCTCAACCACGTGAACCTCGGCCTTCCCAACATGTCCGCGAATGCCAGCGGATTCGGAACGTTTAATGCCTTGCAGAACCTGGACGGGGCAGCCGCCCGCAATATTCAGTTCGCCTTGCGTCTCGAGTTCTAACTCAGATCATTCGCGAAGTTTTATTCGAAGACCGGGGGGCGCGGTATGAAGCGCGCGGTTTGAGAGCGGGAAATCATGGTCGAAATTCCATTGTTCGGCCCGGTTAAAATCGTGTTTTTGCAGTCCTCCAAAGGAAGTTTATGAATCATTCCCAAGCTCGCCCTCATAACTCAAAGCCTTAACCCGAATTGGGATTCGGGGTTCGATCGCAGTTCTCATTCGCGGCCTTCGATTTTGGTGGTGTCTCAGTTTGCTTGCTGTAGCGGCGCTCTATGAGCGCCGAATTTTATTTATCAACACCTTCCGGCGCTCATAGAGCGCCGCTACAGCAAGCAAACTGAGACACTACCTCGATTTTTTTGCGCTTGTTTTACGGGGGTTTCGTATCCGAGAATAGAGGCAAACATTGATTGAGTGTTTGCGATGCTTCGGATATGAAATTGCGCAAACGGTTACGGTTGGTCCTCTTTTTGTGGGCTTTGGCTCTGTATATTGTTCCCGGAGTCCGGTTGTTGGGTCAGCGGACCTCTGCTGACCAACGGGAAGTGGTCCAGCGTTTTCACGACGCCCAGGCGGATATGCAGTCGGGCCGCTTTGATGCCGCAATCGAACAATTCAAGACAGTACTGAAACTCCAACCTAATCTTGTGGAAGCGCGAGTCAACTTAGGCTTGGCGTACCACGCCCAAGGGAACTATGCCCTGGCGGTTGAGGAACTTAGCCAGGCGGCAAAGCAGCGTCCTAACCTCCTGCCAGCCAATCTCTTTCTGGGCCTGAGCTATATGAAGCTGGGATCGGCCGGAAGGGCGATTGCTCCTCTCGATCGCGCCCTCGCTATTGAGCCGTCGAATCGGGAAGCAAGGCGAGCTCTTGCAACCGCTGAGATGTCAGAAGGGTACTATACGAAAGCTGCGGCACAGTTCCGAAGGCTTGCAGCAACTGAACCGAATAAGCCGGACGCGTGGTTCACGCTTGGCCGGGATTATCTCCAGATGGCGAAGCAGTTGACCTCGGAGTTGTCACTGCGGTTTCGAGATTCTGCATGGTCGCTACGCCTTGCCGGCGATGTGCTGGGCGAGAGGAAGCTTTGGAACAACGCGGCCTTCGCATACCAGAAAGCTTTACGGGTCGAGCCTACGCAGCCTGGCCTGCATTCCGCTCTGGGCAAGGTTTTGCTCCGGGGGGGGAAGACAAGGGAAGCGGAACAGGAGTTTGAGGCTGAGCTTTCTCGTGATCCCTTCGAACCGTCGGCTCTCCTGGGTGTTGCAGAAGTGCATTTGTTGAAGGGCGAAGCTCAGCCGGCGCTTGATCCCATTAGGAAGATTTGGAAATCGGCGCCAAGTTTCCTGGTTCAAGCGGAGTCTGATTTCCCGGCGGTTGACCTGTCCCCCGCTTCGGCTCGCCAGATGGCCACTCAACTCGGCAGCGTTCGGCCAAGCCCGGCCCGGCAATTTCTTCTCTCCGCACTGTTTCGGGTCTCGGGCAATCGCCAACGGGCAAGCCAGGAGCAGTTGGGCTTTGAAAGGTCCGTAAAATCGGCGGTGGCTTCCGG
>CALCEB010000007.1 GCA_937900045.1 uncultured Acidobacteriota bacterium
GACGGGCGTCGGGCGGAACGGGGTGCTTCACCGCTGGCAAGGCATCCATTTTCTGCCAGAAGTGAACCGGATCGCGCAACTCTCCCATCGCTGATTCCCGCAGGAACTTGTGCTCCTCGGCCAGAACCATCGGATGTCCTCCCGCCTCAAGCGCAGCCGCGTACCCATCCAGGATGGAGCTGCACGCGCCCTCGGGCCCAACCTTCAAATGGCCCGCATCCGCCGCCAAATGGGCGCTCGCCATGAGCCGTACCAGGTCTACTGTGTAGGGAAGAGGATAAGCTTCATCCAGGTCGTTGATTCCCCAGATCAAGCGGCCTTCGATATCTCGCCACGTGCCGAAATTCTCCACATGGAGGTCGCCCACGGCAAGCACCAACGGGGTCTTGTTCGCCTCCGGACAAAGCTCGGGCCACAATTGCATCCAGCGGAAGAAAGTAGCTCGCAGAAAGGCGAACAAGTCATCCGCCATGCGCTGATGTTTCAGCTTCAAATCCCCGGGAAGAATCCGCAATTGCCGCCCCAGCCAATCCTCATACTCTTTCACAGCCTGATCGATCTTCATGGTTGGCGCTTCCTTGACGGAGGGTGGCGTAGATACGCTATTTCCGTGATGTCTACGAGTCTCCGGACAGGCGGGCTACGGCTGTTTGAGGACAATTGGCTTAACAATCGAATCCAAATAGAAGATAATGGCCCGCGTTGTGAAGACCACCCGCTACTTCAACGAGCAAGTTCTGCGGAAGCGTCCTTATGTCCGGCTCGATTGGTGCGAACGAATTATTGCGAATCCCCTTAAGCGTGAAGTTCAACCCAACGGCCGCATCCGGCATTGGGGCGCCGTGCCTGAGCTGGGCGGCCGCGCGCTGCGGGTGGTTACGTTAGAGGACGGAGAAACCATCCGGTAGTGACGCAGTTTGCTGTAGCGGCGCTCTATGAGCGCCGGAAACCGTTGAGGATCCAAGTTCGGCGCTCATAGAGCGCCGCTACAGCAAAGAAACTGAGACACTACCAACCATCCACAACGCTTTCCCTGACCGGAACTTTAAGTTACCATAAAGGAATCATGAAGCTTCACTACTACCCTGAAACCGACTCTCTCTATATCGACCTGAACTCCAAGCCGAGCGTGGACTCGCGTGAAATTGAGGATGGGCTGGTCTTGGACTTTGACGCTGCGGGAAATGTGGTTGGCATTGATATCGACCACGCTTCCCAGAAACTCGACTTAGAAACACTCGAGACCGTCTCTCTTCCCGCCACTGCTACAAAAATCGCATAATTCACTTGACCCGAACTGGTAGCCCAGGGGTCCGTAGCGCCGGCGTCTGGCTCCCCGGCAACCAACGCCTCACCAACTCCGGGAGACCGCCGCGACAATCCGGGACAGGGCGTCGAGATCGCGGGTATCCACCACTTCGCCGGGCGAGTGCGAATAGCGCAGCGGCCAGCCGAGCGCCACGTCCACGGAGCCATAGCGAAGGAAGGACGACCCATCATTTCCACCGCCCGTCACGCCGTATTCGACCGGGATATGATTGGCCTGCGCGAGCTTCACCATTTTTTCGACAAGCTTTCGGGGAACGATGTTGGAATTATCGATGGCACGCACCACAAAGCCCTTGCCCACCTTCGCATCGCCAAACCGTTTGGACTCCAGCGGCGAATCGGCGCTGACGAAAGTGTCAACGGCGAAAACAAAATCCGGCGTGTGTCCTTCTGCCGCCAGGCGCTTGGCCGCTGCCGCCGCGCCCACCAGTCCCAATTCTTCACCCGTCGACCAAACAAAGGTAACATCACGGTTCTTGAGGTTTGGACCGAGAGCCCAGGCAGCGGAAATCAGGGCCGCATCGCCCATGCGGTCGTCGAAGCTGCGGGCGTTGGCGCGCGTGCCCAGCAACGGCCGGTACTTCTTGGGGATGGTGATGGCGTCGCCGGTCTTGATGCCAAGCTCGGTGGCTTCGACCGCGGTGCGCGCTCCCACGTCCATTCGATACAGCGCCTGCCGTCCGCGCGGCCATTTGAAAACCGGGTGATTCCATCCTTCGGGCAACTCGATCACTCCGGGACGAATGCCTTGCGAGGTGTGAACGAACGCCGCATGCCCAGCGTAAAAATAGGGCAGGCCGCCGCCTTCGGACTCCAAAGCGAGCTTCCCGCCCGGCAGAATGGCCTTGACCTCGTATCCAATCTCATCCATATGAGCGACCACCAAAATGCGTGGCGTCTTGACCTCAGCGGGAACCGAAGCCCAATGCAATATCAGATTCCCAGAACCATCGGTGGAGGTCCTGGCCCAGGCAGGCAGCAGGCGCTGAACGGTCTCGCGCACTGCCGCCTCATGGCCGCTCACTCCGTAAGCCTCCACCAGGTCTTTTACGATTTGCTCCGGTGTTGGCGCAGTGTGCGGACGAGATGGCAACGGCGGAGGCGCCAGGGCTGTGGCCTCGGGGAACGCGGGCGCCTGCGACGAACCCTCCAGGTAATCCTCAAGCAAGACGACAAGGTTGCCGAGATCGCCGGTATCAATCATCTCCGCCGGAGTAGACGGCCATGCGGTAGCAATGGCCAGGTGAACGGAGCGCGCAGGCAAAGGCGGCGTGGGCAAATAGCTGGGCGGCATGAGCGGCGCCGAATAGTCTTCGGCCATCGGGATCTGCTTTCGATCCGCGAGTTGCTTCAAATCGGTTCCCAGACCTGCCAGAGAAGCGCCGGCCTCCGGGACACCCGCCAGCACGCCGCTTCCCGGCTGGTACTGCGGAAAGCGCCATCCTGCGGGCGCTCCGAATGGACTCCCGCCCGGAATCAGCCGCCCTACGTCAATCAACTCATCCGGTTTCACCAGGTCCAACACCCGCTCCAGGCCGCGAGCGCCCGCCCATTGCTGAGCCACAAACGCCACGGTGAGCGTGCCGTGGAGCTTTGGAGCATCGAGATGCCGGAGCACCTCCACCAGCGCTGCGTCACCGAAGCGCTCGCCGATGGCAGGCGCCGTCCACTTACCGTAACCCAATTCATACAGAGTTCGATCCATGACGACCGGGCTGAGGACGTCCACGCCCGCCTTTTCGGTTTCGGACGAGGTTTGCGCCCCCAAGTCAACAAACATATTGGCAATATCGCCCGGATCGGGCGGATGAGTGAGGCCCGGCATCAGGTGCACGGAGAGCCCGGCAACCACTCCATTCAACCATTGGCCGGAAGCGGTCTCCACTTGGACGGGCTGCGCCGAATAAAGCTCATTGAAGAGAGGCAAAATGCCGAATTGCGGCAACCGTTGAAGCTGAAGGTAGCCATCCTCCGTAATGCGGCTCGCCACGTAGCCCGGCTCGTCGAGGGGCGCGACGAGCAAGCGGCGAGGCGCGCCGCTTCCCAACGTGACGATCACGTCGCCCAGGTTATCCGTTTGTGGCGAATAGGCGCTCAACACGGCCCGGATTTTTGCAGCGAGTGTCCCTTCGTATCCCGGGATGGCGGGGGTCTCAACGAAGTTCTTAAGGTCTTGGGCGATAGTTCCCGGCACGGGGTGGCTTGGGGATTGCGCCACCGCCGGCTGCGCGGCGGAGAACAGAACCAAAGCGCACGCCAATGAACGAAGGATGCTCTTCATGATTGGACCCCTCTCGGCAAAACAACGTGACGGGACGATGGGTAGTGGTACGTTTTCACCGCTGTGGCGGCGGTCTGCGACCGCCGACCTTGAATTCTCAACGGGTTTCGGCGCTCATAGAGCGCCGCTACAGCAAACTGCACCACTACAGGACGATGCAGCAAGACGGGAGAGCGCATGAACAGGGACACCCCTGCTCATGCGCTCCCGCTCTATTATTATTTTTGAGGCTTGGCAAGCGGCTTCACGAGTTGATCCAGATAGTCTGGCTTTCCCTCCTCGCGCACCAGATGCGGATAGCGTTCACCGCCACGATAGACAATCGTACAGGTCTTGTAATAGTCGTCGTTCAACACCAGCAATTTAATGGGTTGCTCGCTGGCCTGGGTCGCCTTCAGCGCGGCGTGCAGCAGGCCCGGAGTGAAGGCGCGGCCGTTCACCGCCTTGATGGTCATCCCCGCCGTGATTCCGGCCTTGTACGCAAGCCCACCCACGATCGAGTCCTGAACCGCTCCATCTCTCCCCACCCGCAGGCCGATGGAGTATGCTGCGTTCACCCCGCCGCCGGACGGTCCGCCACGGGCGAACGACGGCGGCTTGTCTGTGTACACCACCTTCCAGCCGGCCGCTTCGACACCGCCGGTTGGCGCCTGAGGCGAGGTGGAGGTCAACCGCTTATGAAAAAACCCCGCCCAATCGTAGGGCACGACCTGGTTGAGGGCGGTGACGACATCGTCGAAAGTATAAGGCTTCAACTGCGGACCCAGGTTGGGACCGCCATAGAAGAGATGGCAGAAATCCTCGATCGACTTCTTACCTTGGCTCTGGTCATGGATGATGGCAGCCACTTGCAGCCACAGCAGATCCCCTTCGGGATAATAATCCGTCGAGCGCTTCCAATTTACCCAGCCGCCGTAGCCGTGGACCCCCGGTTCCGCATCCGCGGTGTCTTGCAAGGGCCGCCAGGTGCGGCCAGGACGGCCAGGACCCAACATTGCAGAAATGGTCGCCAGATATTCGCGATACTGTTCGGGCGTCCAGATGCCGCTCCGGGTAGCCAGAAGAGGGCCCAGATAATCGGTCAAGCCTTCATAAACCCACAAGAGGTCGGTCTTCTCAGGCGGCTCATAGTAAGGCGTGCTCAAGTCGGCAGGACGGCGAAACTTTCCATTCCAGGAGTGAACGAATTCGTGCGGCAAAAGGCTGCCGAGACCACGGCGTCCTTGGGGCGTCAATAAGGCGTTTTCGCCAATGCGGCTGTCGTCCGATTCATGGTGCTCAAGGCCGAAATGGGCGACGTGATTGCTCAGAGTCAGCAGAAAATGGTAATCGCGGTAATGCCGCGCGCCGAAGAGCTTTCCGGTTTCTGCCACCAGGTTCGTGAAGTCTTTCTGAAGCTCCGGACTCATATTCAGCGCATCCTGGCTGTCCGCAATCAGGTCGATTTCATGGTGGACCGGCTCGCCCGGAGGCGTAACGTCCACGGCTCGGAAATATTGGCCGGCAACGACCGGCGAATCCACCAGCCGGTTCAAGGAAACCGGCTTAAAGGAGATTTCATTACTTTGAGTACCCTCTACCGGCAGCGCCGTCCCGAACTTCCATCCTTGAGGCAGGATCAGTTCGGACTTGATGTTGATCTGCTCGGCTCGCACTCCCGCGGGATACAGCACGTTCTGGTTCCAACTAACGATCAACAGCTTGTCGGTGGCCGAAGCGCCAAAGCTGAAGCCTCCGCCCCCCGGCTCGATATAGTCAAATGCCACTTCCAGGCTGTTGACGCCCTGGGGAATATCCAGATGGAAGGTGAACACGTCGAGGAGATCGCGCCGCCAGGAAATCACCTGGCCGTTGGACGTGAACTTCAATCCGGCCATGTTGCTGATGGGGCCGGAGGCCTCGTGCTCTCCGGGAATCCACTTGGGGTAATAAAGGGTGAGCGGACCCGGCTTCACTGGCAACACCATGCGCGTATGAAGGATGTGCTCCGGCGCTTGAGTGGCATCCACCGTCAAGGTGATCGCCGGTCCTGACTGGGCAGGCAGGATTGCAACGCCCAAAACCACGAGTTCGAGAAAAAGTATGGATAAACGAAGGCGGGATCGATCCATGAATCTGCTCCTTCTATATGGGATGAACGCGCTCCACTCGCTTCGAGCGACGATGAGGAAAAGTGAAATCATAGTCTGGCACGGTTGAATCCGCAACCCTGATATCGGCGCGTGTCACAGCAAAGTGAGGAGATCCTATTCGAGCCAAGTAGAAAGTTCCTGTTGG
>CALCEB010000008.1 GCA_937900045.1 uncultured Acidobacteriota bacterium
GATCAGTTGGCAATCGGCCACTACCCCGTAGCAGGCACATCCGCCCTTCCGCGCCCGCGCCATGCTCCATCCGCGACGAGGCGCCAGGCTTGGCCGCACGCTTCGGCCAGCCGGGCCGTTATACAAGACCGGGAAGCAAATCGGCGCGGAGTCCAAACCCAGCGGTCACGCTGGTCACTTACCCAGGCAGCATCGCTTGTATTTCTTGCCGCTGCCACACGGGCAAGGGTCATTGCGGCCCACCGCAAGGCGGGCTGCGCGGGTGGTGGTTACGGGGCGGCCGCGAAACTCCGGTTCTTCATCCTCGTCTTCAGGGCCTTCGTAGCGGACGTAATCTGCAGCGCCACAGTCCAAGCACTCCCGGATCACGGCGAGCGCCAGCTTGTGTTCGCCGGCCGGAGTCTTATCTTCGAGCAACTTCGCCTCATTGAGCTTGCAGAGGACCGCCTCACCCGTCTTCTTGTCACCGATCGGGAGAGGAGCGCCCGTCGTGATCCAATATGGGCCGAGCGGAGCAGTCCGCGTGGCGATCAAGCCGGCAGCTCCGTCCGCCATGCTTTGGCTGAGCCCAATGTCCATGAGCAGGAGTCGCTCGCTCGATAGGATATCGTGACACCAAGCTCCCGCGCCCGCTGCCACCGCTACCGGCAGGATGATGCGGTAGCGCACCCGGCCATAGGCTTCGAGAAGGAGGCTTTCATCCGTTCCTGGAACCGCAGGGTGGGACTCGATGTATTTCTGGACCACGTTCTTGCCATTCTCCACCCAGTCGAACAAACAAGCGTCCATCAGGACACTGGTGACGTCCATCGAATCGAAGACCAGCACGCCATCCCGCAGGATGCCGAGGGCTTTCCCCATCTCAGTCATAGCCCCCTTGGGAATCGCCTTCAGCATTTTGGCGGAAAGCTCCCTGCCCGAGGCGCGGAGCTGCTGGTACCGCTCAACATCATTCTGAGTGATGAAAGGAATGCTCTCCATCATGCACCAAGTTACTTTCTTGCCGCATTCGCAGTAGTGCGGCTTCCGGGCTTTACCGCGGGCGTACCGACCCTGCACAAGGGACAATCCGCGGGGTTGTAATTGGCAACGGAAAGCGTAACCAGCGCGGCGCGGGGCACACCCAGATCGATGCTGCCGCCGCTGCGGTCAATCAGCGATCCCGCGCCGATGACGCGGCCGCCCGCCAGCTCCACGCAATCCATGGTCTCGCGCGTTGAAAGCCCGGTGGTGACGACATCTTCCACCACCAGCACGGGCTCGCCGGGTTCGAGCGAAAAGCCACGGCGGAGCGTCATCTTGCCGTCCTGCCGCTCTGCGAAGAGGGCGCGTACGCCAAGCGCCCGCGCCACTTCATGAGCTACCAGAATCCCGCCGAGAGCGGGCGCGACGACAGCGGCAACACCCGGCTGCTCAATTTTGCGGGCAAGCTCTGCGCCCAGTTGCTCTGCAGCGTGAGGGTCCTGCAACACCAGCGCGCACTGGATGTAACGGTCGCTGTGAAGGCCGGAGGACAGGATGAAGTGGCCTTCCAGCAGCGCGGAATGGCGCCGGAAGAGGTCGAGTATTTCATTTTCATTCATCGAGTGTGAATCTCCTCTTGGGATATTGCTAATGAGCCGCTTGGGCCGAGGAAATTTCTCGAGCGATGGCGGCGGCCGCTTGGCGCGGGTCAGTGGCCGCAGTGATGGGTCTTCCCACCACCAAGTAATTTGCTCCTGCGGCGATGGCTCCCGCCGGAGTTGCAGCCCGGGCTTGATCCTGTGTGTCGGCCCCCGCCGGGCGAATGCCGGGGGTGACGATCAGGAAATCCGGCCCACATTCGCGGCGGATGGCAGCAGCCTCGCGCGGCGAGGCGACCACTCCATCCATCCCGGCTTTTTGCGCGAGGCTCGCCAGGCGCACCACCATATCCTCCGCTCCTGTGGCAAAACCGGTTTCACGCAGGTCCTCATCGGAGAGGCTGGTCAGGATCGTGACGGCCAACACCTTCGGCCTCAAACCGTCTACGCTTCCGGCAATCACACCTTCAAGCGCGGCTTCCATCATTTTGCGTCCGCCCGCAGCGTGAACGTCCAAGAAGGCAGCGCCGAGCTTTGCCGCTTCGCGGGCCGCAGACTTCACGGTGTTCGGAATATCGTGCAGCTTCAAGTCCAGGAACACTCTGTCTCCGGCGGCGGTCAATTGCCGAACAAGGCCGGAGCCTTCCGAAGTGAAGAGTTCAAGTCCCACCTTGAACACTCCCACGGCGCCTCGCAACTTTGCGGCCATTACCAGAGCCGCCGCGGCGTTCGGCAGATCCAGGGCTACAATCAGCCTGGCCGCTTCGGGAGCATTCATCTTTTGACCCAGTTTGTGAGTTTGCGGCATTTCATACATTTTAAGGAAAGCCGTCGATTCCGTTAAGAGATTTCTTGAGGGGGTTTAATGCCAACAAGATGCTGGCGCTACATGAAGGGGCAGGGGATGGCGGCAAGCTGCCGGCGCTAAGGGTTCAGGCTGCGAAATTCATCGGATTTCTTGCGAACCTCCAGCCAGACAAAGAAGAGGTCCGGAGAGTCCAGCCACACCCGGAACCAATTGACAATTTCCCGTTTGACCTTGCGCTTCGCGGGATCGACCCGGGGGTTATGGGCCATGGCCTCCGCGCGCTGCTTGCCTTTCAATACCAGTGCATGCACGCGGCGCGTTCCAAGGCGGTCGCCGCCTTGCTGATATTCCTCATAGGCCGCATGAAGCTTGCGAAGCGAATCCTCCGCAAGGTTCAGGTCTTGGAACTGCAGGAGACCTTTCAACCGCGTGGCGTAAGGTTCTTCCAGCCATGCATTGGCGAACTGGGTTACGGCTTCAACTGGAATGCCGAATTCGCGCAGTGTGTTGACAATATAGGATGAAGAAGGCTTAGCAGCCGGACCCAATTGCCGGACGAGATAGGCCTGAATGCGGCGAATTTCTGACTCGCCCACCTTGGCGATTCCCAGCGACTGAGCAGCATCCAGGATGGATTGTTTCTTACTCTTGCGGTGTTCCACTATGTTTCTGGACCCGGTGCCTTTTTGGTAGTGGTACGTTTTGGCGGCTGTAGCGGCGGTCTCTGACCGCCGAATTTTATTTATCAACACCTTCCGGCGGTCAGAGACCGCCGCTACAGCAAACTGACCCACTACCGCCTTTTTGATTTACTAAGGTTGCGTTTCTTAGCCAGAGCGGTGGCGGGCGGGGATAAGGCTTGATCCTCAGCATTTCCCTTAAGCTCCAGACGGTAGCGAGTGACGTTGCGATTGTGCCCGGCGAGTGTGTTCGAAAAGTAATGGCCGCCGTGGTTGTTGCTGACGAAAAAGAGCGAATCGCCGGCCGCTGGATGGAGGGCTGCCTGAATGGACGCCTCGCCTGGGCTGCAAATCGGTCCCGGAGGCAAACCGGCATGGGCATAGGTGTTAAAGGGCGAATCCACGGAAAGGTCATCGTGCGAGGGCTCGCCCGAAGGGAGTTTCGAAAATCCCTGGATGAGGCGCAGCGCATAGATCACGGTGGGATCACATTGCAACGGCATGTCTCTTTCGAGGCGGCGGATGAAGACGCCCGCAATCATGGGCCGCTCGCCGGGATTGGGTGTTTCCTTTTCCACCAGCGAAGCGAGTGTCATGATGTCATGGAAGTTGGACGGTGGAGGGTCCAGGCTGATCTGCAGTTTCTGCCGGGCCACCTGGTGAAACCGGGCCAGCATGGTGCGGACAATCTGGCGGACGGGCGCGCCGCGCGGCAAAAGGTAGGTGTCTGGAAAAAGATAGCCTTCCAGGCTCGGAGCCTGCGGATCAAGATTGCGAACCGGGTCCGGTCGCGCTGTGGTGGCAAGGAAATCTTGGGGATTCACACCAAGTTCTGCCGAGAAAATGCGAGCCATGTCATACCGGTCCGAACCCTCGGGAATCACGACGGAATGGAGATAAACGTCGCCGCGCGCGAGCTTCCAATAAACATCGGACGGGCTCATGGGTTGATCAAACTGGTATTCTCCCGCCTTCAGCGTTCTGCCGCGCTGCCTACCGAGCCAATATCGTGCCAGAAGTGGAGCTTGGTAGGCGAGAACACCGCGATCCACCAGTGTTTGGGCAATTTCCAGCGCGCCGGAACCAGGCGGAATCAATACGATCTGACTTCCCGAATAGGCTTGATAAGGCCGTTCAAGCTCCCAGGCCAGCCAGCCGCCCGAGCCCAAGACCGCCAAAACAAAAATCCAAGCCAGGAGTTTTCTCACTTGTCTCTTACCCGATGGACCGTCCGGCGTTGTGGTCCCGCTCAAACGATTGCCTGTCGAGATAGCCTTGAAGAAGCAGCGTGGCCGCCATTCTGTCCACGGCCTTGCGCCGTTTTTCAATTCCCAGGCCCGAGTCGCGGAGGATGCGATTCGCTTCCGAGCTGGTCAGGCGCTCATCCCAAAGCAGAACTTCGACCGCAAGATACTTGCGCAATTTTTCCGCGAACGCGGCCACATGAGTGGACATGGAAGTCTCATTCCCGCTCTTGCTCAGCGGATGGCCCACAATGACGAGCGCAACCGAGTACTCCGCGATCAGATCGCCGATCCGTTCCAGATCGCTTTGGATGCGGCTGCGCTCCAGAGTCTGTAACCCCTGAGCGGTGAGGCCGAGCGCATCCGATACCGCCAGGCCGATACGCCGGAGACCAAAATCGATAGCCAGAATTCGCCGGTGCATGGAAGCCGTTACCTTAACTTTGTCCAGCAAGAATACCCGGCAAGCGCCGAGGCGCTCAAGAGCGCACCGGCACGTTCTCCATTCCAATTGTTCGATTCCTCAGAAGTCCTAACGGTGGCGCGAAATTTGGACTCTCCAAAGAATCCAAGCAGCTATAACCCGGATCCTCACTATGAGCAGTTTTCATCAGCCCCAGACATACATTCGCGCCGTCCACTCCAGGTATACCGTGAATCTGGGATGAGGTCAAAAATGAAGGAGCCTACTGGAACGAGAGGACTTTCATGGGGTGTCCTTGAACTGAGCGAAAAGCGAACCGCAGGCTCATGGGCAGCATTTGGCGACGTGACGGTAAGCAAACTTTCCAGACAGGCTGTGCGCCTTGCACTAAACAGACACTTCGGCTGCGTTCTCTTTCTTCTCGTTGAGGAACCGCACGCGGTCCGCAAGATCCAGGGAAACGGTTTTTTCGTTGCAGCGGAAGTACCGTTCACAGCGAAGGCAATCACGCCAGATCTTCATGGGAAATCGCTCGCGAACAGCCTCGCGGAAGCCGCACTTCAGAAAGAAATCCGGGGCGAGTGTAAGCGCAAAGACCGTTTTCAGGCCGAATTGCCCGGATTCATCGAGCAGGCGTTCCATCAGGCCGCGGCCCACGCCCTTCTTTTGAATGCCGGGCGCCACGCAGAGCGAACGGACTTCCGCAAGTTCTGGGCTGTAGAGCTTCAGCGCGCCGCAACCGACGACTTCATCCTCATCCACCGCCACGGAAAACTCGCGAATGGCTTCATAGAGGTCCGCCACGGGACGGGCCAGCATGATCTTTTCCGCCGCGTAGTGGCTGATCATTTCAAAGATTGCAGACACGTCGCGAAGTTGAGCCTTTCGAATGGTCACGGAGGACTCCTGATAAATTGCAGGCAGAACCGGGCTTGTGAAAACCGGCCTGGAAGAGCATACCTAAAGACCGATCCATCCGGCCAAAAAAATCCCGATCGGGAGAGCTCTAGAAACCGCTACTCGGCCGCTCCCTGCAATAATAGTAGCAAAATGGCCTTTTGTACGTGCAGGCGGTTCTCCGCCTGGTCGAAGATAACAGAACGGGGTGAGTCAATCACGGCTTCCGTCACTTCTTCACCGCGATGAGCCGGAAGGCAGTGCATGAAGACGGCATCCGGGTCCGCCTCCGCCATAAGGGTTTCTGTGACCCGGAAGGGCGCAAAAACCTGAGACCGGAGATGCGCGGAGTGCTCCTGGCCCATACTGGTCCATACGTCCGTATACACCGCATGGGCGCCGGAAACTGCTTCGAGGGGATCGTACAGGAGGCGGATTTTTGCGCCTGCTTTCGCAGCGCAACGCTTTGCTTCGCGGAAAATTTCCTCGCGAGGTTCGTATCCACGCGGAGTGGCAATACGGATGGAAACCCCCAGTTTTGCGGCCACCATCATCAGCGAATGGGCCATGTTGTTGCCGTCACCGATAAACGCCATTTCGAGGCCGCGCAATTTGCCAAATTTTTCCTCAAGAGTGAAGAAATCCGCAAGAGCCTGGCAGGGATGGAACAGGTCCGTGAGGCCATTGATAACCGGGACAGAAGCGTAGTCCGCGAGCTCCTCAACGGTTTGCTGGGCATAGGTACGGGCCACGATACCATGCACCCAGCGTTCCAGGTTGCGTGCCACGTCGCGCACGCTTTCCCGCTCGCCCAGACGCGGTTTGGAATGATCCAGGATGACGGTAAATCCACCCATGCTGGTCATGCCCACCTCGAAAGTGACACGGGTGCGAAGCGAAGGCTTTTCAAAAAGCAGAGCGAGTTGCTTTCCTTGAAGAGCCCGCGCGTAGGACGCCGGTGAGATCTTGACTCGAGCAGCCAGGTTGAAGACCAAGTCCAGGTCTTGGCGGGAAAGATCCCGCTCGGCAATCAGGTCTGAAACGCTCAACTTTTCCGGAACTTCAAGGTGAGCCATCGCCGGTGTCATGCGTGTACCTCCTGAGGAGTGTGGGTTAAAAATCCCGCCAAGATGCCATGCAAAACGGCAATCAATTGGTCGACGTGCCGCCTTTCGATCGTCAGAGGAGGAAGAAAGCGCAGGACCTTCTCCTGAGTACAATTCATAATGACGCCCGCTTCAAGTCCTTGTTCGACAATGCTTTTGCCGGGTCCTGTCAGCTCAACAGCCATCATCAGGCCTTCACCCCTTACCTCGCGGATCAGGGCCGGAAACTCTTGCTCCAACGATTGCAGCCGGCTGTGAAAATAGGCTCCGGTCTCGCGGACGTTATCGAGAAAGCCGGGACGCTCAATGATCTCCAAAACCTTCAGCGCCAACCGGCACTGTAGCGGACCGCCGCCAAAAGTGGTGCCGTGCATTCCGGGTGAAAAGGCCTGTGCCACTTCTTCCCTGGTGATAAAGGCCGCGAGGGGCAGACCACCGCCCAAAGGTTTGGCGACCAAAACCACGTCCGGTTTCAGGCCAAACTTCTGATAGGCAAAGAACCTTCCAGTGCGGCCCAGCCCGCATTGGATTTCATCCGAGATCAGCAGGGCATCGTGCCCGCGCGCCAAGGATTCTGCTGTCTTCAGGAATTCTTCGCTGATCTTTACGATGCCGCCTTCGCCCTGGATTGTTTCCACCAGCAGTCCGGCGACTTGAGGGGTAAAACATGCGCGCAGATGCTGAACGTCATTCAGGCGCACAAAGCGGACCCCAGGGGTGAGAGGCTCGAAAGGCTTCCGGTATTTTTCCGGCCAGGTTGCGGCCAGCGCGCCCAAGGTGCGGCCGTGGAACGAATTCTCCACTGCGAGAATTTCATGGCGCCCTTCGTGGTGGCGCTTGCGAGCGTAAGCGCGGGCCAGCTTAATGGCGCCCTCTGTCACTTCCGTTCCCGAGTTTCCGAAGAACACGCGGTCCAGGCCGGACCATTGAACCAACTTCTCCGCCACCAGCCCTTGGTAGGGGTGATAGATCAAGTTTGAAACGTGCAATAAGGTTTGAGACTCATCGTGCAGCACGGCCATCAGCTCTGGATGGGCATAACCCAGGGAGTTCACCGCGAGTCCGCCGAGAAAATCCAAATACTTCCGCCCGCGGGCGTCGATCAGGTAACATCCCTCGCCGCTGACAGCGAGAAGCGGCAGCCGATCGTAGGTCGGGACCAAAACCTTTTTTTCAAGCTTTGCAATCTGCTCGTAATTCATTAATCTTTCACCACTCGTGTGCCCATTAAATTCTTCGCCACTAACTTCTGCCCTTCCACAATGCGCAGTAAGCCGCCGGGGATGGCAGGCGAAAGAATGTCGATCTCACCAACCTCTCCAGCCAATATCCGAACACAGGAGAGAAGCTTGGGAATCATGCCGTCGCGCACCGTACCCTCCTGAATCAAGCGCGGAATATCCTTGACTTTCAAAATAGGCAGAAGCTGCTTCTGCCGGTCGAGCACGCCTCCGGAATCGGTAAGGAAAAACAACCTTTCCGCATGCAACGCCTTCGCCAGTGCCGCAGCAAAGTCATCGGCGTTGACATTGTAGTATTCGCCGCCAGGCCCCAACCCCACACTTGCAACCACCGGTAACAGGCGCTCGCGAAAGGCCAGTTGGAGAAAGGAGGTGTCCACCTTTACCGGCCTCCCCACGAATCCCAGCGACTTTCCACCACCCTTGCGGGATCCTGTAACTTGGCGAACGCGCACCAAGCCAGCGTCTCCGCCACAGATCCCAACCGCCGCCTGCCTCTGGGCCTGAAATGCCGCAACCCACTGTTTGTTAGCAATACCGGCGAGCACCATCAGCGCCACGTCGCGAGTCTCTCGATTTGTGACGCGCAGTCCATTGTGGAAATCCACGTCCAAGCCCAGACGTTCCAGGGTCTGACTGAGCAACTTGCCGCCACCATGCACGACCACCACCTCATGGCCGGAGCGGCAAAGCTTTGCGACCTGTCCGGCGAGGCTCTTGCGGGCATCGGACGACTCCGCGATGCTGCCTCCGATTTTGATTACCATTCTCAACGGAGTCCCGCAGTCTCCTCGTAACCCATCATCAAATTCATGTTCTGGATAGCCTGGGTTGCTGCGCCCTTGCCAAGATTGTCGATCGCAGAGACAATCACCAAGCGGCCGGTGGGCTCGTCCAGCACG
The DNA here is from genome assembly GCA_937900045.1 of uncultured Acidobacteriota bacterium. Taxonomy (GTDB): domain Bacteria; phylum Acidobacteriota; class Terriglobia; order UBA7540; family UBA7540; genus CALCEB01. Next base: position 8,865 of record CALCEB010000008.1, read on the forward strand.
AAGCCCATATCCGCGAAAGGCGTGTGTGCCACGGCTCGCAAGCCTGGCACGTTGCCGTCCCGGTAAATCCGCACCAGCCCACTCTCGCCATAGCGCTTTTTGAAGAGGTTCTCGACGTCGGCGGTCTTCAACCGCCGGATGAGCCGGACATGGATCGTGCTCAGGATGCCTCGTGAAAGCGGCGCCAGATGGGGCACAAACGTCAACAGGTGTTCACCCAGATTCAAGGCTTCGAGCATCTCGGGAAAATGCCGATGGCCAAAAAATCCATAGGCGTGGCAATCTTCATTGACCTCTTCGAAGAGCAGGTCGTCACGGAGAGACCGGCCGGCGCCGCTCGCTCCCGACACCGAATCGCAAACGATCCCCGCCGCATCGTCTACCCAGCCTGCTTCGAGCAACGGCGACAAAGGCAGGATCATTGAGGTGGGATAGCAGCCCGGATTCGCCACGAGGCGCGCGGAGCGGACCGCGTCTGCATTCAACTCCGGCAAACCATATACTGCCTGATTCAGTGCCTCTACAGCTCGATGCTCAAAGCCGTACCAGCGGGGGTAGGAAGGCAAGTCTTTCAAGCGAAAAGCGCCGCTTAAATCAATGACCCGGATTCCCTTTTCCAGCAGCTTCGGCGCGACATCCATTGACGCCTCGTGCGGAATCGATAGAAAAGCTATCTCGACTTCGCCGAGTTCGAGGTCTTGAAGGCGCAAATCCGTGCAGGCAGGCAGATTCAATCCGCGAAGCAGGGGATGGCTCTGCTCAATTGGAAAGCTGCCCGGACCTTGGCGGCCGGATGACATTAGTTTCGTTACTCGTGCCCACGGATGCCGGGCCAACCAGAGGATCAACTCCCTGCCCGCGTAGCCCGTCGCGCCTACCACCGCAACGTGCAGTGGCCGGCTCGTGCGCCCGCCGTCGATCTTTCTTGCAACCAGATTTTCCAGAATGCCCCGCATCCTTCCACCGCTCCGTCCAAATTCAAGCTATCGTAGCATAATTATGCATTATAAGTATAAATATTCTTTTCCGGGGGTGTGACGGGAATCGCTGCGCCGGAAATCAGGCGTGGGATAGACTTACGCTTGACGAAGGGAATAAACCGCGCGTAGACTCTGAATGGGTGATTTTCTCATGCGTTTGCTGGCTCGATCCACGGTGATGGCCCTGACGCTGGTGCTTTTGCGCCCGGCCCTGGAGTGTGCCATGCCAGCCCTCAGTCCTCCGATGGCTATGAGCTGCTGCCAGGCGATGGGCAACACCTGCCGCGCCCATCAATCCGAAGGCCAGTGGGATTGCTGCCAACATCCCTCTTCCCTTGCCGGCTCGCCTTTGCTCACGTTGCCCCAGGCTCCGGTGGACGGCCGGTGCGCCTTGACTCAGCTTTGCAATATTGTCGTTTTGGCGCATGCTTCACCGGTTTTAACGGAATGCACCAATAATTCGATCGTGGATCGGAATCACCACCCTCCCCCTTTACCACTCTTTGTAATTCAAAGTGTTTTCAGGATTTAGGCCCTCCCTACCAATCCCGTACATCCGAACTCCGTGAGTCCGGCGGCAAGGCACTGTGCCCTGTTGACCGCTGGTCCGCAGACCGTCCTCGAATTCCTGTTCAACTTGAATTCAAGGCACGAATCGAGGGTTAGGTCCCGCCTACGCCGGCAGCGGACTCCCAACATGAAATAGCTTAGGAGGTTTCGATGCTTACCAATTCGAGCCCTGGCTTACTCCGGTCTTGGGGTTTTGTCGTTCTAATTTTGGCGGCTCTTTATCCGGGATTTGCTCTGTGTGCAGCAGGCCGCGCCAGCGCCTCGCCGCGGCCAAGGCCAGCCGCGGTTGAATGGAAAACTCCAGCCCGATGGAGTCATCGAGTTCGCTCCACGCCGGGAACAATCTTCATTGACCGGAGTGGAATCCGGTTCCACGCAGATCGAGGAGACTCGCTGGCCTGGCGATACGAAGAAATTCAGACCTTTTATGTCGCGCCAAACCGAATGGTGATTACCGGTTATACCAATCGCCACTGGCGGCTTCCGGGAACACAGAGCTTCCGTTTCGATTTGAAAGAGGCAATGCCGCCCGGCGTTGCCGCCCGCCTATCGGAGAGCGTGGACAAACCCTCGCGCAATGCGGACCCGCTGGCTCGCGCTGCAGCGTTTGCTTCACTCGCCGCGCGCCATTCCAGGCGAGGGGCCGGCACCAATGGTGTGCTGCGATTCCTGGATACCGGCATTGACTATGTCACCGCCAGCGACGGGGACAGCCGAAGTTGGCGGTGGGCAGACATCCAAACGATTGCCAAGCCTGACCCGTATCATTTCCGTGTTGCCGGTTTCCGGGAGATATACGACTTTAATCTGAAGCAACCGATGTCCCGCCAGCTTTTTGACTGCGTCTGGGACCGGGTTTATGCCCGGCGCCTTCAGCTTGGCATTGGAAAAGGAGGTGACAGACGATGAATTCACCCGATCACAGGGCAAAAAACCATACATCTTCTTGCCCGGCGTTTGGAATTGGTGCGCTAGGCAGCTTTATTAAACTCTTCAGCCGGCTCGCAATCCTCGGGAGCACGGTCATGCTTGCCGTTCGAGTCATGACCCCGGTGATTGTCCTCTGCCTGCCTCTTGCCGCTCAAAACAATCCTGGTTTGAGGCAGACGCTCGCCGCGCCATTGCGTGTTGATCCTTGGGGCACAGCCCCGGAAGGGGCGTCCGGCGGTTCTGCTCCGGCAATACCACTCATCGGTCTGGTAAAAGAAGCTCTGGCGCACAATCCCCGCATTCTTGCCGCGCGGCGGAGTTGGCAGGCGGCCACTCAAGTCCCCTCCCAGGTTTCCACCTTGCCGGACCCCGAAGTGACGGTGCAGCAGTTCAGCGCGGGCAGTCCAAGACCTTTCGCCGGATTCACCAACAACAGTATGGCCTTTGTCGGCTTTGGCATCTCTCAAGACATTCCCTATCCCGGAAAGTTGCGTTTGCGGGGCGAAGCGGCCCAGAGAGGCGCAGCGGCTCGCCGCGACCAGGTTGAGGCCGTCCGGCGTTCGGTGGTTGAGCAATTGAGGGCCACCTACTTTCGTCTTGCTTACATTCAGAAGACCGTGGGGATTCTCCAGCGCGACGAGAAATTAATCGCACAGATCGAAAAGATTGCCGAAGCTCGTTACCGAGTGGGTCAGGGCAATCAACAGGATGTACTCAAGGCACAGTTGCAGCAGACGAAAATCTTGCAGGAGCTGGAGATTCAACGCCAGGAAATTGGAACACTTGAAGCTCAATTGAAGCAGATCCTCAACCAGCCTCCGGACTCACCCGATATCACGACTGAAGAGATGACGGAGACAGCGCTTCCCTATACTTCAGACGAATTGCTGTCTCTGGTCAGGACTCAGAATGGCGACGTCCTCACGGAACAGCAGATTGTACGAGGCCAGAGCCTGCAAGTAGAACTTGCCCGCAAGGATTTTTATCCCGATTTCAACGTTCAGTACATGTGGCAGCACACCGGGCCGCAATTTCCGGATTACTACGTGCTCACCTTCGGCGTGAAGCTTCCCATCTGGCGGAGCCGCAGGCAACGGCCTGAGCTGGCTCAGGCTGTTGAGGAGCTGAACAGCTCGCGCCATGAATACGAAGCCCAGGTTCAGCAAACCTATTTCGAAGTCCAAGACCAGTTTGTGAAGGCGGAGACGGGAGCACGCCTTCTGAAGATTTACCGCGAAGGACTGATTCCCCAGGCTACAGCCACATTTGATGCCGGACTGGCGGCCTATCAGACCGGTCATGAAGACTTCCAGACCCTGCTTGATTCGTTTCTGGATGTGCTCAACCTGGACATCGAGTACTGGAGCACACTGGCTGACCACGAGACGGCACTGGCGCGGTTGGAACAGCTCACGGGGGTAACTTTGCACTGATGAAACGCCCTGGGTTCAACCCACTCGGAGGCGGTTATTGCTCAAGCCGGGAGAGCTTCGTGCCACCCCGCTGCCGGCGGCGTGTGCCGGGTGAGGCTCTCAGTGATAGTGCGCATCCATCGATGCTTAGGAGGAGAATCATGAGCCAACGGAGTCTTGCCCTGTTTGCAATGCTGTGTCTGTCTGTGCTTGTCGCCGAAGCCTGTGGCGGAGGTTCGCGAATGTCGAGCACGACCTCATCAACACCTCAAGCCGCCGGTGCGTCGGTCGCGGTTTTCGGCGGCGATGCTCCCGCCTGCAACGTCGTGTCGTTCGAAGTAACTGTCACAGGAATCACCCTGACGCCGCAGTCCGGCGGTCCTCCGGTCTCCATTCTCTCTTCGAACGAATCCGTCACCGTGGATTTCGCTTCGCTCATGGGATTCGTGACCATGCTGAACCTGTCGAATGTCCCGCCTGGAACCTATTCCCAGATGACCATCATCCTGGCAAACCCGCAGATGGGGGTGCTGAACGCATCGCAGTCCGGCATGGGAGTCAGTCCCGTGAATGCAACGCTTACCTCCTCGACAGTCACGGTTGACATCAGTCCACCGCTGCAGGTTGCTGCCAACAGCACGGCAGGACTGCAGATCGATTTCAACCTGCTGAATTCTGTTCAGACCAACCCTGCCGGGGCCATCACGGGCGTTGTTTCGCCGGTGTTTCACGCCAGTCCGGTGGGAGCGGGTGTGGGAAGCATGATGGCCGAGATTGACGATCTGCACGGGATCGTCCAGTCCGTCACGACGGTCAGCAACAGTTCCTCGTTTACAGGTAGCTTCGTGCTCGACCAGGGAATGATGGGAAGAACCTTTACGATCAATGTTACCGGAAACACGGCATTCCAGGGGGCCAACGGCCTCAGCGCGCTCGCCGCAGGTACGTTTGTGGAAGTAAACACGGACGTGGACAGCAACGGGAACCTCGTTGCCAAGACCGTCGACGTGGAAGAGATTACGAACCTGCAGCAAATGATGGGAGCCTTTGTGGGGACGGTCATGTCCGCCACCCGAGATGCCAGCGGCAACACCACTCAGTTCACCATGGCCGTCCGCGGAGAATATCCCGGCATGCAGAGCATGATGCCCATGCAGTCGACACCCGTGGTCAACGTTACCTCCTCGACGCAGTTTGGCATCAGTGCCAGCGGCGCGAACCTGGCGAATCTTACCTTCGGCCCAATGAGCATGGGAGCCGGTCAGAACGTGGCGGTCAACGGCCAAATGCAGATGGGCGGCGGGATGATGGGAGGCGCCTCGGGTCTGAACGCCCAGTCCGTGGTTCTGATGATGCAATCGACGCCTGGAAACTTCTCGAGCCTCATTACCGCCGGCTCCGATGGCAAGACCGGCGGCTTCAGCATGATGCCGTGCTCAGCGATGTTCGGAGGGCAGCAGCTCACGACACTGACGTTCGGTCAAACGGAGTTCACTGGATTCACGGGGCTCTCCGGAATGAGTTCACAACCGATGTTGCTCAATAAGGGCCTGCTGTTTTACATGCCGAATGCTCAGACCATTAATGGCGTCCAGATTCCCGCGTCGGGCATGGCATTCGTGGCGACGGAGGTCGAAAAGCTCCAGTAGGAGCCCGTCCCGAGTGGCCCTGACCGCGATCAGGGGTGGACACTTATCTCAGGGGCGTAGTGTGGCGCTCCCAAAACGAGGAACTCCAGACGAGGCGTTGGTCACCTGAGTGTGGGTGGCTATCTACAACTACTTTTCAATGTACTTAACCAAGGAGGGTAAAACATGAGACCAAGAATGAAGGTTGTGAAGTTGCTAGTGGCAGGATTCGCGCTGTTCCTCACCGCTCTGGTGCTAAGCCGGCAGGCAACACCCACCATGGGCCAGGAAGCCGCGCAAAGCGGCAACAACTCCAGCACGATGTCGATGGGCAAGATGATGAAACAGTCCCGGCAACACTGCCAGGCGGGAACTGCGGCCATGGATCGAATGTCACAAATGATGTCAAAACTAAGAGAAGACGCCAACGATCCTGCCAAAGTACGCGCTGACCTGGATGAAATGCAAGAGCAGACGAAGAGTCTGAGCGAAAACATGAACAAGTGCATGAAGATGATGAATATGCAGGGCGGCATGAAACACATGAAGTGCGGTGGGAACAAGCAGCCAATGCCGTAGTCGCTGACCATCGGCAATCGCAACCACTAAGTAAGTTGCTTCCGGATTTGTCACAAACTGGCAAATCCGAGTGAAACATCGGGGAGGTGTGCATGAGAAACTATCGCAATGCGTTCGTGATTACGTTCATTGTAGCCATTTTATTTGCCGCCGGACTGGGTTATGTGGGATGGCGAACTTACGGCCGCGCGCGCGCGAAGGCGGCCAAGCCGCAGTCGCCGGGCACGGCTGCCTCAGCGCCCGGAGCCGTGAATGGGGGAAAGAACTCCACGGCGGCTACCCCTGCGGAAACGCCTCTCGCGGCGGTCCAGCTTACCCCACAGCGATTGCAAACGATCGGCGTCAAAACCGGCGTGGTGAAAGAAGAGGGAGTCTCAAATGAAATTCGAACCGTCGGCAACGTGGATGTGGACGAGCAGCTCCTCTCTTACGTGCAGCTTCGCTTCGCCGGTTGGATCCAGGAGGTGTTTGCGAATTACACATATCAGTACATCCGCAAAGGCCAGCCGCTTCTCACTGTTTACAGCCCCGATCTAGTCACCACTGAGCAGGAATATCTGATTGCGAAGCAGAACAGGAATCTGCTGGCCGCGAGCACCGTGCCCGGCGTGGCTTCAGGGGCCGGCTCGCTCCTCGGCGCGGCCGCGGAACGCCTCAAACAGTGGCAAATCCCGGCCCGCGAGGTTTCGCGCCTCGAAACCACTGGTCAGGTACGCAATGAACTCGAAATTGATTCGCCTGTCTCAGGCTTCATCACGGAGCGTAACGCCTTGCCCCACATGTACGCGCAGCCGGAAACCAGGCTCTATGCCATTGCCAATCTTTCCACGGTGTGGGTCTACGCCAACGTTTTTCAAAACGACATCGGGCAGATCAAAATGGGCGATCCCGCCTCCGTCACCGTGGATAGCTATCCGGGTCGCGATTTCCATGGACGGGTGGATTACATCTGGCCGCAGGTGGATATGAACACCCGCACGGTGAAGGTGCGGCTGGTGTTTTCGAATCCCGGCTTGAAGCTGACCCCGGGGATGTTCGTCAATGTAGCGATGAAGATCCCCCTGGGGCAGCATCTGGCTATTCCCGCTTCGGGGGTTTTCCAAACGGGAACTCAAAATATCGTCTTCATCGATCATGGAGGCGGGTATCTGGAACCGCGGAGTATCGAACTCGGGCCACAGGCGGGCGACGAGTTCATTGTTCTGAAAGGGTTGAAGGCTGGCGAGCACATCGTGACTTCGGCCAATTTCCTGATTGATTCAGAAAGCCAGCTTCAGGCGGCGATTGGCTCATTCATGCCGCCCCCGCCGGGCGCCGGGGCTGCGGCAGCGATGAACACCTCGGCTGCACGGGCTACGATCGAATTCACCACAAGTCCATCTCCTCCTCACAAGGGAAACAACGCATTCCACGCCAAGCTGACCGGGTCAGACGGCAAGCCCGTGGAAGGCGCCCAAGTGGCAGTGACGCTTTTCATGCCTGCCATGCCCGCTATGGGCATGTCCGCGATGCGCGTCGTGGTGACGCTCGCCGACAAGGGCGGAGGCATGTACGAAGGGACCGGCAATCTGGGCAGCGGAGGCACCTGGCAGGTCAGCATTGCCGCCCAAAAGGGCGGGCAAATGATCGCCATGAAGGCAATGACAATCAACGCCGGGGGAGGCATGTAACGTGATCAACCGCTGGATTGACTGGTGCGCGCGCAATCGCTTTCTGGTGTTTACCGGGACATTTTTGCTGGTTCTCGCCGGGATTTGGTCCATGCAACACATTCAGCTCGATGCCTTGCCGGACATCTCGGACGTCGAGGTTATCATTCACACGCGCTGGGCTGGCGAGCCCCCCGATATCATCGAAGACCAAGTCACCTATCCTCTTGTCACCACATTTCTGGCGGCGCCTCGCGTCAAGGCGGTGCGCGCCCAGACCATGTTCGCGGACTCGTACGTCTTTGTGGTTTTCCAGGATGGAACCGACCTTTACTGGGCGCGGTCGCGAGTTTTGGAATATCTCCAGCAAATTCAGGGCGTGCTGCCCCCCAACGTCCACCCGGTCATCGGGCCGGATGCCACGGGCGCCGGGTGGGTGTATGAGTACGCGCTGGTGGATCATACACATAAATACAGCCTCGCGGACCTGCGCACGCTTCAGGACTGGTACCTGCGCTATCAGCTCGAAACCGTTCCCGGCGTCGCAGAAATTGCCACCATTGGCGGGTTTGTGCACGAGTACCAGGTAAAGCTTGACCCTGACAAACTGCGCGCCTACAACATTCCGCTTTCCCGCGTGATTGACCGCGTGCGCGAGAGCACCAACGAAGTGGGTGGCCGGGTGCTCGATCTGGGCGGCGCTGAATATATGGTACGAGGCCTCGGCTACTTCAACTCCCTCCAGGACCTTGACAATATCCCTGTATCCACCACGACCAACGGCGTTCCGGTGCTGGTCAGTGACCTCGGCACGGTCTCTTTTGGCCCCGACATTCGCGAAGGGGTGGCGGAGTGGAACGGCGAGGGCGAAACCGTAGGCGGCATCGTAGTTATGCGCTATGGCATGAACGCGCTCGACGTGATTAACGGCATCAAGAAGAAAATCGCGGAAATTAGCGCCTCGTTGCCGCCCGGCATTGAAATCAAAGCTGGATACGATCGCTCGGGTCTCATTCAAGACTCCATTCACACCCTTGAGCGTGATTTGCTGGAAGAAATGATCATCGTCAGCCTGGTGATCATCATTTTTCTCTTCCACTTCCGTTCGGCCATGATTCCCATCCTGACCCTTCCCATCGCTGTGATCGCATCCTTCATCCTGATGTATTACCTCCACGTAAGCTCCAACATCATGTCGCTCGGAGGCCTCGCCCTTGCCATCGGCGTACTGGTGGATGCATCCATCGTCATGGTGGAAAACGGATACCGGCACCTTGCCGAGCGCAGCCAGCCTTCTCTTGCCACGGTCCAAAACGGCCATCCGCCGGGGAAGGGCGCTGGCGGCCAAGAGACATCGTCGCACGGCAACGTAGCGGTCCCTCCCCCGCCTCCGATGGGGCCGATGACCGAACCCGAACGGCGCCGCATCCTGGTCTATGCAGCCAAACAAGTAGGCCCAGCCCTGTTTTTTTCGCTGGTCATCATCATCGTATCGTTTCTGCCTGTTTTCCTGTTGCAGGCCCAAGAGGGCAGGATGTTCAGCCCTTTGGCTTGGACCAAGACGGCGGCCATCTCAGCCTCCTCGATCCTCGCTATTACGCTCGTGCCCGTGCTCATGCTGATTTTCATCCGGGGGAAAAAGCTCCGTCCCGAATCGGAAAATCCTGTTTCGCGCTTCACTCAGGCGATTTATCTGCCCATCCTGCGATTCTGTTTGCGGCATCGCGTACTCACGGTGGTCGTCAACCTGGCCTTTCTCGTCCTCACCATCCCGCTGGCTTTCCGCATTGGCAGCCAGTTTATGCCGTCGCTGTTTGAGGGATCTTCGCTCTATATGCCCACGGCATTGCCAGGTATTTCCATTGGCCAGGCTTCTCAATTACTTCAGGAGCAGGACCGGATTATCAAATCCTTTTCTGAAGTCGCAAGCGTCTTCGGCGCTGTGGGCCGCTCCAACAGCGCCACCGACAACGCGGATCTATCCATGTATGACACCACGATCATGCTGAAGCCGCGCAATCAGTGGCCGAAGGGCATGACCTACAACAAGCTGGTCCGCGAAATGGACGCCAAGCTGCAATTTCCCGGCCTCACCAATACCTGGACCATGCCCATTGAAAACCGCCTGGATATGGAACTGACCGGAATTAAAACGCCCGTCGGGATGAAAGTCCAGGGGCCAAGCCTGCAAGGAATCCAAGAGATCGGAGCGAGAATCTCACAAATTCTTTCCCAAATGCCGGAGGTCACCTCAACCTTCGCGGAAAGGGTTTCTGAGGGTTTTTACGTCAATATCAAAGTGGACCGCGCGGAAGCGGCGCGCTATGGACTCACCATCGCGGACGTCCAGCGTGCAATCGAATCCGGCATCGGTGGCGAAGATATCGCTGTGAACATCGAGGGGCGCGAGCGATTCCCGGTCAACGTGCGTTATAACCGCGACTTCCGCGGTGACCTGGGCGCGCTTCGGCGCGTGGTCATTGCCACGCCCACCGGAGCGCAGATTCCCATTGGTGAAGTAGCGACGATTTCCTTCACGCGTGGACCAGCCTCGATCCGCGACGAAGAGGCTCAACTCACAGCTTATGTCTACATCAACCTGAACACTTCGAACTATGGGGGCTTTGTGCAACAGTCGACGCAGTTGCTGCAGCAGAAGCTGAAGCTTCCGGTGGGATACACGTATCGATGGTCAGGCGAGTACGAATTCGAGCTGCGCGCCAAAAAGCGGCTGGAGCTGATTGTGCCCATCGTGTTTTTCGTCATCTTCATGTTGCTCTACGTGATCTTCAACTCCGCGACCGAAGCTGTGGTGCTCATCCTACCCACCTTCTATGCGATGACGGGCGGTCTTATCCTGCAATGGTTGCTAGGCTATCTCTTTAGTGTCGCAACGTGGGTGGGCTACATTGACTTGTTTGGGATCGCCGTCGAAACGGGCGTCGTGATGGTGATTTATCTCCACGAAGCGCTGGACCGGCGTCTCGCGTCCGGCGTCCCGCTCCGGCATGAAGACATCGAAGCCGCGGTCATCGAAGGAGCGGTGTTACGCTTGCGTCCCAAGCTGATGACCGTGGCCTGCGTGATTGCCAGCCTCGGGCCCCTCCTGTGGGAAACGGGGATAGGTTCCGACCTGATGAAACCTATCGCGGCCCCGATCGTCGGGGGTATGGTCACCTCGACAATTCACGTCCTGATCCTTGTGCCGGTGTTCTTCACCATCATGAAGGAGCGCGCTCTACGGCATGGGACGCTGCAGCCGTTGCACGAAGAAGGGGAGAGCAGTAAAGGCGGCGAACCAACGGGGTTTAACGGTGCGCGCTAAGACTGACGACTAAGGTTTTCAGATTATCGCGAAAACAGCGAACTCGAAGCACTTTAAATTCAACTCGAAGAAGGAGAAGCAAACATGAAAATCGCAAAACGCTTGATTTGGGTCGTCTCGGTCTTGGTTGTCGGCGGGTTAACCTTCACCAGCCCGGCAATGGCCGGTTGCGGCAAAAGATCAAAGGCAACGTCAGCGAGTTCTACCGATCAACAAAGCTCTTCGCAAACAGGCATGCAAGGCATGCAGATGGGTGATGGCATGTCCATGTGCGGCAACATGAAGAAGGACAAGCAGAACATGGCCGGCATGGAAGGCAATGAAAAATCTTCCGCTGGCGGAAAGGTCATCCAATCGCAGCGTGCCAAAGACCTGTCCATAACCCTTTCCAACGCTTCCGGTAAGTTTGGGACGGGTGAAAATGCTTTTTGCGCTGAATTCAGAAACGTTCACACTGGTGAATCAGTGGATCCTGGCAAAGTCTACATCACCTTTACCATGGCCGGCATGGAAGGCATGCCCGCCGCAGCCAAAGTATCCCAAAGCGGAGTGGGCCGTTATTGCGGGCATGTGAACCTCGGGATGGCAGGAACGTGGTCCTCGGTATTGAAATATGACGGACCGGCCGGTAAAGGCAAGATGACCTTTAATGTGCAAGTCAAGTGATTAAGGTAGATCGCGGCGGTTGGTGGCAAAACGAGGAATCTCGGAAGAAGGAGGGTAGGGCTTTGGCCATTATGTCAAAGGTCGGCAAAGTCGTGAAGTGGGTGCTTCTGGCCGTCGTGATCCTGTTCGTAGCCTTCTTTTATGGATATGTCCCGTGGTTTCTGACTAACATCGCGACCACGAGCCGTTACCACTTTCACGATCCCAATGACGGTAAGACACCACAGTCTTATGGCATGTCTTACCGGGACGTGGAGTTCAGGTCTTCGGATGGCATTCTGCTCAGAGGCTGGTACGTTCCAGCGAGAGGTGATGCGAAGGGAACGATTGTCTATTGTCACGGGCTGAACCGTACCCGTATTGAGATGCTGCCGATGGCTGCGTTTGCGCACAACCTTGGCTATAACGGGCTGCTGTTCGACCTTCGGCACCAAGGCGAGAGTGGCGGCAAGATCACAACGCTCGGATACCGGGAACGATTGGACGTCGAAGCCGCCGTCCACTATGCGCTCACCGAGGAACATGCCGCGCGCCCCGTGGTACTTTGGGGGGTCTCGATGGGTGCAGCGGCAGCGCTGATGGCGGCGGCCGATTCGCCCGAAGTCGCCGCCGTGATCTCGGACAGCACGTTTCTGACGCTCCCGGATGTCATCCGGCATCATTACTACTTATTTCTGCATATCCTCAGGCGGCGATGGTGGTGGTTCCCACCCTTGCCGGCCTTTCCGCTCGCGGACGAAGTAATCCACTGGATCGCGTGGCGCGGGCACTTCAAGCCCTCGGACCTCGACCTGCGCAAGGCGGTTAGGCGCATTAACCCCCGGCCCATTTTGTTTGTGGCTGTTCAAGGTGACGAGCGAATGCCGCCTTCGATTGCACGCACGCTTTATGGCCTCTCGACAAGCCCGCTGAAAGCGATCGTTGTTGTTCCTGGCCATCGCCACGGCGAGGGATTCAATGAGGGCCATCGGCCGTATGTCGAGGCCGTGACCAGGTTCCTGGCCAGCGTGCCTCACTAGAAAGCGCAGCCTGAGGCCGATCCTCCGGGAAAGCGGCATCGGCTCGGACCTAATGAAGCCCATCGCCGCGCCGATTGTGGGTGGCATGGTGACGTCTTCCATCGCGGTGCTGCTGCTGATCCCCATCTTCTTCGCCATGCTGAAGGAGCATGCCCTGCGCCAAGGGGACGCTCACCGCCTCAACCGCTGCCCCGGACTCTAACGTCACCCCCACGTAGGCGGGGGTCCACGTCATCCCTGGCGGACAAGCCTGGGCCGGCTCATTGCATTCGAAGTCGTGCAGATGTATGTTACCCGCGGGCAAGGAAATGGAAGTAAGTAGCGCAGACTTCCGATGTTCAGGAAGTCTGCGGCTTGTACTATCGAAGCAAACAGCCCCAGAGTTTCTGAACCGCGAAACTCTGCGCCACGCGCTCGTTCAAAACAGGATTGTGAAACCATGGAGAAGATCTCCAAGCTTGGGCGATGGTTCTTTGCCATTGCCATCGTGGCGTTCGGAATCCAACATTTCATTTATGCCGTTTTCTTAAAAGGAATCGGGCCGCCCTGGTTTCCTGGAAGACCGCTCTGGGCTTGTCTTAGTGGAGTTGTCCTTACTGCCACGGGCGGAGCTATCCTTTTCGGGAAGAAAGCGCCGTGGGCCGCAACTCTGCTGGGAGCAATGATGCTTCTGTTGTTTTTGCTCCTTCATATGCCTCGGGTAGCCGCTAACTTGCGCGATGCGGACAAGCGGACGAGTGCATTTGAGGTTCTGGCCATGTGCGGCGTGGCGTTGGTCTTGGCGGGAACCCTGTCGGATGAACAGCCCGGTTTTCAGGGATGGGACAACGCCCGTGACAACGCGGCTAAACTTGGCCGCGCGTTTTTCGCCATTTCAATGGTGGTTTTCGGCGTGGACCACTTTCTGTTCGCCCGCTTTGTGGCAGGACTCGTGCCATCCTGGATTCCGGCTCACCTGTTCTGGGTTTACCTTACTGGCGCGGGCTTTATCGCTGCCGCCGTGTCAATCATGGTCAACCGGTACGTCAGCCTGTTGGCCTCTCTATTGGGACTCATGTTTTTGCTCTGGGTCTTGCTCCTACATGCCCCCCGAGTGGTTGCCGCTCTACACAACGCGAACGAGTGGACCAGCGCATTTGTGGCTCTGGCGATGTGTGGGGGCGCTTTTATCGTAGCCGGAACGCTGCCCGGCAGCAAACGAAAGCGGAGTTCTGGATGCGGACAAACTCGACCCAATTCTCAAGCGGCACGGACTGCTTGAGAAATGGGAGCAGTTTGGAGTTAAATTCCTTCGAGGTAAGGCATGATACTGTTTTCGCGTCTGTCATGCCGAGCCCAGCCTTCGTGCCCTAAAAACCTCAACACGGAGCGCCTCAGTGAACTCTGTGTTGAGCCTTGAATGACGGAGAATGCGAATGAGCCATTGGATGCGTCAAGTCTTGGAGAGCAAACGGGCAATGCGTAAACGGCTCCGGGAGCTTTCCTTTTCCGAAAAAGTCAAGCTCCTGGAAAAACTTCGCGACCGTAGTCTGGCGATCGCTCAAAGCCTCCTCAGACGCCAACAGCGTCAAAAAGTTTGACCGCCATGCGAAGAAACCCGGCAAGAGCACGTAGCGCGCGCGGCAAAGCCGCAACCAAAACGTGCTAAAGAAACACCACCCGTTCCAGTAGACGATCAACCCTAGCAAACCCTGTGTTTATAGGCCTTGCAGAGAGCGAACCCAGAAATGTTTGTTAGAAAAACAAGAAATTACGAGCTTGTACCGCGGAGTTTCCCGATCCTTGAAACTCTGCGGCTCTTCCCTGGTAACATCGGCGAAAATTTGCTTTGACGTCTCAACTTCCCCGGGTGGCGCCGACACGCTGAAACTTCGCATATCTACGATCCGTCATGTCACCCCCGCGCAGGCGGGGGTCCATATCACTCGTGCCGCCTGTGTTGCTCACTGCGCCCAAGTATTCGGCCGTCCGCTCCAACCCGATCCTTCATCCGGGCTCTTAAACCCTTGAAAATCAAGGCCGAAAATTTTTTGTCTCATCCGTCTCATCTGTCTCCATTGTCTCACTCGCTGGTGCTACGCTTGTTCCGAGGAGAATCGATCGTCCATGCGATTACGCCCGTCACCCGTTCTGATCCTGCCTGGCATTGATGGCTGCCTGCAGGGGACTATCCATGTGGATAGCCCGGTCGCACTGCAACGTACCGGGCCGCTCCTAGGAAAACCCACCCTGGAAGCTGGGAATCTAACCCGGCCGGCCTTTGACGGATGCCAAATCCCCGGCCCGCCAAGCCCTTTGTGGGGCGCCACGAACCGGTATAACGACAAAAGGTCAACCGGGACGAGGTCAGGTGATGGGAAGCGAGGGGCTGCGCTGAACACTCGCCGCGTCTTCGCCCGGATCCAGGCCGAATTGGACCCCAGGGCTCGCGGAGCTATCCAGCAAGCCAAGGAAGGCTGGTCATGCCAGACGAACCCAATGAATATAGTAGCCATGCAATCAAAAGGATACCAATCCGGAGAAAGAAACGGACCCAAGCCAATCATCTTTGGTGTTATCAATTATTTAGGGCAAAATTCGGGCGGTTTCTTGAGAAATTCATACCGAAGCCTGCTGGAGCTATTGCAGATTTGGTCTAACACGGTGCTTTTACCACTTTGGGTTCGTTCCAATCTCATAAGGGGGGTGTCTCAGTTTGCTGTAGCGGCGCTCTATGAGCGCCGGAAGGTGTTGATAAATAAAATTCGGCGCTCATAGAGCGCCGCTACAGCAAACTGAGACACTACCCGCCGCTACCGCTTGTTGAGATAATTCGCTCCACCGTGCAATAATCGAGTTAGCTTTGGGTCGAAGGTCATGACCGAACCCAAGAAAGACAACCCGGAACTTTTCTCCGCCTCGGACTCGCAGTTTGATGACGGGAGCTGGGAGGATCACGCCCGCGCGGGACGGACGGCTTATGAAGCCGCGCGTTACCAGGATGCGGAGAACGAGTACAAGCTGGCGATCGAAGACGCCGAGGGCTTCGAAGGCCAGGGCTTTCATTTCGCTGCAATCTTGAAAGGGCTTTCCGAGGTCTACCGCGCGCAGAGCCGGTTGTCCGAAGCTGAAGAACTATTGCTCAAGGCGCTCAAGATTCTCGAATCCCTTCCTGACGCCAATTCCATCCAGCTTGCCGAAACGCACAATAACCTGGCGGCGCTTTACATTGCCCAGAATCGCCTGGCGGACGCTGAGCCTTTGTTCCGGCGCACGATTGAAATCGGCGAAAACGAGCTGGGCCGCGAACATCCCACGGTTGCAGCCAGCCTTAATAATCTTGCCCTGATATACAAGGCCCAGGGAAAGTATGCGGAAGCCATGCCGCTTTTCCAGCGCGCCATGACCATCTGGGTGAACGCGCTGGGCCCCGACCATCCGTCCGTGGCCACCGCGTTGAATAATCTTGCCGCCATCTGCTACATCCAGAAAAACTACGAGAGCGCGGAAAAGTTGTATCTCCAATCGTTGGCGATCAAGGAAGCGGCCCTGGGCCCCAACCATCCTGAAGTGGCGACAATCCTGAGTAATCTCTCCGAGCTGTGCCTTACCCGGGGCAAGCTCAATGACGCGGAGGTGCTGGGCCGGCGCGCCCTTGAAATCGACCAGAAGAAGCTCGGAACCGAACATCACGAAACCGCCAGCGACCTTGTCCATCTCGCTGCCATCAAGGAAGCTCAGGGACAACCGGATGAAGCTCTTCCCTTGCTGACGCAGGCGATCGCTATCCGCCGCAAGCTTCTTGGCGGTGATCATCCTCAAGTTGCGCAAACCCAAAAGCGCGTCGCGCAAATCGAGCAGCGTCTGGGCCGGAACGCCGGGAAGAAAGGCACGACCGCGCCAGCCCAAGCGGCGTCTCCATCAGGACAAGCCGAGGCGGAGCCGGCCACAAGCCACCCTGCAACGCCCGCCCAGCAACCCAGCGCTGTCGAACTCAACGCGCCACTGGCGCCACCCGCATTCGCTGACATTAGCCTGGAAGCTTCCTCCGCTGCCGAGGTTACTTTGAGCGAAGATCAGGGGCCTGTAACGCGCAAAGGGTGGGATGACGGACTGGACCATGCCGGTGGTGGTGGGAGGGGTTCTTACGGAACTGGAGAGGTTCCACTCAGCGCCGGGATGGAGGCAGGGGAGGTGAGACCGGCGCACCCGGAATCGGGTGCTAAAACGTTTGGGGGGCCTGCGCCCAACGTCAGCAAGGATACGTCACAGCCTGGCCAGCGGGCACTGGCCATCCAGGCGGATTCACCCGAGCTGGAGCGGTCAAGAGTCGCGCAGAATCTGGCGAAGCTTGCCAGCCGTTACATTCAAGAAGGGAAGTTGCAGGAAGCGGAGCAGCTTTATCAGGGTATCTTGACCATTGAGGAGACATCGCTCGGACGCAATCATCCGTCGATCGGCGCCACGCTGAATAATCTGGGGCTGATTTACAAAACTCAGGGGCGATTCCGGGAGGCGGCGCCGTTGTTTGAGCGGGCCATGTCCATTTGGCTGGAAGCTTGGGGACCGGAGCACCCCTATGTGGCCACCAGCCTTAACAATCTGGCCACCATTTGCTACACGCAGGAGAAATTCCCTGAAGCCGAAACGCTCTATAAGAAGTCCTTAGCCATCAAGGAAGGTTCGCTCGGCCCGGACCATCCTGAAGTGGGGGCGATTCTGAACAACCTGGCGGAGCTCTACGCCACGCAGCGCCGTTATTCGGATGCCGAGTCCCTCTACCGCCGCGTGCTGGATATTGATGAGAAAACCCTGGGAGCGAATCACCCTGAAGTGGCCAGAGACCTTCACAATTTGGCCCTGCTGCACGAGGCGGAGGGTGATTTTTCAACCGCAGAGCAGCTCTATAAGCGGGTTCTCGACATCCGCGAGCACGCCTTGGGGCCGCGACACTCTTTGATCGGGCGCACCTTGAACGACCTGGCGACGCTTTACTATGAATATGGCAAACTGGGGGACGCCGAACCGCTCTATCGGCGTGTTCTCGAAATCGATGAAAAGGCCTTGGGGCCGGAAAACCCGGATGTGGCGACCGACCTGAGCAACTTGGCGCTCATTTTTGAAGCTCAAGGGCGGCTCGACGAAGCTGAAAGTCTCTACCGGCGCGCGTTAGCCATTGACCAAAAGGCGTTGGGGTCTCAGCATCCTGAAATCGCCGCCGATCTTGAGAACTTGGCGCTTTTGTGCCGCAGAAAAAGAGACATGGCGCAAGCAGAAATTCTCTTCCAGAAGGCCGTGGAAATCCTGGAAAAAGCTCCGGCCCATCAGACCAATCTCGCTGCGTGCCTCGATCTTTACGCTCAATTGCTCCGCCAGGCCCACCGCGTGGCGGATGCGGAAAAGCTGGAAGCTCGCTCCGCTTCCATCCGCAACCCAAAGACCGTGGTGGTACAGGCTTCATGATTCCGCTGCAAGGCGGGGATAGTGATTGCCATCCTGTGGGACAGGATGGCGGGCTCAGAAATGCGCTGAAAGAGTCGAAAGGCTATCTCCTTGAGCGTCGTTAAACACTCCGCAATAAGCCGGCGACGGTCATTCGCTGTAGCGCCGCTCGGAGCTTGCCCTGACAGGGAGCGGCGAAATACGCGGGTCGCAGGCCGGCGCTACAAGACAGATCGTTGCGTTCAGTGCTCATTACCTCGCGCCTGGCCGAAGGCTGAACTGCTGGCCTCGAACCGGCGCCAGAAACGGCAGGAGGGATGCTTGCAGCTTAAAGCGGCCCGATTGTACGGCGTCGGCCACGAACTTGTATTTGAACTCGCCCCGGTCGAAGGATTGGGGCGTCAGCTTGAACGTGAAGGTCTGGTTTTTTGAGCCACGAAGAGAAATGGGGCCGGGAGTGGAGTTCCATATCACCAGCAGTATCGCTGCCTCTTGTGGCTTCGTGGGTAACTCGAGACCAGGGATAAGATTGTGAGCTTTTTCAGGGCTAACGCTGGGCGGGAATACTCCGGGGCGCCATTGGTTGTCCGGCATCTCCTCCGGCCCGGAGAGCTGCGAATAGACAATCATCGACTGGCCTTTTTTCAATTCGCGCTGGCCGGGATTAAAGCTGATCTCCGCGACATCGACGGGCATCGCTGCCACCAAGAAGCCGTCGGCAACGATCAGGTGAGCCTCGCCGGGCGGCACTTTGCTGGGAATCCCGATGTAAGCCGTATCCGCGGTTTCAGCCATGATGGGCGCGGGCCGGCTGCCGAACGACGCAAACGTTTTGGTGCTGTCTCCGCTGAGCGGGCCGCGGACGGCGCAAAGGCTGCCCTTCAAACAGATCGCAGCCGCCGTAAAATTTCGGGGTTGCTGCGGTCTCGAATCTTGCCGGGTCTTTGCAACCGCAACGCGCTGGGAGACGGCATGAGTTGGGTTTCCCACTTCCCGCAAAGTAATATTGAACCCGGACTTTCCTGACGGGACAATAAAAGTCACGGGGCCGCTGGCCAACTGACGGCCTGACCCCGCCGCCTCGAATGTCCAACCGCGCAGAGACGCAGAGGCGCCTTTCGACTCGAAAGGCAGCCGCATGGGGACAATCTGGATGCCCGGCGTCTCCCGGTAATGGCCCGCGTCCACCACAACGCTTCCGGAAATTCGATCCCCCGGCCGGAGAACGGCTGGAAGGATCACGTCGATTTCTCTGCTTTCTGTCGTGATGGGCGGCGTTACCGGAGTCGTTGGCTGCATGCGCTCAACCTTTTGCTCTACGGCTTGGGCTCGCCGCGCAAACGCCAGCTTTCTCATCACCTCTGCGTAAGTCAGCTCTTGGGTCAGTTCGGGACCTTCGGACGTTCCTTCGCCCGAGGGGCATTTATTGCTCTGGTACGCTGCGGCCTTCACATCCCAATGGTAGCAAGTATAAATTCCGGTGAACGGGTCGTGGGTCAGTTTGATTCCCTTGGTTTGTTTCCCGGACTGGTCATAAACCCGAATGATTTCACGGGTGAAGTTGGTGTTTGCATCGTAATTCATTTCTGAGGTGGTGCGCACGGATTTGCCGTCTGGCCAATACCCCGTTGAGATTTGTTGCGGCACGTAAAAACCCGGACGCCGGATATACCGGACTTTTTCCATCAGCTTGCCATCCGCGCTCAGAGTTTTCGTTTCGGCCACGTTCCCGGAGGCGTCATAGACAAGCTCCATCTTTTTGCCTGCGCCCGCATCTTGAACGACGGTGCGCTGCCCAAAACAACCGGCAACAGCCCATCCGAAGATGCTGCACAATGCAACCGTCCACCCAATCCATTGAACACCCTGCCGTTGCTCAATTCTGCGCACCGAGTTCCTCATGAAAGAGACTTGTACTTGCATCGAATTTAACAATCAGCCGAGCCGCCAAGACCCTCTTTCAACGCTTCACGGTTTCCACTCCCGCAAAAGGGAGACGGACCGGGGATGCAGGCGCGTGGAGTAACGGCAGGGCCAAAGCCACGGCCTGGTGGCTCGAAAGCTGACGTAACGATGCTCATCATGGTCCCGGTGGCGGCCGTTTTTAATTCACGAGTTTACCACAGAGCGCCGCTACAGCAACGGACCGCGCTATTTTTAGTGTATTAATTGCTAACTAATGGCTGCCTGTGCAACAAAATTATGCGCTTGCACGGCACTAGCAGGTGTGATAGAAATGACGCGCATATGTTGGTCCGACGCCGCCGCTATCTGTTAAAGCAGGCGGGGTCAGAGGGAGGAAACTTAAAGAGGCTATGAAGAAAAATACAATGAAAGTCCTGGGGTTCTCGCTCGCCATCGCCGTGTTCGCGCTGTGCGTGGTGATGATGACGAAGACCCATCCTGTATCCGCACAAAACTCACCAGGGGCGTCCAGCGGCCCTGAGGTCAATCACGCAGTTGCCTTTGCCATTTCACGCCCGCTGCGTGAGCTGGTAAAAGAACAGCAGAGCCAACCCCAGTACGGCCTCCATCAGGCAGAACCAGTTCTTTACCCGAAGCTGACGCACCTGATGGAAAGCGTGGGCCGCGGCCGGGTGGTCGATGGCGCGCTCCAGAAGCTGATCCTGCCCAAGGTCAGCGCTGTGCTTGGCCTTAATCTGCTGGGTGTCGGCACGGGCTTCCCGAACTATCAGGTTCCCGATGCTCCGCCCGACGTGAACCTGGCGGTCGGAACCACCCAGGTGGTGCAGTGGGTGAACGTATCCTACGCTGTATTTAACAAGACTACCGGCGCCGTTGAGCTGGGACCGATCGAGGGCAACACGCTCTGGTCGAGCCTGGGTGGGCCATGCGCTGCAAACAACGATGGCGATATCATCGCACAGTGGGACAAAATCGCTCAACGGTGGGTCCTGGCGCAGAACGTGTTTTCGTCTCCGTATTACACCTGTATCGCCGTCTCGAAAACCAGCGATGCGACGGGCCAATATTACGAATATCAATACTCACAGCCTGGCTTCCCCGATTACCCGAAGTGGGGAGTCTGGCCAGACGCCTATTACCAGACCCAGAACAACTTCGGCCCCGGGGGCAACGGCTTCCAGGGCGCGCGTCCCTGCGCCTATGATCGCTCCAAGTTGTTGGTGGGCGATTCCAGCGCACTGCAAATCTGCTTCCAGCAGGGCGTGTTCGACGATAGCTTCATGCCCGCTGACCTCGACTCCAGTATTCCTCCACCCACCGGCGAGCCGGAAGTCTACCTGGGCAGCATTGACAACGGCAACCCCAGCAACTCAAATATCGTTTATGAATATCTGTTCCACGTGGATTTCGCCATTCCCGGTGACTCAACCTTCACCGGCACCGGCGGAACCATGCCCCTCACAGTGGCTACCTTCGGCTTGGCCTGCGGTGGTTTTGGCGCCTGCGTCCCGCAAAAGGGCGTTGGAGACGTGCTTGATTCACTCGGCGACCGGCTGATGTACCGGCTGGCCTACTCGAACTTCGTGAGTCCGACTCCGGCTAAGACTGTGTCTGAGGCCGATCACCAATCCTGGTTGGTGAGCCACTCCGTTACCTCGCCCACCGGTCAAGTTGGCGAGAGGTGGTATGAGTTCCGGGCGCCGGAAGGCTCCACCAACCTGGCGGTATTCCAGCAGGATACCTTCGCGCCCGACAGCAACTACCGTTGGATGGGATCGATCGCTCAGGACCATATGGGGGACATGTTGCTCGGCTACAGCATCTCGAGTTCAAGCATGTTCCCGTCGGTCAATTACACGGGCCGCGTGCCGACTGATCCGCTGAACACCATGGAAACCGAGGCCCAACTGTTTGCGGGCACCGGTTCGCAGATTGACACCGCCAATCGCTGGGGAGATTACACCAGCACGGCGATTGACTCCCAGGACCATTGCACGTTCTGGTATACGGATGAATACTACACGACAACCAGCACCTTCAACTGGAGCACCCGGTTGGGGTCCTTCAAGTTCCCGAATTGCCACTAGCAACTGGGGATAGCTTGATAGGGGTTGTCTGACCGCTGAGGTCCACGAGACCTCGGATTTTTCGAAAGGGGCCATTCCGCTTCCTGCGGTCTGGCCCCTCAGTTTTTTCATCACGTTGTAGCGGCGCTCGGAGCTTGCCCTGACAGGGAGCGCCGAAATTGTATCCTCAACATTTTCCAGCGCTCTCCGCTTTGCAGTGGGGCAGGCGCCGAGCGCCGCTACAGCAAACTGACCCACTACCCCTTCCCGTCCTGGGCCAGATTATCCTGGAACATGCTAAACTGTCATAAACATGCGTGAGCCTTTTCTGGAAAGAATTGATAGGCGGATTGTCGTCTGCGACGGCGCCATGGGAACGATGCTTTATTCGAAAGGCATCTCCTTCAGCCGCTGCTTCGATGAGCTCAACCTCTCTGCGCCCCAACTGGTGAAGGACGTCCACTTGGCATATATGAAGGCAGGAGCGGAAGTCATTGAGACTAATACGTTTGGAGCGACGCGGGCGCGACTCGAAAAATATGATCTGGCCTCCAAAGTGCGGGAGATCAACCTGGCCGCCGCCAAGCTGGCGCGGGAGATCGCCGGCGAGAGCCTTTATGTAGCCGGATCAGTTGGACCTTTGGGCATTCCGCTGGAGCCACTCGGCCCCACTTCGATGGCGGAAGCGCGGGCCCAGTTCCGTGAACAGATTGAGGCGCTGGTTGAAGGTGGGGTTGACCTCATCGTCATCGAAACCATGATCGACCTGAGCGAGGCACGCCAAGCAGTGCTTGCCGCCCTCGAAGTTAGCCAGCTCCCGGTGGTGGTACAAATGACCGTTGAAGACGACGGTAACACGCCCACTGGCGCCGGACCCGAGGAGTTTACCCGCGCGCTGGACGATTGTGGGGCGCATGTGATCGGCCTGAATTGCAGCATGGGACCTGCCGGGATGCTCGAAACCATCGAGCGGATGAACAAGGTCACCAGCAAGAAGCTTTCCGCGCAGCCCAACGCCGGACTTCCGCGCACCGTGGATGGCCGCAGCATTTACCTCTGCTCACCCGACTACATGGCCGAATATGCCCGCCATTTCATCGATCACGGCGTCCGGCTGATTGGCGGCTGTTGCGGGACTACTCCCGATCACATCCGCGCCCTCAAGTCGGCCGTTCGGCCTTTGCAACCCATCCGCAAGCGGGTCCATCTGGAGGCGCCGCTGCGCGAGGTTCCAACCCATGAGCCGGCGCCCATCGAAAAGCGTTCGCAGCTTGGGGAAAAATTGGCTCGCGGCGAATTCGCAATTTTGGTGGAAATGATTCCACCCAAGGGCTGTGACCCCACGCGTGAGTTGGAGGGCGCGCGCTTTTTGGAATCGCACGGCGTGGCGACGTTGAACGTTCCGGACGGGCAGGGCGCGACGGCGCGAATGAGCGCCCAGACGCTTGCCACCATCCTGCAAGAGCGCGCCGGAATCGAGTCGCTGCTCCACTATAGCTGCCGTGGACGGAACATCCTCAGCATTCAGTCGGACCTGCTGGGGGCGTATGCTCTCGGCATCAAGAATATCCTTGCCGTCACGGGTGAACCATCCCAGTTCAATGTTTTTCCCGGCGCCACCACCGTCCTGGATGTGGACTCCATCGGGTTGGTCAACATCCTGAGCAATCTAAACCGCGGTCTGGACATTGGCGGAAATCCCCTCGGAACTCCTACCGGTTTCCTGATTGGCGTGCGGGCCAATCCGGCGGCGCTAAAACTGGATGAAGAGGTCAGGCGCTTTGAATACAAAGTAGCCGCAGGCGCCAATTTCGCAATCACGCAGCCGGTTTTTGACCCAAAACAACTCGAACAGTTCTTGAAACGCATCGAGGTGGCGGGAGCAATTCCTGTTCCCATTCTTGCCGGTATCTTGCCGCTCGCCAGCTTCCGCAATGCCGAATTCTTGAATAACGAGGTTCCCGGTATGTCCGTACCTCAAGAAATCCTTGAGCGCATGAGAAAAGCGGACACCGGCGAGCAGGCTCGCGCCGAAGGGCTGAAAATCGCCCAGGAACTCCTGGTGGAAATCAAAGGCATGGTTCAGGGCATTCAGATCTCAGCGCCTTTTGGACGTTATGCTTTGGCCCTCGAAGTGGCGCAAGCGGCGGGGGGATTGCTTGTGAACAGAGCGCAAACGGGCAAGACCCCGTTTTAACCCCGCCAAAGGGCGGCCTTTAGCTTTATGATCGCCTTACGGAGTGGTTGCCAGACATGAGCCAACCCACAAAAAGCGCCAAAGCCGACAGCTTCGAAAAGAACATG
The DNA here is from genome assembly GCA_937900045.1 of uncultured Acidobacteriota bacterium. Lineage (GTDB taxonomy): Bacteria > Acidobacteriota > Terriglobia > UBA7540 > UBA7540 > CALCEB01. The sequence continues at coordinate 33,340 of CALCEB010000008.1, forward strand.
GAGCGGTTAGATGCGATTGTCTCCCAGCTAGAGCAAGCGGATCTTCCCCTCGAAAAAGCCCTGGAACTCTACGAGGAGGGAATGAAGCTTTCCAATATCTGCCACAAGCAGCTTGAAGAAGCGGAGGGACGCATCGAAATCCTGAAGAAACGGGCTGGCGGCATGGCCGCGGAACCGTTTGACCCGGAAGGCGCGGAGACTTCTTGAGAGCTCCTGCAACACAGTCCAGGGGTCCGCTCGAGGCGTATTTTGAGGCCGAACGAGGCCGGGTTGACGCTGAACTGGGACGCCTGTTGCCAGACGGCGAAGAATATCCTGAGTCGATTCACCGGGCGATGCGCTATTCGACGTTGGCGGGAGGAAAGCGGCTTCGTCCCATCCTGTGTCTTGAAGCCGGAAGACTCTTTGGAGGCGAAGGCACGGCGATTCTGCCGGCAGCCTGTGCGCTGGAATTGATCCATACTTATTCGCTGATCCATGACGACCTTCCTGCGCTGGATAACGATGATCTTCGACGTGGCAAGCCAACGTGCCATCGAGCCTTCGGAGAAGCAATGGCCATTCTTGCCGGCGACGCCCTGCTCACACTCGCCTTTGAAGTCATTTCCGGCGCGGAGGCTTGCGATGCGAATGCAAGATTGCGGGTGGTCCATGAACTTTCGCGCGCTATCGGCACGCGAGCAGGAATGGTAGCCGGACAGGTCGCCGACCTGGAGAATGTAGAAAGCCCGGTTAACCCTGCTACCGTCAACTTCATCGACACGGCGAAGACCGGAGCGCTCATCCGTATGGCGGTGCGCAGCGGTGCGATCCTTGCCGGGGCAGACGATGCCGGATTGAACGCGGTGACTATCTATGGGGAAAAGGCGGGGCTGGCGTTTCAAATTGCCGACGATCTGCTCGACTTGTTGGGGTCCAAGGAATCCTTGGGAAAAGCGGTTGGAAAAGATAGCTCACAACACAAGGCAACTTATCCTGCGTTGTATGGGGTGGAGCGGTCCAAGGAACTTGCAGCCGGGATGGTGGCAGAAGCGTGTAGTGCACTGCAAGCATACGGAGACCGGTCGCAGCGCCTTCAAGAGATCGCACACTATCTGGTGGATCGAAACTCTTGACGATTCGGGGCAGGGCAGGTTCTCCTCAACGCACGCCTCAGCCGCCGGAGTCATGGGCTAGGCTTTTCTTGGGCCATTGCAAGAGTATGTTTTTGCTTCGCACAAAAAGATATCTTTGAACGAAGCTGGCGTGAAGCGTGGCATAAGCTGCAAGAGATATGTTGAAAGGAACGAAGGATGGAATATCAATATCTGACGCGAATCGATTCCCCCAACGATCTCAAGAGAGTGGCTCGGGAGGACCTGCCGAAGGTCGCGGAGGAATTGCGGGATTACCTGATCTCGGTCGTCTCAACGGTCGGCGGCCACCTGGCTTCGAGCCTGGGTGTGGTGGAGCTGACACTGGCTCTGCATTACACCTTCGACGCACCCAAGGATAAGATCGTCTGGGACGTCGGCCACCAGGCCTACGGACACAAAATCATCACCGGCCGCCGCGACCGCTTCCCGACCCTGCGGCAATATGGCGGCATTTCCGGTTTTCCGGTTCGTGACGAAAGCCCTTACGACACCTTCAATGTTGCTCACGCTTGCACCGCCATCTCGGGCGCTTTGGGTATGGCGGCGGCGCGCGACTTGAAAGGCGAGAGTTTTCACGTCGTCGCCGTGGTGGGTGACGCCGGACTCACCGGCGGAGTCGCCTTGGAAGGCATTAATAACCTCGGAACGCTTCAGAAAAAGGTCCTGATCATTCTGAACGACAACAAAATGTCCATCTCCCCCAATGTCGGAGCCATCGAAGGTTACCTCAACCGCATTGTTCACGGCCAGGCCTACCACCGCCTGACTTCGGAAGTGGAGAAGATGATTTTAACCGTTCCGCGCCTTGGCCCGCGCCTTTTGCGGCTTTCGAAGGACATGGTGGACACGGCCAAAACCCTGTTGATTCCTGGAATGGTGTTTGAGGAGCTCGGGTTTGAATACGTCGGTCCGGTCAATGGACACAGCATCGAAGAACTGCTCATGGTTCTTGGCAAGGTCAAGGATAACCCCGGCCCAACCCTGCTGCACGTTGTCACGCAGAAAGGCAAGGGCTACCCTCACGCCGAAAAACTTCCGGTCAAATTTCACGGGGTCACGCAGTTTGACATTTCCACCGGGGCCTTTCACAAGGCCCCGGCCAAGGCGCCGAGCTACACTGCCGTATTCGGCAAAGCACTGTGCGAGCTTGCGGAAAAGGACTCCCGCATCGTCGCTATCACTGCGGCCATGAGCGAGGGCACGGGGCTGGACGAGTTCTCCAAAAAGTTTCCAGAGCGATTCTTTGACGTGGGTATTGCCGAGCAGCACGCCGTGGATTTCGCAGCAGGTCTTGCTTGCGAAGGCATGCGTCCGGTGGCCGCCATCTACTCCACTTTCCTGCAACGCGCCTATGACCAGGTGATTCACGACTTGTGTTTGATGCGGCTGCCCGTGGTGCTCGCCCTGGATCGCGCCGGGCTGGTGGGCGCAGACGGACCAACCCACCACGGCCTTTATGATCTTGCGTATCTCGGCGCCGTTCCGGGAATCGTCGTCATGGCGCCCAAGGATGAGAACGAACTGCGCAACATGTTGGCGACGGCCCTCAGCATTGACGGGCCTTCGGCCGTGCGCTATCCACGCGGCAATGGTCTGGGCGTCCCTTACGATCCCGAGTTCAAGAAGCTCGAAATCGGGAAAGCGGAAATTCTGCGCGAGGGAGACGACATTGCGATTTTAGCCCTGGGCAGCATGGTCTACCCTTGCCTGGAAGCCGCCGCCAAGCTTGATGCGGAAGGACTCCACGCCACCGTCATCAATGCCCGCTTCATGAAGCCCCTGGACGAAGAGTTGCTTTCGGTTTTGGCGGCGGAGAAGCGGTTTTTAGTAACTGCGGAAGAGGGTACGGAAGCCGGCGGCTTCGGAGCCTCCATCGCGGCTTTGCTTCATGACCGGAAAATTTCCACCAGCATCTTGCGCATCGCCGTTCCGGACCGCATCATTCCGCATGGCGCGCCCAGTCTGCTTCATGCGAAGTACGGCCTGGACGTGGACGGGATCGTGCAGAAGATTCGCATCTATGCGAGTGAAATCCCGTCCCGGGCCGACGTCCGCTACCGCGCGATCCGGTCGTAAGCATTCGATCTGCACTAGCAGAACCGTCCTAACGAGGGTGGATGAAGCACTCAACCGGTAGCGCTGTTGAGGCCGGTCCCAAAGTGCGGCTGGACCGCCTTCTGGTGGACCGTGGCCTCGCCGAATCACGGGAAAGAGCCCAGGCCTTAATTCTGGCGGGCCAAGTTCTGGCTGATGGCCAGAAGCTTGAAAAGTGCGGGGCCGTGGTCCGGGCTGGCGCGGAACTCCGCATTCTCGGGGAGAACTTGCCGTACGTGGGCCGTGGCGGCCTGAAACTCCAAGGCGCTCTCGAAGCCTTTCACATCGATCCTTCGGGAAGAGCCTGCCTCGATATTGGAGCTTCTACCGGCGGCTTCACGGATTGTCTTCTGCAGCGGGGCGCCGTAAGCGTGGTTGCCATCGACGCCGGAACCAACCAACTCGATTGGAAATTACGGAATGATCCCCGCGTTAGGGTTCTCGAGAAGACCAACGCAAGATACTTGCGGGCGGACCATATGGGAGTGACATTTGATCTGGTGACGATGGACGTATCTTTCATCTCTTCGACGCTCATTCTTCCCGTTCTTCCTCCGCTTCTTCATGTAGGAGCTCTGCTGCTAGTGCTGGTCAAGCCGCAGTTTGAAGTGGGCCGGGGTCAAGTTGGCAAAGGGGGTGTTGTTCGCGACCCAGTTCTCCATCAACAAGCCGTGGCTCGGGTGAGCCAGAAGGTCCGAGATCTGGGTTTTGAAAAGATGGCAACAGTTCCAAGCCCCATTTTAGGCTCGTCCGGGAACCGGGAATTTTTCCTTCATGCAATCTGGCCCGGACGCAGCTAAAATAGCAGACCTTTGTCCAAGCTTTCAAGGCGGCGGCCCGGAAGGACTCGGGCCGGCCCGCCCGGTGCGATCGGCGCCGCAGGGTCAGGCACGAATGCAACCTGGAGCACGTTCATTCAGCATTCCAACTGAGCGCTCAAGGATCAATGGAAGTCAAGAAGATCGGCATCACATCCAAACCGAGGAAGGAAGACGTGCGGGTGGTGGTGCCTCCCTTGCTCACCTGGCTGCGGGAGCGCAACGTTGAACCTTTCGTGGATTTTGAGACCAACGCGCTGCTCGATGCGAAGGAGCAAGCCATCTCCTGCAATGATATGGCCGGGCAAGTGGACCTAGCCGTGGTCTTCGGCGGTGACGGAACACTTCTGGCCACAGCCCGGGCATTGAATTCGAAACCCGTTCCTATCCTGGCGGTGAACCTGGGCGGCCTTGGCTTTATGACGGTCATCACCTTGGATGATCTCTATCCCACACTCGAAAGGGTTTTGCGCGGGGACTTTCATTGCGACCGGCGTGTGCAAATTCAGGCAGAAATCATCCGGCGCGGTGAGGTGATTTCATCCCTGCTGGCGCTAAATGACGTAGTGCTGAACAAGGGCGCAATTGCCCGCATCCTTGATTTCGAGATGTCCGTGGACGGGAAATTTGTTTCCACTTACAAGGCTGACGGGCTGATTGTTTCCACGCCGACGGGATCGACCGCCTATTCTCTGGCTGCGGGCGGGCCGGTGATTGTGCCGAGCGTGAATGCCTTCATCGTGACACCCATCTGCGCACACACGCTCACCAACCGCCCCATCGTCTTGCCGGACTCCGTTACCGTTGACGTCATCATCACGGGTCACAGCGAGTCCGTCTACTTAACGGCGGACGGGCAGGTGGCGATTGCGGTGGAAAGCGGAGATACGGTAAGAGCTCGCAAGTCATCTTCCTACGTCGGCCTGGTCCAGCCGGCCCAGCGGAGCTACTACGAAATCCTTCGCCAGAAATTGAAGTGGGGCGAGCGGTAAAAGCAGAGAAAGCAGAAGAAAGCAGGCGGTAAGCAGAAAACAGTCGCGGCAAGTGTTTTTCCTCGCGGTGGGTTTTTTCAGCGGGATGTGGGCTGATCGCGGCAGGCAGAAGGCGAGAGGCAATTAGTGCGTGCCTCATAAGACTCTGACTTTTTCTGGCAAAACCTTGCGACCAATATGTATCGAGCATGGATTCCCGCTTTCGCGGGAATGACCGTAGTCAGTCTGTGTGAATGGCTACACTCATTTGGTTCTAGCTATGCCGAGTTAGGGTAGTGGGTCAGTTTGCTGTAGCGGCGTCTATAACGGCGTCGGCTCTGTCAAGGGACACGTATCCGGTGCGAGCCGGGAAAATGTACCACTACCTGAGTTAGGCTAAGACTGAATGAAGATGGAAGAGTGTGCAACACAGAGTTTTTCCGGCAAGACTCTGTGGTTTTTCAGAAAACTTCGGGCCCCATCAGATCGTCCATCGTTTCCCGCCGGCGGATAAGGCGGGCGGCGCTGCCGTGGACCAACACTTCCGCCGGGCGCGGACGGGAATTGTAGTTTGAGGCCAAGCATGACCCATAGGCCCCCGAGGTTAGAATGGCCAGATAAGCCCCGCTCTCGACCTCGGCCACTTCCCGGCCTCGCGCGATGAAATCCCCTGTTTCGCACACCGGTCCCACCACATCCGCCACCATTGTCCCAGTCCCTTGGTCTTTTACCGGGATAATCCCGTGATAGGACCCGTAAAGCGCAGGCCGGATCAGGTCATTCATGCCAGCATCCACAACCACGAAATTCTTGAGAGAGTTCCGCTTCACATAGAGCACGGTGGTGAGGAGGATGCCCGCTTTCCCGGCAATGAACCGGCCGGGCTCGAGGATCAATCGATAACCCAGGTCCTTCAGGCTGGCTCGTAGCCCCGCTGCCAACCCGGCTAGATCAAACAGGCCCTCTGCGGCGTAGCGAACTCCGAACCCGCCGCCCAGATCAACCCATTGCAACCGCACGCCCGTAGCCTCAACATCTCGCGCCACGGAAAGTAGCTCATCCAATGCTTTTAGGTAGGGCGAAGTCTCCAGAATTTGCGATCCGATATGACAGGCAATGCCGGAAATGCGCAAGGCACGGGAGGCAGCGGCGCGCCGGTAAAGGGCGAGTGCTTCCTCCTTGGGCACGCCAAACTTGTGGATGGTCTGCCCGGTTGAGATGTAGGGGTGAGTTTCCGCCTCGACATCCGGATTGATACGGATCGAAATAGGAGCAATGGCGCCGTAATGCCGCGCCCGCGCCTCAAGCAGTTCCAGCTCGCCGCTAGACTCGACATTAAACAGAAGAATTCCGGCGTTGAGTGCCTCGTCAATTTCAGCAGATGTCTTGCCAACCCCCGAAAATACGATTCGGGAAGCATCCGCGCCAATCTTCATGCAGCGCGCCAGCTCGCCTGCGGAAACAATGTCGAAGCCGCAGTCCGATTCGCGCAACAAATCCAAAAGGGAAAGATTAGAATTGGCTTTGACGGAATAGCACAGGAGCGACGGCACCCGCTGCAGCGCTTGGCGCAAGAGGGTGACTCGCCCCAAAATGGTAGCTTGGCTATAGACGTAAAGCGGCGTGCCGAATTGCCCGGCCAATTCCGCCAGGGCCACATCCTCACAGAACAACCGGCCAGAGCGGTACTCAAACCCATCCATCTCCACCGTGGCTGCCCCTGGGAGTTGACGTTGGCTCTCGTCCACCTGATTTTGCGCCACTTTCATTACTTGGCCCTCACCACCAGAATGGTCTGATCGTCTCGCGGCGGCCTTCCTTGCTCAAATTTGCCAATCGCCTCAAAGACCTTTTCAATGATCTCCTCGGGCGGCTGAAGCGCATGTTCGCGGAGCAGCGCCTCCAGACGGCGATTCCCGAATTCTTCGAGCTTGGCATTCGTTGCCTCACCGAGTCCGTCTGAAAACATGGCCAGCAGATCGCCCTTCTGCAAGGTCAGTGAAGTCTCTTGGTATTCCACATGATCCAGCAACCCCAGAGGAACTCCCTCGGCGCGGATGGCGTGGACTTTTCCCTTCCGCACCAGCACCGGCAGCGGCATTCCAGCGTTGGCCAGCTTCAAGACTTTGGTCTTCGGCTCCCACACACAATAAGTCAGCGTAATAAAGTGTCCTTCAATTTTGCGTTCGAGTAGCAGAATATTGAGCTTTTTCAGCATTTCCGGCGCCATTAACCGCTGCGGAGCCAGGCTGCGCAGCGTGCCGATCGCCATGGCGCCGTAAAGCGCGGCCGGCGCTCCTTTGCCGCTGACATCACCGATAGCTAGGACGTGGCGCTCCTTGCCGTAGGAGAGAAAATCGTACAGGTCTCCTCCCAGCTCGCGGGCAGGGCGAAATCGCGCCCGCACCTCAAGTCCCTGGATGGTGGGCGATGGCGTGGGCATGATGTGCATCTGGATTTCACGGGCCCGGTCCAGGTCTCTCTCCATGCGAGCTTCGCTGCGCACGGCGCGCTCATAAAGGCGGGCGTTCTCAATGGCAATCGCCACCTGGGGGCCCAGGGTTGAGAAGATCCGGACATGATCTTCGTTGAAAGCGCCTACTTCGCCGCTTTCCAAATCTACCACGCCGATCACGCGGTCTCTGTGAACCAGCGGAATGGCAAGTTCCGAGCGCGTTTCCGAGTTGGTGGGGATATAGCGGGGGTCGCGGGTCACATCCGCCACCAGAACGGGTTGGCGGGAAGCCGCAGCGGCGCCGATGATCCCCTTGCCGAAAGGCACACTTACTTTGTCCGGCGTGCTTTGGTTCTGCTTGACAGAAATGACGGTGTTAAAAGTCTGGGTATGCTCATCTGTCAGGAGGATACCGAACCGGTCATAATTGATCAGACGCCGGACCAGAGCGCCGATCTTACGCAGCAGTTCGTTCAGCACCAGAACCGAAGACAGCTCCCGGCTGATCTCATTCAGCAGTTGCAGCGTCCGCGCCTGGCGCACGCTACGCCTGTAAAGTCGGGCGTTTTCAATGGCCACGGCAATGCGGCTGGCAAGAAGCTCCAGAAGGTTCTGGTGCTGGTCATTGAAAAAATTGGGCCAGGGGGACTCGAGATCCATCACCGCGACAACCCGGTTCTTGAAAATTAATGGCACTGCGAGCTCGGAGTGAATCGCCGGAAGGGATTGGATGTAGGATGAGTCCTTGGTGACATCATTTACCAATACCGAACGGCGCATCTCCACCGCCCGTCCCACCACCCCTTCGCCTATCTTAATCCGGAGGTTGCGGACGACATCCTCCGGGTGCCCCACACTGAAGCGGATGCGAAGGTCCCGGGCTTTCTCGTTCACCAGAAGAATCGCGAACACTTCATAGTCAATAGCCGTCTTAATGATCTCTGCGATGCGCGGCAGAAGCTCATCCAGATCGAGTGTGGAACTGATCCGTTCCCCAACTTCCAAAAGGAGCGAAAGGACCTCTGTCAATTCCAGCGGCTTTGTGGGAGGTTTAGCGATTTCAGGCATAGGATTTGGATGGCGCCACATTTTAACGCAGCATTGATCTCGGCTGCGCCAGAGCGCTCCGGACGGTATTGAAGATCAGACACTTGCTCCGGGTCGAAGTAACCCCCGGTCCGGATTGATCGTCCGCGGATTCCAAGATTTCATCTCTATTCTAACATACGAGCGCCGGAGCTTTGGTTCACCACGATTCTGCCTTCAACCGCCTGGCCGTTTCCTCTATAATTGCGATGCAATGCTGATTCTTTCCCTCGACACCACCAGCGAAATGGGCGGCGTGGCCATCTTCCGGGACGCGCTTTGCCTGGCAGCGTCGCCCCATGTGGGCGCCAGCAACTATTCAGTGGACTTATTTGCCGGCCTCGATTTCGTGCTTCGAGAAGCCAAGGCCGGCATCAAGGAAATCGATCTCTTCGCCGTCGCCAATGGTCCTGGATCCTTTACGGGAATCCGTACCGGCCTGGCCGCGGCGCTCGGCTGGTCAAAGGCCTGTGGACGTCCGGTGCGCGGAGTCACCGTTCTCGATGCTTTGGTGGAGGAAGGCGCCCCACCCACAGAATTTGCCATCCCTATTCTTGACGCCCGGCGAAGAGAGTTCTATGGCGCTCTGTTCAGAAAAGTACGACCCGCCCCTGAATTCCCCCAGGACGCATCACCAAGGTTTGATTCCCGGATATTCTCGCTGGCCGGTGAAGGATTTGTTCTAGGGCCCCGCCCACTTTCGGCGCTGATCCAGTCGGATATTAACGGCACAGCAAACCTAACCTGTGTCGTCCGCGAGCACGAAAACGCAACCCAGGAGCTCCAGAAATCTCTTCCGAAAGGGCTTGGCTGGGTCCAGGTTCGCGGGAATTTGCTCGCCGCCATCGCGCGGCTGGCGCGAATCGCACAACTTGAGGGAAGGCCGCTATCTTCACAGGAACTTGACGCCTACTATATCCGTCGAACGGATGCAGAAACAAATTTCAAAGATTGAAGCAATCCCGTGCATTATGACTACTTTCGGCAAGGGTGCTCGAGCCGGGAACTTCTTACTAGGAATCCAAAGTCCACCGCCTTTGCGACTAACCATAGGCCAAGCCTTTCTAAATCCGCATCGCCAATGGATATTCTAATTCGGACACTCAATGGAGAAGACGTTTCGCAGGTCGTGAAGATCCAGAAGCAGAGCCCTTCTGCAGCCCAATGGAATAAAATGGATTACGACCGTCTTATCGGCCAAGCTGGAAATCTCACCCTGGTTGCAAGCGATTCGAGTAAACCCGGAATCGTCCTGGGGTTTGTAGTCTTCCGCCAGGTCGAAGATGAAGCCGAACTGCTGAATCTTGCGGTTGCGCCCTCTAGCCGAAGGGGGGGGATCGGCTGGGCGCTGATGAAGGAAGGCATTCAGCAACTGATGCAATCCCGTGCCCGCAACATATTTCTGGAGGTCCGCGCCTCCAATCAGCCGGCCATAAGCTTTTATGCCGCAATGGGGTTCGAGCCCCACTCGATTCGCAATGGATACTACCAGAATCCTGACGAGGATGGATATATCTTGAAGCTGGAATTGCCAGGGAGTTAGCGTGTTTTTCCCAGTTTCACCGGGTAAAATCAGCCCGAAGGTGTTTTGATAATGTCACCATCTGACAAGATCGACTTAACACTTGAATGACGTGAAAGCCTGTGCTAGCCTGACCGCAGGGTAGAATTCAAATCAGGGAGATACGCCTATGAGCAGCGTTACCGGGGCCGTCCGGGATCATTTGATGGCCAATGATAAGGAATTCCAACGCCTCGAACACGAACACGCCAATTACGCCGCACAACTCGAAGAACTTTCAAACAAGAAATATCTCAGTGAACAAGAACAGGTTGAGGAAATCCGGCTGAAGAAGCTGAAGCTGAAAGCCAAAGACCTGATGGAGACGTTGCTTCATAAAGCCGGGAGCGCCTGAGAGTATCCCTACTTGTCCCGGGAACCCGCGAGGTGGCCTCATTCACGTCTGTCTCTAAAGTTTGTGTCGCCCTAGGTTCCTTCATAGAAGCCGAATCTTGTTGCCCCCCACGGGATTCCCGGGAGAAAATCGGAGTATGGTCAGGGACGGCTACTGGTACGGGTTGCCTCTGTTGCTGGCAGCAGTGTTGCTTCTTTTCCTCCGCCTTTTCATCCCTGCCTCTCTCTTCCTGTTGATTTCCATCTTTGTCTTGAACTTCTTCAGAGATCCGGAGAGGCGGATCCCCACAGACCCGCGTGCTATCGTTTCCCCGGCTGATGGGAAAGTAGTCCAGATCGTTGAAGAACAGTTAGAAGGGAAGCCCGTGAAGCGGCTTAGCATTTTTATGTCGCCGTTGAACGTTCATGTGAACCGGGCCCCCATTCCGGGCATTATTAAGCAGGTAGTCTACCGCCCCGGCTCCTTCCAGATTGCCTCGAAGCCCACAGCTTCGGTGGAAAACGAGCAAAACGTGTTCACGGTGGAGGGTGATTTGGGCCGGGTCGTGGTCAAGCAAATTGCTGGCGCTGTGGCGCGGCGTATCGTATTCTGGAAAAGACTTGGGGATCGGTTGTCGCGCGGTGAAAGAGTGGGCATGATCAAGTTTGGTTCCAGGGTTGATGTGATTGTCGAGGCTGACGCGGAGTGGAATGTGAAGGTTGGAGACCGCGTGCAAGCAGGGAGCAGCATTCTTGGATTCGCAACCCCCAAAAGCAAGTAGTCCCTCCAAAGCAGCGCCGCGGCGGGGTGTTTATATCCTGCCGAGCCTCTTTACGTTAGGGACTCTCATTTGCGGCTACATTGCCATCCTTTCCACGTTGAACGGCGCGCAGATGTTGGCCGCACACATGAGCAGCGCCTCCGTCCTCGCTGCGTTTGACGATGCCGCCAAGAAGATCGGTTGGGCTATCGTGTTTGACGGCTTGGACGGCCGTATTGCCCGCCTGACTAATTCCTGTTCGGATTTTGGCCGGGAGTTTGACTCGCTGGCGGATGTGATTGCATTTGGGGTCGCTCCCGCGTTTCTCGCTTATGCCTGGGGTGTCCGGGCAGTGCAACAAGTCACGGGCGCACACCTGGTTTTCTATTTACAAAAGACCGGATGGATCGTCGCCTTCTCATTCGTTCTCTGTGGCGCTGCCCGCCTCGCCCGCTTCAACATTGACAAGGGATCCTCCGCTGATCGCCGCTACTTTGTCGGATTGCCGATCCCTGCCGGGGCAGGAATTCTTGCCGCCATCGTCCATTGGGCGAAGTATCCGGTGAACGACTGGGCGCCGGGCATCGTGTGGCTCGTCATTGTCGCTTCGACGGCTTTTCTGATGGTGAGCCGCGTCCGCTACTTCAGCTTCAAGAGATTGGACCTCCGCCGTCAGCGGCCTTTCTTCTATATCATCATTTTCGGGATCATCATCTGGGCAATGTGGACTTATTCCGAGCCGGTCCTGCTAATACTTGCCTCGGTTTACGTTCTCTCAGGACCGGTCGGCCGGCTGGTTTCCAAAATCCACCCTCATCGTCCCGCTGCGGCGAGTGAAGGATCGGCCGGACAAGAGGCCCACCCCGCATGAACCCCTCTCACGGGAGCCGCATCGGACTAGTGGGAGCGGCCTCCCTGCTAGGCCGCGAATTGACCAAAGTTCTGAATGAGAGAAATTTCCCTGTTCTCAGCTCCGTGGCTATTGAGCCGGACAAGATCGAACCGGAAATCCCCGTATTGGACGTCGAGTCGGAAATTCTGGAATCAGCCGCGCTTGGGGATTTGAAAGTTGAAGATCTCGACTTCATTTTCGTCGCGGCTCCGCTCACATCCGAGGATTGGTACGTGCTGGCAGGCCGTCTGCGGGACACCGTTAACGAGCGTGCGCAGGCAAAGGGACCGGTGGTCATTAGCCTTTGCGAGTCTCCGCCCGAAGCGGCCAGGGCCGTTCTCTCTTCCCTGGGACAGGATCAAAGTGCCGCCCGGCCAATCGAAACCAACACGAGGTTCCTCCATTCGCCCCACGCGGCTTCGGCGGTGCTCAGCACGCTGCTTCTGCGGATCGCGGCCCAATTCACAGTGGTACGCACCGTGGCTCATGTCTTCGCTCCCGCATCCAACCTGGGACCCCCGGCGATCGAGGAGCTTCAGGAACAAATTCTCAAATTAATGAGCTTCCAGAAGATTCCGCAAGCCGTCTTCGGAAGTCAAGTTGCATTCAATATCCTTCCCCGGCTTGATGGCCGCACAACCCGAACTGCGCTTCCAGAGCTTGAAGCACGCATCCGCCAGGAATTGAGCTCCCTACTGGCCGGCCGGGTGCCTGCTCCCGCCGTCCGCGTATTGCAAGTTCCGGTCTTTTTTTCCACCGCATTTTCCGTTTATGCTGAAATGGACTCCAAGGTGGACGCTGCCCTTGCCTCCAAGGCCATCGACAGCGAAGGGGTTCAGGTCCGCCGGTTGTCACAACCGGCCGCAACACCGGTTGAGGCCGTTGGTTCGGCAGATATTTTAGTGGATGTAATGACGGAGGATGGGGCAGGGAATTCGGGGCTTTGGCTGTGGGCCGCCGTGGATGACCTTCACTTGGCAGCGAAGAGTGCTGTGGAGATTGCCGAACGGTACCTCAAGAAAGAGATTTTGCACTGACAGATGAGGGGGCTAGCCGCTCTGCCGCATCTCGTTCTTTTTCGTTCCTTCCGACGATTCACTTCCTTTCTTCATGACTTCCTGGACTCTCGAATCCTGAAGTCGTTTCCGGAGTTTCCGGGAATTGCTTCACGACCGATCCCGGGTGCACATCAAACAGTCTTTGCCGGAGTTATTGCCGCCGTAATCATCCTCTCTGGCTGTGGCTACCACGTGGCAGGTAAGGCTGTTCTTGTTCCTAACGATGTCAAAACCATTGCCATTCCCGCTTTCAAGAATCTGTCGCACCAATACCGGATCGAGCAGACCGTGACGGCAGCCATTAAGCAGGAGTTCGTGGAGCGTACCAAGTTCCAGGTGGCATCCAATCCGGCTGGCGCAGACGCCGTGCTGCGGGGGATTATCAGTAATGTCAAGAAGAGCGTCCTGACTTTCGACCCTCAAACCGGGCGAGCTACGACACTTCAGATTCAGGTCACTGCGGTCGTGATCCTGGAAGACTTGCACACCCACAAAACAATTTATTCCAACTCGAATTATACCTTTCGTGAGGAATACCAGATCAGCCCTTTGAACCCGGTCTTGTTTGAAGAGGACCAGCCGGCTATTGACCGCCTCTCCAGAGATCTTGCCCGGACATTAGTGACGGACATTCTCGAAGACTTCTAATCCCCATTCTGGCAGGCGGGATGCTGGGCTGCGAAGAACCTCTGCAATCTTTTTTCCCACCTACCAACCTCACGGAGTGTTTTTAGCGTCTAATATGAGGCAGGGAGAATTAAATGCAAGATGATGCAAGCCAAATTTCATCTCCTTAGGTTAAAGAGCTTTCAGGAGGTTTTTAAGATGAAACCGAAAGTATTGATTGGGATGTTCAGCGTCTTAATGCTTGCATGCATGGTGCAAGTGGCGCAAGCAGGAATCATTCGATACGCAGGCCACGAGCTCTATAAAGGCTCTGTGAAGGCTGGCCAGGCTGCTGAGGCGGGCGGCGCCGATGTGGCCGGAGGCGCAGCCGCGGTCGGAGAGGCCACGAAGGACGGCGCGCAGGCTGCCGCCGGTGGCGCTTCGAAAGTGGGCTCAGCCGCCGGGAACGCGATAAAATCCGGTCTGGATACCACAAAAGCCGGCGCGATCGATGCCGGCAAGGGCGCTGCTCAAACACCTGGATGGGTAGCCCGTGGGACAGAGGCGGCCGCCAAGAGCATGTGGCACGTGATCTGGTAAGTTTGTTTCCTCCCCGGAAGCGTGGCGAATTAAAGAAACAGACCACGCTTCCGGCTGTCCTCCAACTTCCTCGAACACTCTTCGCGGTCGCCTTCCTGCATTTAGCAACTTCGAATAATCCAGCCAGGGGAGAATGCGGACCTTCGAGTCGTGGTACATTTTTGCCGCTAGAGCGGTGGCCGGAGTTGACCGCTATAGCCGGCCAGCATTGGAGCCATAAAGTGAGTTTTTCCACTTTTCATAGAATATACTTGACAATATATTACACAACCAGTAATACTTCGCTCAAGGTTCACACATTGAAAGGGATAGAAACAGGATGAAAGTTGGAATTATTCATCCGACAGGAACGAACCGGCGAGCTCAGGGTCCTGACTAAGTACCATATTTCTTAAATACACTAACGTATTTGATTTGCCCTGCTGAGC
>CALCEB010000009.1 GCA_937900045.1 uncultured Acidobacteriota bacterium
AGCAGCCGCGTAACGGAAAAATACGTGAGTGAATTTATGAACCACTGTACTTAGCGAACCTTCGCCCCAGGCCGGCGAGCCGCAACCCCCTTACCTGTCCCACAGCGCGATTCACCCTCTCCCCCGAACGGGCGAGAGGAATGGAGGGTGAGCCGGCCGCTCTCTCCAGGGGCATGATGTTTTGAAGAAGCGCAGGATGTCTTGACGCAGCCCAGAACGCCAACGCCAGCTCGTGTTTATTTGAATGATCCCTCTGCTTTGCGAACCGGCTCGATGATTTCCACAACCGATGAGCAATCGATACGGTTCTTTTTCATCCAGCGCACGGCGTACAGGTCGGAAAGCCCTTTCACCAGCCTTCCCCACGTTCCATATTTGGTCTGGCCTCGAAGCCGGGGACGGTGATTCACGGGGGTTTGAGTTACGCGGTATCCGCGCATCTTCAGAAGCGTGGGCAGAAAGCGGTGCATGCCGTGGTAGAGCTCAAGCTGGCTCACGCACTCCCGCCGGTAAGCTTTCAAAGTGCAGCCGGTATCCACAATATCGTCCCCGGTGGCCCAGTTGCGAAATCCATTGGCGATGCGTGAAGATACCTTCTTAACCCAGCCATCCTGACGGCGGGTACGGATTCCACAGACGGCATCCCAATCCTCCAGCCCAGCGACCAGCTTGGGAATGTCAGCCGGGTCATTCTGCAAGTCGCCGTCCAGCGTCACCACGGCGCTGCCCCGCGCATGGTGGAAGCCTGCCGCCATCGCTGCGGTTTGCCCCAGATTCCTCCTGAAGCGCACGGCGCGAACCCTCGAGTCCGTTTGTTGAGCACCCTTGATTTCTGCAAGGGTCGAGTCTGTGCTTCCGTCATCCACGAAGAGGATCTCGGCGCGATCTCCGAATGCGGATAAGACAGGACCCAGCTCGTCCACCAGAGGGCAGATATTCTCAGCCTCGTTAAACACCGGAATGACGACGCTCAAGCTGATTTCTTCCACGTTAGTTCAACTTATTGAAAAGCTCTATAACAACGCGCCCCAGCATAGCCGGAGCCAAAAACGGGCACCATTGCACAAGGCGATGGAATATAGGCATTCCCACGCCGACTGGAATCCTTACCCTCCGGGGCGGTGGATTCCCGCTTGCGCGGGAATGACGGATCGGAAGTGGCTCAGAATATCCTGGTAGAAAACACAGAATCCTGCGACAGAGACACTCAGTTCTATCCGCCCGGCCGGACCCGGCGCGGCGACCGTCCGCCGCCGGCGCTTTCCATCCACACCACACGTCGATTTTAACATGTTGCGGCCGAATTCGGCGGAACGCCGCCTCACGCGCCCCGGTCCGTTGCTTTCCAATGTTATTCTTGATGTTCCGATACTTTCCGAAGCCCGCGAGGCCGCATGGAGAACAAAGATATCGCTCAGGTCTTTGAAGACCTTTCAAACCTCACTCGCATTCTGCAAGAAGACTCGAAGTGGCAATTCAAAGCCGCCGCTTACGACCGGGCGAAACGTGTGATCGAAAGTTACCCTCAGCGGCTGGAAGACATCGTTCACGATCCCGAACGAAAACTCACTGACATCCCAGGCATCGGCCCCGATCTGGCCAATAAGATCCAGGAATTGGTGGAGACCGGACAATCCCATTTCCACCAAGAGCAGATGCAGAAAGTCCCGCAGAGCGTATTGAACTTGCTTCAACTTCAAACCGTCGGGCCGCAAAAAGCCCGCCTTTTCAATAAGGAGCTTGGCGTCAAGTCCGTGGACGATCTTGAGGCGGCGGCCAAGGCGGGGCGGCTGCGCGGATTGCCCGGCATGAGCGCCAAGTCCGAAGAAAACATCTTGAAAGCTATTGAGGTCTACCGCCGGGCGGCCGGACGTTTTCGTCTGGACACCGCTTTTGAAATTGCCGAGGAACTGACGGCCTTTCTGCGAAAGTGTAAGAGCGTCGATCAAGTGACTCCAGCCGGCTCCCTGCGAAGAGGCCGCGAGACCGTTGGCGATCTCGATCTGCTGGTGACGGGGTCTGATCACTCTGAGATTGCCAGCTATTTCGCAACATTTCCTCGCATCATTCAGGTGCTTGCCAAGGGCGAAGACAAAGTCAGCGTCAAGCTGAATCAGGACCTGCAAGTGGACGTGCGGCTCTTGGAAAAGGAGTCCTACGGCGCGGCGATGATGTACTTCACGGGGTCGAAGGAACACAACGTTGTCCTGCGCGAGCGAGCCAAGAAGCAGGGGCTGAAGCTGAGCGAATATGGCCTTTTCAAAGGCGAGCGCAATGTGGCCAGCCGGACAGAGGAAGAGGTGTACGAGCGGTTGGGGCTGCCCTGGATCGCCCCGGAGCTGCGCGAGAACATGGGTGAGATTGAGGCAGCGGAGGCTCGCTCCCTGCCCAAGCTTGTGGACCTTTCTGAAATCAAGGGGGACCTTCAAATGCACACCACCGCCTCCGATGGGCGCACCAGCGCCGTCGAGATGGCGGAGGCCGCAAAGCAATTGGGCTATCGCTACATTCTGATTACGGACCATTCCAAGGCCGTCACCGTGGCGAATGGATTGGATGAGAATCGCGCCCTGGAAAACATCCGGGCCATTCACGCTGCCCGCAAAAAAGTGAAGGGTATTGAAATTTGGGCGGGAACGGAGGTGGACATTCTGGGCGATGGCCGCCTCGATTATCCGGACTCGCTGCTGAAACAATTCGATATCGTCCTGGCCAGCATCCACTCCCGCATGAATCAGCCCGCCGGAGAGATGACGGAGCGAATCCTGAAGGCCCTGGAGAACCCTTACGTCCGCATCCTCGGCCACCCCACGGGAAGACAAATCCTGAGACGTGATCCATTCACTTTTGATGTGGAGCGTGTGTTTAACGCCGCGAAGAAGCTGGGCGTGATCTTGGAGTTGAATGGGAACCCGGAACGGCTGGACCTGAGCGACCGGCATGTCCGGCTGGCACACGATCACGGAATGAAAATTGTGATCTCGACCGATGCTCACGATCCCAGTCATTTCCGTTTCATGCGCTTCGGAGTGGCGACCGCCCGGCGGGGGTGGATGGAAGCGAAGAGCGTGATCAACACCTATAGCCCCGAAAAGCTGCTTGCCGCGCTGCGGCCGCTTCCGGCGTGATCCCGGCGCGCGGCCACAAGGGCCGCCCCTATGGGGGCAAGTGCTCTGACGCCAAAAACCAAAACGATCGCTTGGAGAAACTGAGTGCCTTCCCATTCCGTTTTGCCCCGGGCCGTCATCTTTGACATGGATGGCGTGCTGATCGACAGCAATCCCTTTCATTTGCAGAAGTGGATCGATCTCCTGAATGCGCATGGCATCCCCTACAATCCCGACGAGCTGCCCCGCCAAATTCTGGGACAGCGGAACGACCATGCGTTCCGGTATTTCTTCGGACCGAATCTTCCGGACGAAGAGAACCAGCGGCTGAGCGAGGAGCTGGAGAGCATTTTCCGCAACACGTTTGGTCCTCATGCGCAGCCGCTTCCCGGATTGCGCGATCTCATCATGGAGTGCCATGAAACCGGAATTCCCATGGCCGTGGCCAGCTCCGCCATGAGGGAAAATATTGAATTTGTGGCGGACGCCCTGAACTTCCGCCCTTTTTTCAAATTCATGGTCAGCGGAGACGATGTCACGCACCCCAAGCCCCACCCTGAGATTTACCTGGAAGCCGCAAAACGCCTGGAGGTGACGCCCGAAACGTGCGTGGGCTTCGAAGATTCCTTCGTAGGAATTGAGGCTGTAAAAGGCGCAGGGATGAAGTGCGTGGCTATCGCCTCCACATTTTCCGCGGAAGACTTGCAGAGTCAAACTCGCGCTGACCGGATCGTCAAAAGTTTTGAGGAGCTTAACTTGCATGAACTGCGCCGCCTTTTTGACGGACAAGTATTGCCATGTTAAATCCGTGCTTTGACGGTCTTCGAACAAACCCTCGTGAATGTTTCGGGTTCGGTAACTTGTGGCCTCCATCGCCCATCGTCAGTCAGCCTTTGAAATAAGCGCGGAGCAGGTAAGTTACGCCGAAAGCCAGCAGCAGGAAGTTTGCGATCCAGAGCAGATTTTGCCGCAAATGGCGGTGAAGGCTTGCACCCCAGGCAAGAAGGGCCAGGCTGATCAGCGCCGCCCCGTAGTAGCCAAACAGCCCGCCCGCAAAGAAAGGGACGACGTGCCAATAGCCCCGGCGCTTGCCTTCCGCCAGAATCGGCCCCGCGATCGTCATCCAATAAATCCAGGTGCCTGGAGAAGTGACCTCCGAGAGTGACGCCGCCGTGACGCCGGCATAGGTCAGAGTCTGGGACTCCGCCATTTCCTCGTGGCTTTTCCTCCGCATGCAGAGCAGAGCGTAGAGGCTGTAAACCACGAGATAAGCTCCGCCCGCGTAAGCCACGATGTGAGCAATGTTGCGGGGGACATACTGGTAAAAGAAAAACGTTACCAGCAACAACATCCCGTCGATCACCAGCGGAGGTCCCACCAGGATGGCCACCGCGCGGTTCCATCGCTTCAGCGCCACCTGGGCGAGGGCGATCATATGAAGCGGGCTGGGAATGAGCCCTCCAACCACACCCATGCTGGCGCCAAGCAGTAGTAGTTCCATTTCTCCTTAAACCAACCAGCGGCATCTTATTCGCCCCCGGCTCGAACTCCATTCGTCACTGAACTCTTGCCTGCTGAACTCCGTCCCGGTTTGCGATGATACTCGATCATGGAGATCAGCAGAACTCGCTTCCACAGAACGCTCCGAACTTGGAAAACGGGATGGGTCTTCAAATCCGCTTGGTGGATCCCGGTTTCCTCTCAGACTTGGATTCACCCAATTTCCCAATCAATCCATCGAGCAGCTTCACCAGATTGCGCGAAGCTTGCGCGCCGGCCTCGAGATTTTCATGATGGCTCAAGGTCCTGCGGCTGAGACCTGCGGCGCGATTAGTGATCGATGCAATGCCCAGGACACGTAATCCCAACTGCCGCGCGGCGATCACCTCCGGAACCGTCGACATGCCGACGGCATCCGCCCCGAGCCGGCCCAATGCCCGGATTTCAGCGGGAGTTTCGAAGCTAGGCCCCAAGAGTGAAACGTAAACTCCCTCGAACATCCTGACCTTTCCACTTCTCGCCGCGCGCGCCGCCAGCCGCCGCAATTCCGGGTCGTAGACCTGCGTCATATCAATAAATCTCTCTCCCCATCTTGGATCATGGAGTCCGGCCAGAGGGTTCGCGCCCTGATAATTCAGATGATCCTTGAAGATCATCAGGGTTCCGGGAATCGCCCGTTTGTGAATCCCGCCCGCGGCGCAAGTGACGATCAGGAGTTCAATCCCGGCAAGAGCCAGGACGCGAGTTGGCAACACCACTTCAGCAGGCGAATAACCTTCGTAGAGGTGCATCCTTCCCGCCATCACCGCCACGGGCAAACTGCCCCACCCGCCGAGGTGCAGAAATCCACCGTGCCCTTCCACGGTGGGCCGTGGGAAATGGGGAATCGACTGATAAGGGAGGCTGACCTCCGTCTGGAGTTGGCGGACAACCTGGCCCAATCCAGACCCGAGAATAATCCCGGCGCGCGGCTTGAATTTCCCTTTCGTTAGAATGTATGCTGCCGCCGCGCGGGCCTGCTCGTAACCCGGAGTTCCTGCGCGCTGGGCGGATTTTTTAGATGCGAGTGAGTTCATGGCAGTTTCAAATGCAAACCGGGGCGGGTTTTTTGCCCATCTGAACACGGAAACCGAGGCTGCCCCTACGGGACAATCCCGCGTGGGATCAGGTCAATAACAGCCCCGCGATGGCTGCTGATAGATAGTTCGCGAGCGTCCCCGCCAGGAGCGCCCGGAATCCTAAGCGGGCAAGATCCTGTTTGCGCGAAGGAGCCAGGGCACCGATTCCACCGATTTGGACTCCGATACTCGAAAAGTTCGAGAATCCGCAAAGGGCGTAAGTGGCAATGGTGAACGACCGGGCCGCGATATGGCCTTTCAAGTGTCCCATGATCGAGAATGCCACGAACTCATTCAACACCAGCTTAATGCCCATCAGGTTTCCAACCTGCACCGCGTCTCTCCAAGGGACGCCAAGGAGCCAGGCAACGGGCGCAAGAGCATAGCCGAAAATGGTCTCAAGCCGGGTGTGGGCAACACTCAGAATGCCGTTGGCCAGGTAGATGAGAGCGATGAATGCAATCAGCATGGCCGCGACATTCAGAGCCAGATACAATCCATCGGTGACGCCGCGGGAAATCGCGTCCAGCGCATTGACCGAGGTCTGTTCGATCACCAGTTTGACTTCACCTTCGGTCTTGGGCTTGCCAATTTCAGGAACCAACATTTTGGAGAGAAGGATCGTCCCGGGCGCTGTCATCACCACGGCCGTCAGCAAATGGCGGGCGTCGGCCCCAAAGAGAATGTACGCGCCAAGGACTGCGCCGGAGATGTGCGCCATTCCCGCCGTCATGATGGTCATCAACTCAGACTCCGTCAAATCATCCAGAAACGGACGAATGAAGAGCGGGGCTTCCGTCTGACCAATGAAAATGCTGGCCGCTACCTCCAGGGACTCGGCGCCGCTGGTGCCCATCAATTTGAACATGATTTTTCCGATGAGCTGAACGACCATCGGCAGGACCCGCAGGTAGTAAAGCAGCGCCGAGAGGGAAGCGATGTAAATGATTAAGGGAAGAGCTTGAAAGGCGAAGACGACGCCGGACGCCCCCTTGGGATTTCCCAGCGAACCAAAAACAAAAGTAGAACCGGCAAAGGCATAATTCAAGACGCGCGTCACGATTGCAGAAACTCCCGTCAGGAGCCAATAGCCGGGGTAAGTTCTGAGGACAAACAGGGCGATGATCAACTGCAGGCCGAGTCCCCAACCGACGGTCCTCCATCGAATCGCCCGCCGGTTTTTCGATAAGGCGAAGGCAACGGCTAAGATGACGACAATTCCGAGCAGCGCCGGGAGCCGGTTCATTCGGCCGATGCCCTCACAAGGTTGCCCGTCTTTGCGGCAGGAATGATCCTCTCCTTGATCAGAGCCGGAACCTGAACCGGTTCTTCACCGATTTCAATTGCGGCGCGGAGCCGCGCCTTCACCTCGGGCAATGGAGCGGAACTGTTGGCATGAATGGCGCAAAGGGTCTCGCCGGTTCGAACCCGGTCCCCAAGCTTTTTCTCAAAGACGATGCCCACGGCAGGGTCAATCACGGAGTCGAGACGGGAACGGCCCGCGCCCAAGGTCATTGCCGCCCAGCCGATGGCTTCGGCATCCATCGACTGAATGCATCCGTCCACCGAAGCTGTAAAGCCGTCCTGGATTTTCGCTTGCGGCAGCCGGGAGTAGTCCTCCACGACGCGTGGATCACCCTGCTGCGCTGCAATCACCTGCTCAAACTTTTCCAAGGCGGAGCCATCACGAATCACCGCCTCGAACCGCATGCAGCCTTCCTCCCGCGAGGCCGCGATTCCTCCCAGGACAAGCATGGATGCTGACAGCTCGCGGCAAAGCTCGCGCAGATCCTCCGGCCCGCGTCCCTTTAACACCTCCAGGCACTCGATGACCTCCAGCGCATTCCCCACAGCCCGGCCCAGAGGCTGAGACATCTCCGTGATCAGGGCTTCAACGCGCTTGCCAAAGTTCACGCCAATCGCCACCATGCACTCCGCAAGCCTGCGGGAGTCTTCCTCCTTTTTCATGAAGGCCCCGGAACCTGTCTTCACATCAAGAACCAGCCCGTCGATTCCCTCGGCCAACTTCTTGCTCATAATGGAGGCGCTGATGAGCGGAATACTTTCCACAGTTGCCGTTACGTCACGCAAGGCATAAAGCTTGCGGTCGGCGGGAGCGATTTCGGCAGTCTGGCCGATCAGCCCAAGTCTACAGGACCCTAGAACCCGGCGAAATTCGTCCAGCGAAATTGAAGTTCGGAATCCAGGGATTGATTCCAGCTTGTCCAGAGTTCCACCGGTGTGCCCAAGGCCGCGGCCGGAGATCATGGGCACGAAAGCGCCCGCCGCAGCCACTGCCGGCGCGATCACCAGGGATGTCTTGTCACCCACGCCCCCCGTGCTGTGCTTATCCAGCTTTGGACCCGGAAAGCCAGAAAGGTCCAGGCTGGAACCGGATTGGAGCATGGCTCGAGTGAGCTCGTTGGTCTCTTCCTCGTCAAGCCCCCGGAAGTAGACGGCCATCAGAAAGGCGGAAGCCTGGTAATCCGGGATATCACCTTGAGTATAGAGCCGAACAAACTCGGAAATTTCGCCCCGGTCTAATGGATGGCCGTCACGTTTTTTCCGAATGAGCTGGGCTGGATTTAACATGAAAAGTCGGGCCATCCTTCACTTACCAAAATATGCATTTCAATGCCGAGGCCAAGAATTTGACTCAGGCCGGAGGCTTTTTGCAATCTGCAATAGCTCGATAATGCCCATCGTATATCTTTCCTGGAAAAGGGGCGTTAATTGATTGCAAGCGGCTGATGCCATTCGAGATAGCCCGCTTGGGTTCGTTTTTCATAAAATCCTCGTATCCTTTTCATTTCACATGGCTTAAGCTGTTTGGGTCCGCTTAGTTTTGGACGCCTCCTCTGGAGCGGTGTGAATAAGGACAAAAGTTAAGGTCCGGGCGAAACTTTGATAAATAAGGTTCATGGCGCCTTTGAAGAATCAACGATCAGGATGAGGATGATTACTTATGATATAATACATCATCAATTATAATTTGTCAATCTGAATTTCGCCTGGCTACTCCTCCTGACAGGACTCGCCGGGACCCGCAAGGACTTCATAACCGGCGACAAATCCGTTCCAGCATAGCAGATTGCGTCCCGGTAATTGAGACGAGTGAGACAGTTTTTTTGAGGGGAGCGGTGAGCTGGCAGCCGACACTGCTCCTCAAAACCCCTGGAAGGGATAAACGCCACGCCGGGAAAGTGCCTGCCGTGGCCATCATTCATGCGCGGTGGAGAACGATACGGGCGATTTCAGGTGGGCAACTGACGCGAACCGGGACAACGACCTTGCCAATTCCGCGATTCACATAGATTTGGGTTTCGCCAAGCCGGTTCCAACCCTCAACAAAGCGCCTGCCGAGTTTCGACCGGTAGAGAAAATTCACGCCCGGGAGCCGGACTTGCCCTCCATGTGTGTGTCCTGAGAGAACAAGGTCAATGCCTTGATGGGAAGCTTGGAGGATTCCTTTGGGGTTGTGGCAAAGAAGGATCTTGGCGTCCCCTGCCGGCACGGAGTCCAGCGCGGATGGCAGATCATCCGAGGACCACCACAGATCATCCACTCCTACTAACCACAGCGTACCGGAGCTGGTGCGGAGAGGACGGCGGGCGTTTCGCAGGACATGAATTTGCTGGTCGCGGAGAGCTTTCGTCACCGCCTCCGCATCCACCTGAAAATCGTGATTGCCCAGCACCGCGAACACGCCGAGCCGGGCGTGAAGCTTGCCCAGGGCGCGCGCTGCCGGCCCGATATAAGCCGGGGAGAGCGTGACATAATCACCGGTCAAGGCCACCAAGTCCGGGTTGAGTTGATTGGCGATTTGAACGGCGCGCTGGACGGCGGCCAACGGGGTGAACAGACCGTGATGGATGTCCGTAAGGTGAATGATGCTGAGGCCGTTATGGCCACTGGGAAGTCGCCTCAACCAAATATCAACCTCTGTGACGATGGGGTCCTTGGCAAAGCGGCGCGCCCGAACCGGCGGCTGGGCCGAATCCAGCGAAGGCGCAGCCGGTCTCTTTTCCATTCCATGTTTTCCAGGTTCAAGCCGCCTTGCCAGAGTCACACCTCGTTCAAGCACGCTGCGATTGTTCTAATTGGGAAAAAAGCCATGAAGCCTTGGGCGGCCCCTCACCCGGCGCTTGCGCGCCGCCCTCTCCCCACGGGGGCGAGGGCAGAATAAAAGGAAATGACCAGGCGTTCCGTCATCGGCTCTCTCTAGCATGGGAGCGACGGTAGATTCTTCTACGTCACAGTACTCATGAAGGACAGCACTGAACTCGAGCTTCGTTGCTTAATTCTTACGCCTTGGTGCGGCCCGCCAGGACTTCCGAGAAAACTTCCAGCATCGCCTCATGCACGTGCCCGTTGGAGGCGAAGATGTCATCCCCCAGCAAATCAAAGGGCCCTCCCGCCACGTCCGTAACCCGTCCGGCCGCCTCGAGGACCACAAGCACACCACCGGCTTTGTCCCACGGATTTAGCTTCAGCTCCCAAAACCCTTCAAAGCGGCCCGATGCAACGGAACATAAGTCCAGAGCCGCCGAACCAGCTCGCCGCACCCCGTGGGAGAGCCGGGTGAACCGGTAATAATATTCAATGTTGAGCTCGTGATCTTGGGAGAAGGGCGGGAACCCGGTGGACAGCAGGCTGGCGGCCAGAGAATCAATTTTTGAAGCGTGAATTCGTTTGTTGTTGAGAAACGCTCCGGCGCCCTTCTCCGCCGTGAAGAGCTCATTCCTCATCGGGTCGTAGACCACTCCAGCAACAATTTCGCCTTTGAACGTCAGTCCCAGCGAAACGCAAAAAACCGGGAATCCGTGAGCAAAGTTGGTGGTCCCATCCAAAGGATCGACATACCAACAGTAGTCAGAAGCCGTCTTCTGGCCGCCGCCCTCTTCGGCCACTACCGCGTGCTTGGGATAATGGCTGCGGAGCCGCTCAATAATCATTGCCTCCGACCGGCGGTCCACCTCGGTCACAATATCGGAGGGACGTTTGTAGGAAATTTCGTGGGGACGATCGAACATGGTGGCCAGCAAAGCGCCGGACTCGCGGGCAATTTCAATGGCAGTCGATAGAAAGTTGTCCATAACGATTTTGTTGTTGCGGTGACGGCCGCGGATGACCGGGGAAGAGCTTGGGAAGCCAGGACAAATTCGCTCCTTCCGGCTCAAACATGGGATCGTTCGATGAGCTGCGGCCCCGCCTCGCCTTCGGCCCAAACTGCGCCGTCTTCAAAATGCTCCTTCTTCCAGATGGGAACGATTTGCTTCAACCGGTCAATGGCGTAACGGCACGCCTCAAAAGCCTCTTTACGATGCGCCGAAGCCACGATAATCGCCACACTGGTCTCGCCAATTTCGAGCCGGCCAATGCGGTGAATTATGGCGATCCGGTCAACCGGGAATTTTGGGTGAACCTCTTGCGCAATCTCCATCATCTTGCGAAGAGCCATCGGCTCGTAGGCCTCGTATTCCAGGTAGAGCGTGCGGCGCCCGCGCGAATGGTTGCGGACGATCCCTTCAAAAACTACCACTGCGCCGTCCTCGCCCGCTTTTAGCTGTTCGGCAATTTGGGAAGTCGGGATGACGTCACGCGTGATCTGAAAAATGTCATCATCCGTTCCACCACTCACTGGGGGCAGAAAAGCCACTTCGTCTTGATCCTGCAAGAGATTGGAGGGCGGGGCTATCTCCTGATTCACCGAAGCAATCAGAGAGCCGGAGATTTCCCGAAGGCGCGGGAAGCGGACCTCATAATGGCGCCGCAGATCGCCGAGATTGCCACCTTCAGGAATCTCGACCTCCTCTTGCTCCAGTCCAGTCAAATCGCGCGCAAATCCGAAGAAAAGAACTTTAACCTTCATTGGGACAATTCGAAAAGCATCAAAGCTAGAGCGTGTCCGTGGCAAAGTTGCGTCCATTGGAGAATACACTATTAGTATACACTTTCAGAGAAGCTCCCCGGCGGGGAAGCTCATCGCCTATTGGACCCGCCGGAAAATGTCCAGTGAGATTGGATGGCGCGGATTCCATGGCTGCGCCACCGCCGGAAGCACGGAGGCAGATACCCCGGCAATCTCGTTTCATTTCGGCGGAGGTCATGAATGAAATCGCACACTACTTATCTTTGGTTCAATACGAAAAAACAACGGGAGTTTATCAATATTACTCCGGAGCTGGAAAAGGCTCTTCGTGACTCCGGAATCCAGGAGGGCATGGTGTTGGCTTCAGCCATGCACATCACGGCGGGAGTCTACGTCAACGACGCCGAAGACGGCCTGATCGCCGATATTGAAGAATGGCTGGAAAAGCTGGCCCCGTTTCGAGCCGACTACCGGCACCATCAGACCGGCGAAACCAACGGCGATGCCCACCTGAAAAACCTGCTGATTGGCCACCAAGTGATCGTTCCGGTTACCAACGGCAAGCTCGATTTGGGACCTTGGCAACAGGTCTATTACGCTGAATTTGACGGGCAGCGAAAGAAGCGGGTGATCCTGAAGGTCCTGGGTGAATAGCAATCCGGATTCCGGACTATGGAATGGACTTGCCGCCATCCACCGGAAACACTTGCCCAGTGATGTAACCTGCCCGCGTTGCCAGGTGCTGGACCATCTCTGCGATGTCTTCGGCACGGCCCGCACGGCCCAAGGGTGTTGACCGCACCGCAGCCTTCTGTCCCTTGCTGGGTTTCTCGCCGGGTAGAAGGATGGTTCCTGGCGCAATCGTATTTACCAGAATATGCGGAGCCAGCGCCTTAGCCAGACACTTGGTGAGCATGATGACTGCGGCCTTCGAAGAGCAGTAATGCATGTACCCCGGCCACGCTTGCAGACCGCCCAGCGAAGAAATATTGATGATGCGCCCGCGCTTTTGCTCCATCATCATCAACGCCGCCTGTTGCGCGCAGAAAAAAGCGCCTTTTAGATTGATGCCCAGAATCCGGTCCCAATCGTTTCCCGTTAACTTGTCCCAGGGAACACGAAAGAAGATGGCAGCGTTATTCACCAGAATATCCAGCCGACCGAAGCGCCTGCGGACGGTTTGAAACATCCTCTCCACCTGGCGAGAGCTTGCCACATCAGCCTTGACGGCAAGTGAGGCGCGGCCCAGGAGTCTAATCTCCTTGACGGTAGCTTCGGCATCATCTCGTGATGCGTTGTAGTTGACGATCACGGAGGCGCCCGCGCGCGCCAACTGCAAAGCAATCACACGGCCAATTCTCCGGCCCGCGCCCGTCACCAATGCGATTTGGTTACCAAGAGGTAGTTTGTCCATCCCGGAATCCTTGCCGGAAGCGGAGCAATTGTCAAGGTCCGGCGCTCGCTTGATGGCCCCATTTCTTCCAACCATTGCTTGACCATCTTGGCACGGTTCCCTAGAATTCAACCTTGCGTAGGATTTTATTGAGCTAAAGGGTTTCGTGCCGCCAAGGTTTCAAACAGCTCCTTACACACCCTAACGATTGAGGTAAATCATGCAACTGGATATTCTGGCCATTGCCGCTCATCCCGATGATGTCGAACTGACTTGCGGCGGGGTGGTCATCAAAATGGTTGAGGAAGGTTACAAAGTGGGCGTGCTCGATCTGACGCGGGGAGAATCCGGCACGCGGGGCAGCGCGAACCTGCGAGACCAGGAGTCGAGCCGCGCCGCGAAGAGCATGGGCCTCACACACCGGTCGAATCTTGAGCTGCCCGACGCTGCCCTTGAAAATAACAGGGAGTACAAGCTGCAAGTCGCGCAGCGAATTCGAGACCTGCGCCCCCGCACTGTGATACTGCCCTATTGGGAAGGTCGTCATCCGGATCACTATACGGCAGGACTGATCGGCTACGAAGGCTGCTTTTTGGCTGGCTTGTCCCGGTTGCCGCTCGAAGGCAAACCCCATCGGCCTCACAAGATCATCTACGCAAGCCTCTACGTGCCGTCGCTCCGGCCCACCTTCGTCGTGGATGTGACCCGCCAATTCGAAAAGAAGCTAAAGGCCATCCTCTGCTACTCGTCCCAGTTTTCATCGCGCAAGGACGTGCAAAACCTCTTCCCTTCTCGGGCCGACTTGCGTGAACGGATTGGTTCGCTCTCCCGCCATTTCGGATTAATGATCGGCGTGCGATACGGTGAGCCGTTTGTGATGCGTGAAGTTGCGGCGGTAGAGGATATCGTCAAGATCCCAGTCCGGTCGATTTAGCGGGATGCCGGAGATCGCAATTTGCCATGTTGATCGTGACGAAGCATCTGGCTGCCATCGTTTCGGAGTGGACTGTCCCAGGGGCGATCCCACCCCTACAACCAGAACCCGATTCCCGTTACAGGGGAAATAAGAGCCCAAGAAAATGCGAAAAACGCTGCAAGGAAGTGTTGCCTGGCTGGCGATGGTCGTGCTCACCTCGCTGTTATGCACCGGCGCTGCCGGGGCTCAGGATCAGACGCCGCAGGATTCGGGCAGTGACAATTTCCCCGCTACGCAGGAAATCTTCAGGCCTCCCATGGCTGACCAGACGGAACCCGCGGACCGCGTCCGTTACGGCGGAAGCGAGCTGGACTTTGGTTTGGCGCTTCCTTTGCAGGTTTACACTTCGGTGGGATCATCTTCATCGTGGCAGATAGGATTCATCGGCGGGATCGCCGCCGGATTCGCTTCTACCAAAACCACCTTACAGCTCAAGGCTGCGGACTTCCATGCCGGCATCCCTTTCGCCTACCGCAAGGGCAAGTGGTCCACCCGGGTGCAGTTCTATCACATCAGCTCGCACCTGGGCGCCGACTATACCGGGAATATCCAACAGCCGTCATTCCACTATAGCCGGGAGGTGCTCCAGGACCTGGTGTCCTACGATTTTTCGAAGCATTTCAGGATATATGGAGGTCCTCGACTCCTAGTCCGGACTTTTCCTCACGTCGGCCGCTGGGCTTTCCAGGCCGGATCGGAATGGTTTCCGGAGGCTCTCGCTTCACCCCGCTTCCATTTCTATCTTGCCGATGACTTCCAAACCCGCGAGGAGGTTGCATGGCAGACCAACATCAGCGTTGAGCCAGGAGTTCAATTCACGACCCACAAGGGCCAGCCCATTGCCCGCGCCGAAGCCTGGTTTTACAGTGGACAGGAGCCGTTCGGGCAACTCTATTATCTGCGCGAGCGGGTGATTGGGGCGCAATTCATCTTCACCCTTGGACCGGAAATCAAGTCGCTGATCACTCATAAACATTGAGCTGCTACGACAGGAGCATCGCAAGGGGACGGGTTAATCTGGACTATTCACGAAATTTTGTTCGAAGACCGGCAGGATGCCGGCGCAACGGGAAGCGCCACAGACCGCAACTTTGAAAAACCTGGCGGGTTAGAGCATGGAGAGATGGAACAGACAAAAAGGCGGCAGGCTGGAGTCCGTGACATCACTTCAGCCTGCCCTAGCGGTTATGCTTAAGCGTTTTGGGCCGGGGTGTACAGTAACCCCTTGCGACGGTTAGCGGGTGGCCAGCTTTTTTGCGAAATCGAGCAAGAAAACCCGGTCCGTTTCCACCATCTTATCCACCAAGCCTTTAAGCCGGAGTAGAAAGCGGGCCTCCGAGCCGTTGTTTCCGCCCTCTTCGGCCAGCTCTTCGAGAGATTTCCGCGGCGTCAAGTTGTGGAGCGCCGGTGGATCATCGCCCGTGTAAAACAGTTTGAAAAGCGGAACGTCAAACGCCGCTGCGAAACGTTCCAAGGTGTCGACGGATGGAACCGTATGGCCGTGCTCCACCCGAGAGATATAGCAGCGGAGCAAGCCGCTTGCCTTCTCAACATCCCCTTGTGAAAAACCCTTTTGTTCCCGAAGTTGCCTGATTCTTTCGCCAATTAACATGATCTTTAATACCCCTCCATCTTGAATTAACCTGCGTGTCTCTTGCCTGCATGAATATCGCCCGAATAGGTAAAAGACAAAATGACGCCGTAGTCATAGTACAAAAGTACCAGGTCGTTGCGAGCGGAATATTAGCCTCTCCAACAGCAGAATAAATAGCGATAGGGTTATTGTACTCAGCAAAAAGACGAATGCAAGTAGAACCCTCAGGCAGGAGGGGGGCGCGTTTCCGGCTTGGAATCAGCCGGTCCATCAAGAGGAAGACAAGGCCTGATATTTGCCTTTCGAATTAGCCCGTTGGCGCTTGAGGAAATGATGCAAGGTTGGTGATGAGCATGACGCGGCCCGCCGCTGGCCATCGATTATTCCCTTGCGACGATGGTCACCGTTCGATTCAAGGCCGAAGAAACACAGAAACGAGCAAAGCGCAATTTGTTGTAGCGGCGCTCTATGAGCGCCGAACTTGGATCCTCAACGGTTCCCGGCGCTCATAGAGCGCCGCTACAGCAAACTGCGCCACTACCATTTCCTGATAAAGCTTGCTGGGTTAGCCTGCAACTTTCCCGGAATTTGAGAGCACCCTGCTGAGCAGCGCCATGCGAACGTACAAGCCGTTCTGCGCCTGGCGGAAATAAGCGGCGCGCGGATCGGAATCGACCTCCATGGTAATTTCGCCCACCCTGGGCAGCGGATGCATGAGAATGGCATTCTGCTTCATCAACTTCAGGCTTGCGCCGTTGATCACGTAAAGGCCACGGCACTCTTCGTAGTCCGCAACGCGGTCACCGAATCTTTCCTTCTGAATCCGGGTTTGATAAACCACATCGGCTTCCGGAAGGACTTTATCCAGGTCCGGTTCTTCCACAAATTCCACGCCATGTTCGCGGAGATGGAGGAGAATATCTTCCTTCATGCGCAGCAACTGGGGCGCCACAAAGTACATGCGAATGCCCTTGAACTTGGCAAGCAGGTAAGCCAGGGAGCGGACCGTCCTTCCCTGGGCAAGGTCGCCCACCATGGCGATTTTCAAGCCGTCAATGGCCCCCGTTTCCTTGCGAATCGTATAAAGGTCAAGCAGCGCCTGAGTGGGATGCTGGCCTACGCCATCCCCTGCATTAATGATGGGCACGGTAGAGACCGCCGCGGCGCGGCGCGCGGCGCCCACTTCATGGTGGCGGATCACGATAACATCGGCGTAGCCGTTGATGATGCGAACGGTATCTTCGAGCGTCTCCCCTTTCGACACCGAGGAAAACTCTGCGGCGTTTTCCGTGGTGATCACCCGCCCGCCGATGCGGTGCATGGCCGCCTCAAATGAGAAGCGCGTGCGCGTGGAAGGCTCGTAAAACAGAGTGGCCATGATGTTACTTCGATATTCACTTCCGCCTCCCTGCTTGGCAAGCCGCTCCATCCCGGCGGTTGCATCAAAAAGTTCGTGAAGTGTCGGCACGTCGAACTGCTGCGCCTCAATCACGTGGTAAAGCTTCATGCAAGGCTCCAAACGTACTGTGCCGCTATGTTCTTGGAAGATTCCTGGATGGGTAATTCTCAACAGGAAATTTCATAAAGTTATCAGCCGCCGGCAATCAGCCTCCAGTGGCGGGTAAAAGAACTTATGGATGCTGAAAGCTGACGGCTGTTTTGTCACACGCCGTCGCGCGGGCGATTCTCACGCACGTAGAGCGTGTTCTGCACCGGCTCGCCCTCGCACTCAAGCGCCAGGACTGTGGCCAGCTCATCCGAAGCCTTCACCGGAAGTCCTGTGAGCTTCAACTGGAAATCCGTCTGCTGAAAGTCGATCTTCTCTCCTGTCGCCAGATAACGGGCGGATTTCACCTTGGTCATCAGGCCGCCAATCGCCACGTAATTTCCTGGCCAAAAGTAGACGTGCATATAAAGTGTATTGCCCTTGCGAGTAAAACCCGCATAAACGGAACGATTGACCTGGCAGGGATCGGAGCCATAGATCGTTGAACCGTATTTCTTCATCCATTCGCCAGTCGCCGTCAGGATCTTGACTGACTCCTCTGGAATGGAACCGTCGCCTTTCGGGCCGATATTCAAAAGGTAGTTGCCACCTCCCTGCGAGCATTGGATCAGGTTGCGAACGATGGTCTTTGGACTTTTCCAATCATCATCGGCGCGTTGATAGCCCCAACTATCATTCATGGTCATGCAGGCTTCCCAGGCGCGGCCTTTCTTTGCCGCCTGGATGTGCTGCTCCGGCGTTGAAAAGTCTCCAAGAAGGCCGTTGCGGTTGTTGACGATGATTTTGGGTTGCAACTTGAAAACCATGCGGTTCATTTTTTCGGATTCCCAGCCCTGCGCGCTCAATGGCCAATCCACGTCATACCACAGGACGTCAACTTGCCCGTAATTGCTCATGATGTCGCGAATCAAGCCGTGCGTGTAGGCCACAAAACGCTGCCGGGCCGCTTCGTCAGTGGCGCAGCGGGCGCCATCCGGGTGATGCCAGTCCATGAGCGAGTAGTAAAAGCCAACCCGCAGGCCCTCCTCCCGGGCCGCTTCCACATATTCCTTCACCAGATCGCGCCCGGGGGCTTGCTTGGGGGCGCAATAAGGAGTGAGGCTGGTATTGAAATTACAAAAACCCTCGTGGTGCTTGGTGGTCATCACCATGTACTTCATGCCTGCTTGCTTGGCCAGGCGCGCCCAGGCCCGGGCAGCGTGCGGATGGGGGTCGAATTGTTTGGCCAATTTCATGTATTCCAAAACGGGGATGCCTTCCATTTCCATGGCCCACTCGTGGCGCGCCAAGACGCTATAGAGTCCAAAGTGGATGAACATTCCGAATCGCGCCTGGTGCCACCATGCCATGCGCTCGGCTTGATTGTCCGGCGTGTTGAAGCCGCCGGTTGTTTCGCTCGTCTGCGGATCGAAGCCGAAACCGCGCCGGTAAGGCCCGGCGGCAAGCGCCGCGCCCCCGGCACCCAGAGTTTGCAGCCATTGACGCCGTGAAAACAGGTTGGAGTTCTTCATCGCACCCCCAGAATCAAGAATATATTGGTTTCGAATGGCCCTTAATTTTTCATTGCTTGCTCGTTCCAGTTTTCTTCGTCTCACTTCCCAAATTTCCAAAGGGCCACAAGCCTGCGGCTTTCAGGAAACCATCTGCCTTCTTTTCCACCAGCATCTGCGCGGTTTTTGCGGGCGGCCAGGGCGATGCAAGCCGCTGCGGCCGGTCCGCGATCCAGAAGGCTGTGAGACCCATCAGCGTCGCATCCCGCGTGAGAATATCGTGATGCACCTTGTCAAACGTGTCCACCACAGAGTGGTGCGTGTATTTATAATCCGGCGAATTCTGGTTCATATTGATGCCAGGAAGCCCCTGAAGAATGAAAGGTCCCGCATCCGTTCCGAAACTTGTCCGGTCGTCCACTTTGACCTCGCCAAAGGCGCTCACTGACTTGGCGAAAGCTTCAACGGCCGGAATCAGGTCCTTGCGGCCACCCAGGTTTAGGGTCACAACCGGACCCTGTCCATTGTCCAAGATCAGGGCTGCCACATGATTGGACATCTCCGCCTTGTGGGTCTTGGTGTAGGCGAGGGAGCCCAGCAACCCTTGTTCTTCGCCGGTGAACAGGACGAAACGAATGGTGCGCAAGGGCTTGAAGCCACTTTGAACGATGGCCTGCGCCGCACCAAGCGTTGTGGCCACGCCCACACCGTCATCCGTCGACCCATCGGAGAGGTCCCAGGAATCCAGATGTCCGCCCACCACAATCACCTGCTCTGGATATTTCGTCCCCGGAATTTCCCCCACCACGTTCGCGGACGGCACCGGCCCCTTTGTTACTTGGTTCTGGACGTTGATATGAATACGGACCGTGTCCCCTTGATCCATCAAGCGTTCAAGAAGGCTGGAGCCTTCCGGAGTGATGCTGACTACGGGGATATCGTAATATTTTTCAAATCCCAGGATACCCGTGTGCGTCAAGTGCATGCCGGTTGAAGCCGAGCCACCCTGGCCGCTGATCACGGCGATGGCGTGAGCCTGGTAAGCCGCATTCAGGAAATTTCCATATCGCGCGAACATCTTCATGCGCTGGTCGCGCGGCGGCGCCTCGCCTTTGTGAGTAGCCAATAGCACTTTGCCGGTCCATTTTGAGGGGTTATTCTTGATTTCCTCATCAAGCCGGTAGACATTCACCTCCACCAGATCGGCATCGGCGCCACCCTTGGGGGTCGAACCCACCCATCCGAGCGAATCCATGTAAAGCTTGTGGGGCGACGGCGAAAGCACTTCGGCGTCTGCGGAAATTCGTTTCCAGCAACGAAACAATTCCCATTTTTCGGTGTGGACATTTTGCAGGCCGATATCCTTCATCTTGCCGACGCCCCATTTCACTGCCTTTTCGGCCTGGAGCGAGCCGGTAACACGCCCGCCGATGTTGTCACTGAGTTCTTCGAGATCCCTGTAAGCATGGGAGTCCATCATTCCGTCTCCGGCGATGGCGGTGAGGGCGGGAAGAGTCCCATCTTGCG
The DNA here is from genome assembly GCA_937900045.1 of uncultured Acidobacteriota bacterium. Classification (GTDB taxonomy): domain Bacteria; phylum Acidobacteriota; class Terriglobia; order UBA7540; family UBA7540; genus CALCEB01. Next base: position 20,085 of record CALCEB010000009.1, read on the forward strand.
CCGGGGATAACGGCTTTGAAGCTGTGTCCGCTAGCGGGCCGTAACCGGCAAATGCCATCAGGACGCCTACCAAAGCGGCAAGCGCAAGGGGTCTCCCGATCGTCATGAGTCACTCCCTTTCAGCACGCCGATAAAAGCCTGCCAGGCGCTATCAAACAGTGACCGGGCAAACCTGAGGCGCCCGTCCGTAAGGGCGTGTAACCATTTTCCTTCAAGCAAAGAACGGAATGATAACACAGCCTCCGGCTCTCGCAGGCGAGTTTTCTCCGATGGGCGCAAGGCACGATTCCTCCGGCTTCAGGCTCTTACCAATGAACCTCAGAAGTTGCCGTGTCACAAGCTCGATCAGATTTGCTCCCGGCATGAACGCCGGCCACGGGTGATGGCGCAATTTGCTGTAGCGGCGCTCTATGAGCGCCGGAAACCGTTGAGGATCCTGGTTCGGCGCTCATAGAGCGCCGCTACAGCAACCAAACCGCGCCACTACCCGGCCACGCCCATGCCGATTGTGGCCTACCAAAGCGTGTTATCCTCAATATTGATGCTCGATTTACGATTTAAATCAAGGATGCGCTGCATGGGAGCGACCTGCAGAAACCTCAAGATCATCACTGTCTTCATCCTTGTGGCTTACCCATGCCGCGCGACCACGATTGTGGCCGTTCACACCCGCGGCCAAGTCCTGCTGGCAGCCGACGGGCAGATTACCTACTACGTTGGAAACAAAACCTGGACCGGGAAGGGATGCAAAATCATCCGAACTTCAAATTGCGCCTTCGCCGCCAGGGGAGTGCTTCTTCAAACTGCGGCGCACTTTAATCTGCAGAACCTTGGCCAGCAGGCTTGCCAAAGCTCGGCCAACCTCCCTGACGTGGTGGCCAATTTTGCCAAGATTGCAAGGGATCCGATCCTGAAAGGTCTGGGAGCGGTTCGAGCCGATGAGCCGAAGTCCTATCGGCGCAATGTTTGGAACCAAGCCGCCATCGAAGTCGTTTTCGCAGGTTATGACCGGAACCGTCAACCCACTGCCATCATCAAGCGCTACCAAGTGAATGCGTCGAACCAGGTTGAAGAACCACCCGCTGAAACCGTAGGCATTAATCCGAGTTTCAAGAAAGCGATTGCAGTTGCTTATGCGGGTGAGTATGCCGCCATCCAGAGCTTCCTGACGGCGAACCCCACTTGGATCGATGTCACGCCGCCACTCGAGATCGCCCGAAAGCTTCTTCAGCTTGAGATTCACAGCAAGGCTCGCGGCGTCGGGAAACCCATCGCGATCCTCCGGATCGGAACCGATGGAATTAGCTGGATTGATCGAGGAGCGTGCACGGATCAAAGCCAGAATTCCCCAGGTGGCAGTCCATAGCCAGACCGGCTGCCCAAGCCTGTCCCGGCACCTGCTCATTGCGGTATTGCGGGAGCTTGCGGCAAGTTCACAACCGCTGTGGCGATAGATTTCTGAGTACTTGGCCGTCCTCAACTTTATGAGAAGGAAACTGACAGCCATATGGCCGAAATCAAGACTCGCGCCGCGGCCCGAAATGACCTCCCGCGCCTGACCGAAATCTACAACCATTACGTCATCAACACAGCGATTACCTTCGACGTCGAGCCTTACTCGGTGGAGCGCCGCTCCGAATGGTTCGAACAATTCGCCCCCGCAGGGCGTTACCGGCTTCTGGTGGCCGAGGAAAACGGCGGCGTCGTGGGCTACGCCGGTACCATCCGCTTTCGGCCCAAGGCGGCATATGAGACAACGGTGGAGACGACCATCTATTGCACTCCCGAGGCGCACGGAAAAGGCATTGGACGGCAGCTTTATTCGGCGCTGTTCGAGGCCATTGCTACCGAGGATATCCACCGTATCGTGGCGGGGTATACTTTGCCGAATCCCGCTTCGGCGGCGCTTCACGAGCGATTTGGGTTCAAACTGGTGGGCATCTTCAGTGAGAATGGCCGGAAATTTGGTCGCTATTGGGACGTGGCATGGACCGAGCGGCCTCTTCACTTACCTGTGAAAGGATTGGGATAACGGTTGCAAAATTACCTTCCTCCAATCAACTCCAGGTTGAGTGTACGGGCATTTCGAAACAGTCCTGAGGGACGGGATAAGCTGCACAGGGCAAAATCTCTGAAGGCTGGCCAGTTGTCCTTCCCCCTCTGAACCCGGACTTGGCAAAAAAGACCGTGTTAATTTGGATTCTGCCTCAATGAGCTTCCTGTTGACGTGGGATGGATTGATCGAAGGTTCGTCCCTGCGCACCCAGCAGCACAGTTGGAACCGGCGCCAGAAGTTTTAATGCTTCGAGTTGTTTCGCCGAATTGTTCTATCCACGATTTCGATCAGGGCGTCAAGCTTGTCCTCCGTCTGCGCCTGGCGCTCCGCGAGCGCCTTGATTTGCTTCCCAGTGTCAAGCTGGGATCGCCTGATTTCGTTGCGAAATCTAAGCCCGGCTGCCGCTAACTGAGCGACGACGCGCTCAACACGGTCCATTCGCTTCTCGGCCTTGGCAAATCGTTCTTCGGCTTTGGCAAACCGCTCTTCGGCCTTGGCAAAATTGGCTTCCATCCTTGCGTCGAAGCGCGCCTGATTTTCGAGCAGGAACTGGATGGTCTTTTCAATATCCATGACGAAACCATTCTAGCATGACGGCGCGTCAGGTTGAGGTGACTCAGTCTGAACAGAACCCGGGTGGGAAGTGGTCCGCACGATCACTCTCCCTCCAGCGGGAACCATCAGGTTCACACCCAGAAAATTTCGGAGAATCGTCATCCATTCAGGACCACGATTGAAACGTGGATCGCTTTGCGCTGGACGAAATTGTAACGCCACCGCCGAAACGCTCGGTCGTGAGACAGGACGGTCATGATATCATCCATCTCCCAGAGAGGCTCAGGCATCGCGCCGCCTGGTTGTGGTACAGTTCGCTTGTTGAACCGCTGCCCGCCGGCGGCCAGGCGGCTGCAGTGCCGTGCCTAATTTCGCAGTGTGCCGGAGTCAGAAAATGCCCAATTGGACTCGACGTGACTTCTTGAAGACCAGTATCGCGGCTTCCGCTGCGGCAAGCTCGCTCCGTCCAGGAGCAGAAAGCCCAGCCTTCGCCCAGAGCCCATCTCCCGCATCGCCCAATCCTGCGATGGACGCCAACTCTCCGAGGGAGCGGCTGCTGCTTGATTTCGGATGGCAGTTTCATCTGGGCGATGCGGACAAAGCTGCGCTCGATTTTAACTATGGCCGCTACCGGGAGTATGCAAAGACCGGCGACTTTTTTCTGCAGGAGTCCCGTGGTTACCCGGGCCGTCCCGGGCCATCTTCCCTGGCGTTTGACGGCACAGGCTGGCGCAAGATTGATCTCCCCCACGACTGGGCGGTGGAGTTGCCGTTCCAGGAGGACCGCTGGCTTACCGAGCACGGATCGAAGCCGCTCGGCCGGACCTATCCCGCGACGAACATCGGTTGGTACCGCCGGGCGTTCGACATTCCCAGTAGCGACGCTGGAAAAAGGCTCAGTGTCGAATTTGATGGCGTGTTTCGGGACTCGATGGTGGCCTTGAATGGAAACTTTCTGGGGCGGAACTTGAGCGGCTATGCGCCGTTCCGCTATGACATCACGGACCATGCAAACTATGGAGGTCAAAATATTCTTGTGGTGCGTGTTGACGCCACGGAATACGAAGGATGGTTTTATGAGGGTGCGGGAATCTACCGGCACGTCTGGCTGGTAAAAACCAATCCGCTTCATGTGCCGCAGTGGGGAACTTTTGTAACTTCCGAAGTCCAAGGCGAAACCGCAACGGTCACCATTGCGACTGAAGTCAGCAACAATGGTGACAGCGATGCCGAGTGCCAGATTGTCTCCACGATCCTGGATGCGACGGGAAACCAGGTTGCCACGAGCCGTTCCGCCACGCTGACGATTCCTGCGTGGAGGCGCCGCGAACTGAAACAGGAAATCAGCGTCACCCATCCGGCGCTCTGGTCGATTGAAGATCCCCATCTTTACCGGCTGGTGACAACCCTCGAAGCGGGCGGCGCGGTGGTTGACCGCTACGAGACCCCGTTCGGGATCCGCACGATCCTGTTTGATCCCGCCAAAGGGTTTTTCATGAACGGAAAGTCCGTCAAGATCAAAGGGACGTGCAACCACCAGGATCACGCCGGGGTGGGCAGCGCCTTGCCGGACCGGTTGCAGTATTACCGCATCGCCAAGCTCAAGGAGATGGGATCGAACGGCTATCGCACGTCGCACAATCCGCCCACCCCAGAGCTGCTCGACGCGTGTGACCTCCTGGGGATGTTGGTGCTCGACGAAACGCGCATGTTCTCATCCGCGCCGGAAGGCCTCAGCCAATTGAGCCGGCTGGTCCGCCGCGACCGCAATCACCCGAGCGTGGTCTTCTGGTCCACGGGCAACGAGGAACCCGAGCAAAGCATTGAGCGTGGAGCGCGAATGTGCGCCACGATGAAAAGACTGGTGCGGCGGCTGGACCCGACACGACCCATTACCCAGGCCATGAACAACGGATGGGGCAAGGGCATCTCCGCTGTCCTGGATGTGCAGGGATTCAATTACCACCACGCGCCGCAGATCGATGCCTTCCACCAGAAGTTCCCGAACCAGCCCACGACGGGCACAGAGGTGGGGAGCACCGTTTCGACTCGCGGTATTTACGTGAACGACAAGGAGAAAGGCTACGTCAGCGCCTACGACGTGAACAATCCACCCTGGGCCACTACCGCCGAAGAGTGGTGGCAAACCTATGACCAGAGGGCCTTCCTTTCCGGCGGCTTTGTCTGGACCGGCTTCGATTATCGCGGCGAGCCGACGCCCTACGGATGGCCGTGCATCAATTCTCACTTCGGCATCATGGACACCTGCGGCTTCCCGAAAGACAACTATTACTATTACCAGGCTTGGTGGAGCGGCAAGCCGGTGCTTCACCTTTTCCCGCACTGGAACTGGAGCGGCAAGGAGGGCCAGGAAATCGAAGTCTGGTGCCACAGCAACCTGGAAACGATCGAGCTCTATCTCAACGGCCAGAGCCTCGACTCCCGCAAAATGGATCGCGACTCGCACGTGGCCTGGAAAGTGAAATACGCGGCCGGAACCCTTGAAGCCCGGGGCTATCGCGGCGGCCAACATGTGCTCACCGCCACACGGCAAACCACGGGCGATGCCGCGCAGATTGTGCTGCGGCCCGACCGCGAGAAAATCGCCGCCGATGGAGAAGATGTCTCGGTCATCGAAGTTCACGTGGTCGATGCGCGAGGACGGCTGGTCCCGGTAGCCGGTAACGAAATCTCATTTCAGGTTTCGGGAAATGGCAAAATCATCGGCGTGGGTAACGGCGATCCCAGCAGCCATGAACCTGATAAAGCCAGCCAGCGCCGAGCCTTCAACGGGCTGTGCGTGGCTATTGTTCAATCCACCCGGGAGGCCGGAGAGATTCATGTTCAAGCAACCTCACCCGGACTTGAACCGGGCGCCGTTGTGATTCAATGCGAGCACAGCACACCGCGTCCAGCCGTGGCATGAATTCTTGCCCTCGGATTCAGCCTGAATTGTTCATGGAGCTCGCTTGTAAGACCGGAAGGGCACGGTTAACCTGGATTATTCATGAAGCTCCTTTGTTGGACCGGAAGGGCACGGTTAAAACCGTGCCCTTCCAGTCTTCGAAAAAGATCCCGAAATTACCCGGAATAACTGAACTGAAGCCAGGCTATCACGGAGTGAGGCTGGCCCGTTCATGCCCGGTCGCTCACCACAGCTCTTCCCGGCTCATCGAGGGCCAGCGCGATTTGTTCCCACTCCTTCATCATCTCCCCAAGCCGGTTGCGGCCCCCCTCAATCAGTTTGGCTAATCGGATAGAATCCTGGGCGCTCTTGAAATTGGCGAGGTCCATCTCATAATTGTTGATTTCCGCCTCACAACGGCCAATCTCTTTCTCCAATGCCTCGCGGCGCGCTTGCATTTCCCGTTTCAGAATGGGATTGAGCTTCTTGGCCGGCTCTGCCAGCTCTACGCGCTTGCCAAGTGTTTCGCCATTCCGGCCCGGCTGCGATTCCTCCACGGGAATCGCAGGTCCGTTGGCGTGATGCTCTTTTTGCCACTGATAATCCTCATAATTGCCGGGATAGTCGTGGAGCTCGCCACCCTCGATCTCAAAAATGCGAGTGGCGAGCTGGTCAATAAAGTAGCGGTCGTGAGAGACAAACACCACCGTTCCGCTGAACTCTTCGAGCGCGCCGAGCAGAACGTCCTTGGCGCGAAGGTCAAGATGATTTGTGGGTTCATCGAGCAACAGGAAATTAGGCGGCTGAAGTAACATGCGGGCCAGCGCGTAGCGGTTGCGCTCACCGCCGGAGAGCACGCCGATGCGCTTGAAGACCTCATCATCGGAAAACAGGAAGCAGCCGAGGAGCGAGCGAAGTTGCGTCTGGCCGCTGAGCGCAGCGGGCGCCACACTGGCGATGTCATCGATCAGGCGCGCGCCCGGGTCGAGCGCCTTGTACTGGTCCTGCGCGAAATAATCCACTTCCACCTTGTGACCCAGGCGGCATTCGCCCGCCGTTGTCTTTTCGGCGCCGGCCAGAAGCTTGATCAGCGTGGACTTTCCAGCGCCGTTCACGCCCACCAGGCCCACGCGATCCCCTCGGTTGATCACGAAGTTCACATCTTCAAACACGCACTTCGCGCCATAATGCTTGGCAACTCCCCGAAACTCGGCCACCATGCGCCCGCTCGCCGGGGGCTGCGGAAATGAGAAGTGAATGGTCTTCTCTTCGGGGGGCAACTCGATTCTTTCGATCTTCTCCAGCTCCTTGATCCGGCTTTGCACCTGCTTGGCCTTGGTGGCTTGGTAGCGGAAACGGTTGATAAAGGTTTCAAGATGCTGGATCCGGTCCTGCTGGTTGCGATAGGCGGCCTCAAGCTGGGCGCGGCGCTCGGCTTTCTGCTTGAGATAGCCATCGTAGTTGGTACTGTAGAAATAGGCTCGCTGGTTCCAGAGTTCCAAAATCTTGTTTACCGTGACGTCCAGAAAATAGCGGTCGTGGGAGACCAGGACGAAGGCAAAAGGATAATCCTTCAGGTATTGCTCCAGCCAATTGCGCGATTCAAGATCGAGGTGGTTTGTGGGTTCATCCAGCAGTAGCAGGTTGGGCTTGATCAGCAAGAGCTTGGCCAGCGCCACGCGCATCTGCCAGCCGCCGGAAAACTCCTCCGTGGGGCGGCTGAGGTCCTGGCGCGAAAACCCCAAGCCGTTGAGTACCGCGTAGGTCTGCGCTTCGAGCGAATAGCCGTCCCGTCCGTGGAATTCGGTCTCAATGCGGTGGTAGCGGTCGATAACCCGCTGATATTCATCGCCCTCCGGATCAACTTCCGCCATTTGATGGGTGAGGGCTTCCATTTCCTTCTCCATGGCCAGCAACTCCTTGAAGACGGAGAGGCATTCTTCGAGGACCGCGCGCCCGGAGAGCGAAAGGCCATCCTGTGGAAGGTAGCCGGTGGTGATACCTTTGGCAGTGGAGAGTGATCCTTGATCGAGGGATTCAAGGCCCGCCAGCACCTTGAGCAGAGTCGATTTGCCCGTCCCGTTGGCGCCGACAAGCCCCACACGTTGCCCAGGAGTCACAAGCCAGTCGAGACCCTCGAAGAGGATTTTGGAGCCGAAATGTTTGGCCGCCGAAGAAAGTTGAATCATAAAGTCTTTTGAAGGCTGCTATGCAGTCCGGGATCCTGGATGGGGTGCGCGAACTTCCATCTTAATTACTATAGGGCCACCATGAGCCAATCGGCAATCGTTCCCCCGCTTGGGTCGTGGGTCAGTTTGCTGTAGTGCCGGCCTCTGACCGCTGGAGGTGTTGATAAATAAGATTCGGCGGTTGGAGACCGCCCTGACATCCGCGAAAACGTACCACTACCTTCGCTTGGGCCCTCGTCGATTTTCGCTCCATTACGCAGAGCCTCCGCCTGGCACAGCCGCACGATGCAGGCTCGAAGGATCGGGCTACATAGAAAGCCCGAGGCGTCGCACTCAAGACTCCGATTTTCTTGCGCCGCTCATGACCTTGTGCCAAACTTGTGAGCACTTTACAATCGAAGACCCCGATGGCTGCAATGCCAGCCACTTGGCGCGGGTAGGCGTTTCGAACGACCGGAGCTTGAGCGCATTGTCTTGCATAAAGCGTTTTGATGTCACGGTGGTTGGCGAACTGAACCTGGATTTGATCCTCTATGGTCTTCCCGAAGTTCTACCGCCGGAGCGCGAGCTGCTGGCGAATGGGCTGACGCTGACTCTGGGCAGCTCCTCGGCAATTTTCACACACAACCTCGCCCGGCTCGGCAGCCGGGCCGGATTCATTTCCCGAATCGGAACCGATCCGTTGGGTAGGATTAGTCTTGAGCGCCTTGCCACAAGCGGTGCGGATGTTTCCAGGGTCAAAAGAGTTGATGGGCCTGCGGATTCCGGGCTGACGGTGATCCTGCCTCACTCCGGTTTCCGGAATATATTGACCTATGCCGGCACAATGTTCGAGATGTGCTTTGAAGACCTGGACCTGGATTATCTGAAAGATTCGCGGCATTTCCATCTCTCTTCATTCTTTCTGCACAGGGCTCTGCTGCCCCGAATCGCCGGGCTGTTCGAAGCCATGAAGGCAGCCGGGCTCACCACTTCGCTGGACATCAACGACGATCCAGAGGACCGCTGGGATTCCCGGCTCAGCGAGGTTCTGCCCTATGTGGACGTTTTCTTTTTGAACGAGAGAGAGTTGAAAAAAGTGACTGGAAAACCGGACCTGGCCTCCGGCATCGAAAGCCTTTCAAAGTCAGTCCCGATGCTGGCCGTCAAGCTCGGCTCCCATGGTGGATGTCTTTGCTACCAGGACAAAATCATTAGACGCCCGGCATTGCCCGTGACCGTGGCGGACACGGTCGGCGCTGGAGACAGTTTCGACGCCGGGTTTATCCATCAATTTGTTCAAGGAGCCGGCCCCGAGAGTTGTCTCGAGTTTGCGAATCTGACGGGCGCATTTTCCACGATGCGGCCGGGCGGCACGGAGGCCTTCCGCGACCCCAAGCTCCTGGAAGAGTTCCTTAATCTGCACTGGCGTTCAGGAGCTATGCGATGATCGATTTCAAGGATCCCGGCGGCTTGAGCCGGCAGGATCCCGGCTCTACGGACGTGCGCAGGGTTCGATTGTTTCGTGGACAGGACACGAGGATTGCAGATACTGCCGGAGCCGTCGAACCGGGGCCCTACCACGAGGCTTCGATCTCCTCCAGGGTTCTCCCTTTGGTCTCGGGAACCTTCCAGGCCGAGAAATAAAACGCGGCGGCGGAAAGGAGAGCGTAGAGCCAGAACGCACGCCTTGCTCCCAGACCCTGAACCAGGGTCAGGAAAGTGATAGACAGCAGAAGGTCGAAGATCCAGATGGTCACGGAGGCAAGGGACATCGCCTGGCCGCGGATGGTGGTGGGGTAAATTTCGGAAATCATCAGCCAGAAGATAGGTCCGAGCCCGATGGCAAACGAAGCTAGATAAACCAGCACGTCGATCAGGATGGCATCCCGGGAAACGTGATGGGCTCCAAAGAGGAAACCGAGGTGGGCCAGACTGAGGGCCATGCCGGCGATTCCAATCAGCAGCAGCGGCCTGCGTCCCACGCGGTCAAGCAGGAAGAGCGAGACAATCGTAAACACAAGGTTCACTGCGCCCACCAAGACCGTTGCCAGGATGGCGCTCGACGCGGATTGAAAGCCCGCCATTTGCAGGATGATAGGAGTGTAATAGACGATGGCGTTGACTCCGGTGACCTGTTGAAAAATGGCGAGGCCCACTCCCACCACAAGGGCTTTGCGGAAGCGCGGAGAGAAAAGGTCGCCAAACTTCAGCCGGTCCATCTGGGTGACCTCCTGAAGCTCCTCGAGGTGACGCTTCGCGTCCAAAACATTTTCAATGCGGCACAGAATCCTAAAGGCTTGGTCGAAACGGCCCAGGGAAGCCAGCCAACGTGGGCTCTCTGGTAGAAAAATCAACGCCACCAGCAGAATCACGGAGGGGATCACCGCACTGATGAACATCCCCCGCCAGTTCCCTGCCCCTGAGAAAAGATAATCCACGTAGTAGGCTACGGCGATGCCGGTGACGATGGCGAGCTGATTGAGGGTGACGAAAGCCCCCCGAACCTTGGGGGGAGAAACCTCTGCAATGTAGAGAGGAGTGATCATCGAGGCCACGCCCACGCCGAAACCCACCAGGAACCGGGCCGCTACGAACATGGCGAGGCCGTTGGAAATGCCTGTGACCACCGCGAACACTCCAAAGATGATGGCGTCCACAACCAGCACTGGCTTGCGGCCAAAGCGGTCTGCGAAGTAGCCGGCGGCGCCGGCGCCCAAGGCCGCTCCGGCGAGGACGGCGCTGACAGCAACCTCAGTTTGGAACGGCGTCAGATGGAACTGGTTTCGAACAAATAGGACGCCCCCGGAGATGACGGCCGTGTCATAGCCGAACAACAGTCCTCCTACCGCCGCGGCAATGGCGATGAGCAGCGCGTAGGCTGTTCCGCTGTTCTGGATAAGGGCGCCGCCCGCGTTCGCTGCTTCATGATCCTGACGCGATGCCATGTAGGTCTCCGCAAGGTGCATCTTGGATACGCACCGATGCTAAACCATCCGTGGCCAGGATTTTAAACTTTTTGTCAATGCTCCGGCTGTTTATAAAATGGGTAACAGCCGGAGGAAAGGGAAACACCGTCCGTTACGGCCGGGGCTGGATGATGGACAAAATCCTTTGAATCCATTTCACTTCCTTCAAAACACCGGCGTGCTTTCCGGGCCTTTACCGGTTTATTATGTGAGCGGCATATACCGGCTTTGGTTTGCGAAAGCCCATGCCGGGATACGGTGAGAGCGGGGAGGCCACGAGCAGTCATTCTGCAAGACAGGTTGATGCCGGCATGGCCCGGCGTTTGATGAATTCCAGCCGAAAAGGAGAGAATATGGCAGGGAACAAGGGTAGCTTGCAGGAAACACAGAGTGTGAGACCATCCCAGTTCTTGATGCACGGGAAAGTGCGGGTCACGAGCGCCGTGATCGGTGGCGTTCCGGCTTTGCGGAAACCCAAACTGGCCGCGGCACAGGCAGGCCAACCGGCCTATCCGGGCTTTATCTACAATAGCGGTCCGGTGATAACCACGCCAGCGGTTTATACAAGCTTCTGGGGAGCATTGTGGAGCGACACAGCTCATCAGACAGCAGCTCAGCGGTTGGACCAGTTCATGCAGGACCTTCTGAACAGCAACTTCATGAATGTTCTAAGCCAGTACGGCGTGGGCAAGGGAGCCGGCAGCGGCAGCTTTGGGACAGCTTCCTTCGTGGCGAACGCCGCCAATCAGTTGACCGATACGGACATTCAGACCACGATCCAGGGAAATATCAATTCCGGCGCCATCCCGGAGCCACCCGCGAATAACTCTTCCCAGTTGCTCATCATCTATCTCGACGAGAATACCGAGGTGAATGACTCCAACCTCGGAGTGGTAATGTGTGAGCCTTCTGGCGACACGGCGTTTGGCTATCACAATAGCTTCACGACGGCGGCGGGGAATCCTTTTTACTACTGTGTGATTCCGGCGTTGGATGATACCTGCATCCAGAATTCATGCGGCGGAAGCACAGGATGCACGCTGCAACTCAGCCAGACCCAGGAGCAACGGCGAACTCAGGTCACGAGCCACGAATTTGCGGAGGTTGTGACGGACCCCAATCCGCCCACCGGCTGGTACGATCAGAGCGACCCGAACAGTGGAGAGTGTGGAGACATCTGCAACGGCGAGTCGGATACCATTTCCCCAACCACCAACTCCAACGTCTGGACCGTGCAGCGGATCTATAGCGCGTACGACGACCAACAAACCGGCGGCTCAAATTACTGCTTGAGCCAGGTCACGAGTCCTGAGCCGCTGCTTCCTGGTGGGCCGGGCGGGTAATTGCCGTCACTGGCTTTCACCTCCCCGGGAGTAGGCGGAGACAAGACCGTCCCTGAGGGCGGTCATTCCCTCGGAAGCTTGTTTCCGCGAAGGCGGGAAGCGGGAATCCACACCCTGTTTGCCGGTAGCGGCATAGACCCCCCGGCGCGGGGGTGACACCGAAGGGCAGGACTCCGGCCGCCATCCCGGTCATTGCCGCAGAAGCGGGAATCCATAGCCCGTCCCCGCTGCTTCCGGAACCCGCACTCTTGAACCATAAAACGAGTAATAGGTAATGAAGACGTAACAGAGAAGAGGAACGGCCATCGCCACCGCCATGCTGTGGGCGAATTGGTAGATCAGCCCCATGGCCGGAGGGGCGACGGCGCCGCCGATGATCGCCATGATGATGACGGAGCCGCCGAGCTTCGTGTTCTCCCCCAATTCCTTGATGCCAAGCGCAAAAATGGTAGGGAACATCAGCGACATAAAGAAACTGGTCGTGAAGACAGCCCAGACTCCCACCGTGCCGGGAAACAAAATTCCAACAGAAACCAGGGCGATGTTGATGACGCCGAAGATGCCCATGAGCTTGTTCGGACGGACGAACTTCATCAGATAAGTCGCCGTGAATCTGCCAATCCCAAAGGCTACCAGTGTCCCGGTTAGAAAAAGACCTGCAACTTTTTCGGGGCAATGGGTGTAATCCTGGATGTATTGGATGAAGTAGCTCCACGTCCCTACCTGCGCCCCAACATAAAAGAATTGAGCTAGGACTCCTTGAACAAAATGGGGGTAGCGAAACAGGGATGTGGGCTTGCTGCTCTGACGGCGGTCCGGGGTCCCAGCTTCATCGGCAATTTTGGGGAATTTGGTCTTCAGGATCAAGAACGCCCAGATAAAAACCACCGAACCCAAGATCAGATAAGGTGTTACCACCCTCAGTGTTTCACTCCGCAGATAGGCTTGGTACTTTCCTGCGGTCTTGAGGGCGCTGATCTGATGCGGGTTCAGCTCAATACCTGAAAAGATGAAGACGGTTCCAATCAGCGCGCCGGTAACGGCGCCCACCGGATTGAAAGCCTGCGAGAGGTTGAGCCGCCGCTCCGAAGTCCTGGGATCACCCAAGACGGCGATGAAGGAGTTCGATCCCGTTTCAAGGAACGCCAAGCCGCTGGCGATGACGAACAGGGCAAACAGGAAAAAGCTATAATCTCGAACGATAGCCGCCGGCCAGAACAGAAAAGTTCCCGCGCTGTAAAGGAACAACCCCGTCACCAGACCCGCCTTATAGCCATACTTTCGCATGATGAGCGCAGCGGGCATGGAAAGAAGGAAATAACCCATGTAGAAGGCGGATTGGATCAGACCTGCCTTGAAGCGCGTCAGCTCGAATGACTTCATGAACTGCTTAATCAGAATATCATTCAGGTTGTTGGGAATCCCCCACAGGAGGAATAGCGCGGTGACCAGAACAAAAGGCAGTACCGTTCCAGGAGTGAGCAGGCGGGGTGGATCATCCTTCTTCGCATTTACGCTGATGGCTGGCATTCTTAAAACTCCGGATAGTCTTTGCGGCGCCGCCGGGTTTCCCGGCAAGCACTATTCCCATCCAATAGATTGGGCACCGCCTGTGGGCCATGCTTTGGAAATCAACCTGGGCGCTCCACTCGATTGCCACTAAGAAGCGGAAATGATCCGGCGCGATACGAATCCGGTGGCAGGGAAGTATAGCTCATGTCCGGCCCTTTATTGGCGTTAATCATGCGAATGATTCGACTTGCTGGTAAAAGGTCTTCGTCCGCGCGGAGTAGGTAACTTACCCCATCGCCGGGCATTCGTGGTGTCTCAGTTTGCTTGCTGTAGCGGCGCTCTATGAGCGCCGAATTTCATTTATCAACACCTTCCGGCGCTCATAGAGCGCCGCTACAGCAAACTGAGACACTACCCAGGCATTCGTGATGTTGACAACCCTATGGTTTTCACGTAGATTTTCTGGCGTGAGACGAGTATGGAGTATTCTCGGTCCTTAATGTTAGAGCAAGGGAGGGTTATCGAATATGTTCCCAGCACTTCTCCTATTGGCAAGCGTTTTGGCTGGGCCGCAGAATGCGCCGCCGCGGTCCGGTGTGGCCCAACAGATTCGAGAATTGGAGCAGGAAGTTAATGCCGCATATGGCGCGAATGATCTTCCCAAGTACTTCTCATTCTACGCGCCGGATTTAACCCAATGGTTCACGACGGGCCGCACGGACCTTCCTACCTACGAGAAGCAGTGGTCCCGATTCATTGAGAGGGGAAACCGGATCGAAGCCGCTGATGTTTCAGACCTGGAAATCCAGGTTGGGCCGGATGGAGATGCAGCGGTCGCAACCTACCTGTTGCAGGTCAAGACGCAGTTGGCAAATGGCACAGTGACGAACGAAAAGAACCAGGAAACCGACGTCTGGTTCAAGCGCGATGACGGCTGGAAAATAGTAACCGTGCATTACTCACCGGTGCCGAATAAGGGAGCGCAACTACTGAACGTTAGCCATTAAGGACCCAGCCGCATGGGCCCATTCACCGTGCGCCCATCGGAGTGCACAAATGGGCTCGTTCGAAAGCAAACCGGCTCTGGAGCTCTTTGTATTCTCTGATAGCAGAGTTGCCGCCTGACCTTTGGACTGTACCTGTTAGGGCAGCGGTTTCGGTTCTGGCCGCAGGAGGCCGGCAGAATGGATGACTTTCACAACCGCGATCTGGGCATGCACCGTCGTATCACGCGCCGTGATTTTCTAAATGGAGTGGCAATCGCCATTGGCACGACGCTGAGGCCGGTTGGCGGATTTGCCGATGAAGGCGGCCTCACTGTTCCCTCGCGGCCTCCGGAAGGGCAGGGTGCAGACGGCTCCGCACAGGAGCCATTGCTGGCAAAAGGCATCACTCCAAGCGATCCAAGCTACTACCCGCCCACCCTCTCCGGCATGAGGGGTAGCCACCCGGGTTCTTTCGAGTCAGCCCACTTAGCCCGTGACGGCGATTATTGGAAGGCGGCCTCGCAACCCATCAACACCGGTGAGTCATACGACCTGGTAGTGGTGGGCGGCGGCATCAGCGGTTTGGCCGCGGCTTATTTCTACCGCGCTCACGCCGGCCGGTCAGCGCGCATCCTCATTTTGGATAACCATGACGACTTCGGCGGGCACGCCAAACGCAACGAGTTGCACCTTGCCGGGCGGATGTTGCTGATGAATGGCGGAACGATGAGCATTGAGTCGCCTTTTCCCTACAGCAAAGAAGCTGCAGGTCTGATGACGGAGCTTGGCGTGGATCCGCCCGCGCTTGAAGCCAAATGCGCAGATTTTTCTTTTTACCATTCATTGGGTTTGAAGCCGGCGGTCTTCTTTGACAAGGAGACTTTTGGCGTGGATCGTCTGGTGAGCGGTTTGCCCGGCGGCTTCTATGGCAGTCACGCTGCGACCGGGAAGGGATGGAAAGATTTTCTTGCTAAAACGCCACTGGCGGCGGAGGCGCAACAGGACATTGCGCGAATCGAAGTTGCGAAGATTGATTACATGCCCGGCGTCCCGGAAGCTGAGAAGAAAGACAGACTTTCCAGGATGAGTTACAAGGACTTTCTGCTGAAGGTTGCGAAGGTTCATGCGGATGTGATTCCGTTCTATCAAACGCGGACTCACGGGCTTTACGGCGTGGGCATTGACGCGGTTCCTGCACTGGACTGTTGGGCGATTGGCTTTCCGGGTTTTCAAGGCATGAGTCTGGCGCGAGTCCCGACGCCGCGCTTGAGCTTCACGGCAGAGGGAGCCGTGACGCCCCAGAAGCCTTACAGTTTTCACTTTCCCGACGGCAACGCCTCAATTGCCCGCATGATGGTGCGGGCGCTGATTCCGGGGTCCGTCCCCGGACACACGGCTGAGGACATCGTCACCGCAAAAGTGGACTACACCCAGCTTGACCGGAGTGGCTCGCCGGTTCGCATCCGGCTGAACAGCACGGTGGTGCGCGTGAAGCACTCGGGTGATCCGTCTTCCGCGCAAGAAGTGAAGATCACTTACGCCGATGGGAAAAAGGTCTGCGCCGTTCAAGCCAAAGGAGTGGTGCTGGCCTGTTGGAATATGATGATCCCGTTCTTGTGCCCGGAATTACCCGGCAAGCAGAAGGAGGCGCTGCGCTACGGCGTGAAGGTGCCGCTGGTTTACACCACCGTGGGCCTGCGCAACTGGACGGCTTTCCAGAAATTGGGTATTCATGCGGCGTCATGTCCGGGCATGTTCCATTCCTCCGCCATGCTCAACATGGCCGTGAACATTGGAGACTTCACCAGTCCGAAATCACCGGAGGAGCCGATGCTGCTCCACATGTTGCGCACACCCTGCCAGCCGGGCCTCTCCGCAAGGGATCAACAGCGGGCTGGGCGGTTCAATCTGTTTGCCACGTCTTTCGAGACCTTCGAGCGCAACGTCCGGGATCAGCTTACTCGCATGTTGAGCGGCGGCAGCTTCGATCCGGCGCGCGACATCGACGCCATCATCGTCAATCGCTGGCCGCACGGTTATGCTTATGAGTACAACCCGCTGTGGGATCCCGATTGGCCCCCGGGCGAAGCTCCGAACGAAATCGCGCGCCAGCCATTTTGCCGGATCACCATCGCCAACTCGGACGCCGCCGCCGCCGCATATACGGATCAGGCCATCAACCAAGGTTACCGGGCGGTGCAGGAGCTTTTGAAGATGGGGTGAGCAAGCCCGAATTATTCACGCTAGGTCTCAGACCGCTTGAAAGAGTTCTTATGACAGCCGAACTTGTGCCGGGTGGCGCACCGGGTGGCCGGGCTTGGCAGCCTGGGCCGTGAGCGTTTTGTGGCGATCGCCGAGTGGCGTGGCGGCAAGATCGCGCAGGAGGCCAAGGCGCCGGCTCCATCCGCCTGCGCGTGGATCAATCATGGCAAGGGTTCGGATCAAATCCTGTACCAGAAGTTGCTCGATACCGCTGTTCGCTGCCCGGATCCCTTCGTTCATCTTAAGGGACGCTGGATTGTCCGCAGGCTTGTCCCGGACTGCTGCCGTATCGAACTGGCCGATGTTCCCGACGAGCGTGACGAGAGCCGTCTGCTCAAAGCCATGGGCTTCGAGACGGCCAACCTGCATTTGGGCAGCAAGGACGCCACCAAGCAGGTGCGGCTGGACTTCAAAAAACGCTCACCAGATTGGTTCCGGTCCCTCGCTAAGGCGATGTTGAAAGCCACCCGCAACGACTGGGAAGACTGGAAGGCAAGCCAGAAACACTGATCGCTCCCTGTCAACCTCGGACCCGGCAAGGTGGGACGTACCGTTACTACGGATGATCTGAGATCACCCCATCAGCCACACCAACGGCATAAGACCTAGCGCCGCCCAGCCCATCAAAAAACCCAAGCTTGCAATGCAGAGTTTGTGCTCTTCGAACCCTCCGCAAATTCACGCAACTCGTTGATTCTGCGTCGGAGTACTCGGGAAGGTTTCCATTTCCACTGGAAACCGGCCCTCGGCCGGGGCCATTGCTCTGCGGCTTTTGAATTGACAAACAACCAAAGGCCGAAGAGTTTCTGTGATGCGAAACTCCGCGCTACCCGCTCAATTGTAAGACACATTTGCTTTGACTTACAGATCTTAGGGTAGTAGGATATCGGGGAGGCACGTGTCGCATGAAGGTCGAAACTGGCGTCGTCACTTCGAAAGGGCAGTTGGTGATCCCCGCGCGCCTGCGGCGGCGCTTCGGCATCAAGAGGGGAACCCTCGTCGCTTTTGTGGAGGATGACGGGCGCATGATCGTGCAGCCCGTCACTCTGGAGTTCATCCGCAGCCTGCGCGGGTCGCTCAAAGGCAAACCCTCGGGGCTTGAGAACCTGCTTGCCGAACGGAAGCGGGAGCGGGCACTTTGAAAACCTTGGTGTTGGATTCGAGCGCCCTGATGACGTTCTTCGAGGACCGTCTCGGGGCGCAAAAAGTGGAAGAGCTTTTGACGAGGGCGGCGGACGCAAGACACCCCTTGTTGATGTCGGTGGTCAACTGGGGTGAGGTTTATTACTCGGTCTGGCGGGCGCGCGGGGAGAAAACGGCTAACGAAAAAGCGAAAGAGATCGCCCAGCTTCCCATTGACATCGTCGGCGTAGACATCGAACTCGCCAAGCTTGCGGCAACTCTCAAGGCGGAACACAATCTGCCCTATGCGGATTGCTTCGCCGCCGCCCTTGCCCAGGCCAGAAAAGCCGGGTTGGTCACCAGTGACAAGGACTTTGAGCGAGTGAGGAGTCTCGTCAAAATCGTTTGGGTCTGAGCAGGTAGCGCAGAGTTCATGCGCTTCGAACTCTGCGGTTCTTTCTTTATTCAACAAGCCCCAGAGTTTTTGGAATGTCAAACTCTGCACTGCAAGGTTGCAATTCCTTGTTTTTTTAGCAAACATCTTTCAGAGCGCCCTCCGCGGGTACCGCCTACGTGCCGTTGTTTCGCATGGTTGCGCCATTTCCCATCCCAGGGTCGCCTACATCGCGAAGAGTGCGCGACGGAGGCGCCACCCAGGGAGAGCGACAGTGCTTGAGCCATTCCTTAAATGGCCAGTTGGCAAGAGATGGATTGTTCAGTAATAAGCTGAGTTCCTCGCATCATCCCGTCGCCGCCACCCGCGAACCCGTTGCTGGGTGGAGGACGGGCGCACTGGCCGCCAAAATCGAGGGAGCCCGCCGCCCGGGAATCCGGGGACGTTCTTCGCTCCAGTTTGGTGCCATCACCGGAATAACGCGGAAAGGGTGCGGAAAAACTCGGCGGGCGTAGCAATCTGCAGACCAGTCCGTTGCGCCACTGCGTTGGTGAAATGCTTCGTATTATGTGTCAGCAACCAATCAGGCTTGCTGTCCACTGCGGATAGCAGCACCGGGACGTCCGCGCCGTGACGGATGAGATGGCGATTCGAGCGCACACGATCAGTGCCGGGGTACGGCACAAACTCGGGGCGAGTCAAACTGATCAGGCGACGATAGTCTTCGACAAGCGTCTTCGCATCTTCGGGCTTGAGCCGCCCTGCGTGAAGCAGGAGATTCTCCTGAACTTCGTCCCGGACAACCTCCGCCAGGACGAGCCGGCAGATGCGCGCGGCGCAAAGCGACAATATTGCTTTGTCCAGCCCCCACGGTGAAACAATTCCTCCCGTGAGAACATTCGAGTCCAGGAAAAGACGAATCCGCCGCCGCCGTGTCACTGGCCAGAGGGACCTTTTCGGTTGTGCCCGCTATGCTTCCTCGAGGCTGGCACGCTATCCTGAGGGTCCGCGAATGCTGCCATTTCCTTCACAAAAATAGGTTCGCCGGGCTTCCTTGAAGCAAGCGCGCTATAATGGCGAGTGAACACACGCTTCCGCGCCTTAGGCAGAGTGGCAATCACCGCCTCCGGTTTTGCGCCTGCGCTCATCAGAGCGGCGCTGACCCGCTGGCACAATTCCTCGAAGCGCCTCTGCTCGGGGAGCAGTATGAGGCCATTCCCCAACCGCAATACTGCGAAAGGCGCGCCAGCATCCAAGCCCAAATCCTCACGGAATTGCTTGGGTACCGTAAGCTGGCCCTTTTCGCCAATCCTTGTAGTTGTGACGTATTCGACGGCAGCAATCTTTAGGGCGGACGACATACAATCACCTCGGTAGGAATATCCTACCATAGTTCGCCGGAGCGCTACGCTTGAATTTATACGACGTGATCCGGAACGAGAAGTTCGTCACCAAGATCGCAGAGAAACACGCCGTCACCACCGACGAGGTCGAGGAAGTCCTTTTCTCCAAGCCACACGTTCGGAGGTTGGAGAGGGGAAAAGTGAAAGGCGAGCACTTGTATGTGGCTGTGGTCGAACCGCCGCCGGGCGGTATCTGGTGGTATTCTTTATTCGCAAGCCTCGCGGCGCGGCCTTGCCGATTTCGGCGCGTGAGATGACCGGAGCCGAGCGGCGGTGTTTCCATGAGCAAAAAAAAGAAAGTTGATCCCATTCCCAATGGATTCGCCAGCTATGAGGCAGCCGCCGAATTTTGGGACAAGCACGACACCACCGATTACCCCGGCGAGTTCCAGACCATCAAGGTGGTGAGCGAGTTCCGAAACCGTCACTACGAGATCCCGATTGACGGCGACGTAGTCATCAAGTTGCAGCAAAGAGCGCGAAGGGCGCGCGTACCGCTCGGGCGCCTGGCTAGCGAGCTGCTGCGCAAGGAACTCCGAGCCTCGGGATAAGAAGATGCAGCCAGCCTTTAGGAGCCCGCTATGGCAAGCCCTTCAGGTCAGAAAACCGAAACGAACGCTCGGCGGTCAGAGACCGCCGCCGTAAGCGCCACCCTTACCGGTGTCCCGAATTGACACACTTGAACGGTCAAACCCGGCATTCCTGCCCCGGCGCCCGCCCAAAAACATGCCGAACTGCCTGAATCTTCGCGCTTTTCGTGCTGCGAAAATAAACTGTCTCATGCGTCTCACCTGTCGCCACCGTCTCATCGGGCCGTGTTACAGTCATTTCGTTTCCT
>CALCEB010000010.1 GCA_937900045.1 uncultured Acidobacteriota bacterium
TTGCAAGGGCTTCTGCGCCCAAGCTGCGTACAGCCACAGCCTAAGGCCGGATCGTATCCTTTCTGCTTCGGACCGCTCCTCAAAGCAGGGAAAGGAGAGAAGATACAATGCTCATTACAATCATCCTGGTTATCTTGCTTTTGATGTTGATAGGGGCGCTGCCCACCTGGCCTCATAGCCGCGGATGGGGGTATTACCCCAGCGGCGGGCTGGGTCTCGTCCTCATTATCCTGGTGATTCTCGCGCTATTGGGCCGGATTTGATTGGGCGGCGCGATAGCAACTACTAAAGGCCACGGAGGAAAATTCATGAAAAGGGCTGTTTTCGGGATGATCTTGATGGCGACCCTTCTTATCCCCTTATGGGTAAGCACATCGAGGTTTCAAGACGACTCGAAGAGCGCCAAACAGAATCTGAAGGATGCCGGCAGGTCCACCCAGCGTGCCGTTAAGAAAACGGCCCACAAGACGAAGAAGACCGCAAAGAAAGGGATACACAAATCCGCGAGAAAAGTTCGAAAAGGCGCGCGCAAAGTTGAGAGGAAGACCCAAACCACACCCGGCCACTCATGATGCATAATAATTGAAGGGCCTTTGCCCCGGAGGTGCTGATGAAAAACCGCGATGTCGGGAGAGTTGTTCTCTGCCTGCTGATTGGATTACTGACGTGCGGTTGCGCGTCAAAAAGCCAGGACGCCCCGAGCCAAAGTCAGCAAGACCAAAAAATGAGAGAACGGGTGGCGAACGCTACGCAGAAAGTTAAGGAGCGGTCTGACCAGGCAGCACAAAAGGTTGACGCAGCCTCACAAAAGCTTGAGCACAAGGCTGAGGTGGCGGCGCAAGGAATTAAAGAAGGTTGGAATCGTGACAATTCCAAGACCATCGATATAAACTCAGCATCCAAAAAGGACCTTGAGGATCTGGGGCTCAGCCACGATGAGGCCGGACGCATTATTGACGGCCGGCCCTTCAAGTCTAAGCGTGAGCTGGTTACGCGTGGAGTCCTTTCAGAGAGGGTATATCGCAGAATTGAAGGACAGATCACAGCCGATTAGAGTCTCCTTGGTTCTCTTTGTCCGGGATTATTCACGAACTTCCCTGGGAGGACCGCCAGGACTGAACCAGTCCTGACGGTCCCGGCGGCATGATCATGAATAGTTCGGACTATGCCTCTATAATCTGGTTTCTCACCGCATAGTGAACCAAGTCCGAGATGGAATGTAGATCGAGCTTGCGCATAAGGTTCGCTCGATGAGTCTCTGCGGTTTTGACCGTTATTCCCTGGATCACCGCGACGTCCTTATTTGTTTTACCTTCCGCCAGGAGTTGGGTGATCTGGCGTTCGCGCGGAGTAAGGGACTCCGAAGGATGGTCGCCGAAAGCGGCGCCCTGGAGATATCCGCGCAACACCATCCTTGCGACCTTGGAAGTGAAAAAGGGCCGGCGCTGATGTAGGGATTCAATCGCCACCAACAATTCCCGGCCTGCATCTGACTTTAGCAAATAACCCCGGGCGCCTGCATTCAACAATTCCGAAATCAACTGTTCAGACTCGTAAACGGTAAGAACCAACACCTCCGTCTCCGGCACCTTTCTCATGATTTGCCGGGTGGCCTCAATACCGTTCAGGCCCGGCATGCTCACATCTAGAACAACTACATCCGGTTTCAAGTTTTGAGTCTTTTCTACAGCCTCCTGTCCGTTGGCGGCCTCCGCGCAAATTTCGAAGCCCGGTTCGGTCTTGATGAGCTCCCGAAGTCCAAGACGAATATATTCATGGTCGTCGGCGACTAAGATTCGAACCAGGCTCGCATTTGCATTCGGAGATTTCACGGGTTGCCTGAGCCTTTCATTGTGCGTCAGAAAACTACGGAATGGTAAATTGCCGCTCTGTCCTGGTGACTGCATGTTTTCCTCCTTCCAAGGAGCGAACGCTCCTCGCAGTAAGCCATATCTCATGATGCATAATTGGCAATCGAAGGGCCAAAAGTTTGGTTGGGACTATATCTTCTTGATTTCCAGGAGGTTAAGAGCTCGCTATTACATCGAAGGGGCGCCTGGAGCCCCGCCATCAAAACGAAAAATTTACACATTCTCGCGAAAAACAGTACAGGATGTTCCCCCGGAACTTAAGCAATCCACTTGATTGTGATGGAAATCAACGTTTGACTAAACTGAGCCGTAAGATTCGGATTATTTTGGAAGGAATCGTGAGCGACGTGCATCCGCTAATCCGTTCAATTAAGAGGAGGGATGTTGTATCAAGACGAGGAAACAGCTTAGCAGTTGAATGTTCCATAAAAGGGGCCGGACTGCGGTATTACTCTAGGCTCATACCCTCGCTGAATAAGCCAAGATCAGGATTTCAATTGCGGACCTCTATGCCACGCTTGATATTTGGATCTCGGCGGAAGACAATTGGGCATGGAACAGACCGCGCTGGCCCACGGCCCGTTGTGGCCTTATAGGGCCGGAGACAAACCTTGATGGAGTCACTGCGCGTTTTAATCGTTGATGACCACGAAATTGTAAGGAAGGGCCTGCGCTCACTGATTGAGACCAGGTCCGGATGGCAGGTTTGCGGCGAGGCCGTGAATGGCCGCGAAGCTGTGTCGAAAACAACCGCGCTGAACCCCGACATCATTGTCCTGGATATCGCGATGCCGGAATTGAATGGGCTCCAGGCCATCCATGAAATTCTAAATGTGGCTCCAGGAACGGAAATACTGGTCCTGACGATGTACGAATCGGAGCAAATGATGGAGGACGCACTTCAAGCGGGGGCGAGAGGATACTTACTGAAATCTGATGCTGCGCGCAACCTCTTGGCCGCCATGGAGACGTTGAGCCAACACCGGCCCTTTTTTGCAAATCGAGCTTCACCGGCATCCCCTGTTGCTTGGAACAAACATGGAGCAGAGGGCGCCCTTTCTCCCCGCATTCTAACCCCACGGGAAAGGGAAATCATTCAAATGTTGGCTGAGGGAAAAAGCACAAAAGAGGTGGCATCTGCTCTTAATATCACAGCAAAGACTGCAGAAACCCACCGGGCTAATATTATGCGGAAGCTTGACCTTCACTCGACCAGCGATCTCGTCCGTTATGCAATCCGAAATAGTATCGTGGCGCCATAGAAGATAAGCCGCCTCGCATGGACTCGACACGGGGGTGAGGCTTGCAGAAGCCTAAGAAAAATTTCCTCAAAAATTCTATGTGCATCGATATAAACCACGAACCGACGTTTGGTGTAGCGTGCTTCCTGTAGCGCCCCTCTATGAGCGGCGAAATACGCCGGCCGCTAACGGGCGTTACGAGGGGAAGCGCCGCCGGGCCATTTTGATGGACGACTGGACAATGAGAAGCCTGTTCATTGGACAAAGGGCTCGGAAATCAGTAACAACTTTCTCGCAAGACTCCAGGCCGAAATAGTTGAAAAACTTAGGCATCCATTTCTATGTTTTCTTCGCCCATCTTGGAGGGGTCGGGATCTTTGTCCTGGGAGCACTTGATTCGTCCTTCCTTTTTGTGCCATTCGGCAATGACCTTCTGATGATCGCAATGACAGCCAGAAAACACATCCTGATGCCCTACTATGCTTTCGCTGCCGCTCTGGGGTCCTTGATTGGCTGCTATACGATCGACTTAGTGAGCCGAAAGGGAGGAGAGAAGAGCCTGGAAAAATATCTTTCACACCGGCGCTATGAGTATGTTACCCGGCACATCAAGAGAAATGCGGCTTGGGCTCTTGCCCTCGCCGCTTTGATGCCCCCTCCATTTCCTTTCACCCCCTTCGTGGCAGCCGCATCTGCATTACAGTACCCTCGCAAGAAACTGCTCGCAGTCATTGGGATTACTCGAGTCATCCGCTTTTCCATCGAAGGGACTCTTGCCATATTCATGGGAAAAAGAATCCTCCTCCTGGCCCGATCGAAGACAGTAGAGGGTGGAATAGCAATTTTGGTCGTCGTTTCGGTCTTAGGGAGTGTTATCTCGGTCTATCATTGGTTTACCGCAGGGGGGCTACCCCGGTCGCGAAAGTCAACCAAGCGGGCATCCGTGTAGTGACTCAGCTTGGTGGCTGTAGCGGCAAGCGTCTGGCCGCTGGCCTTTAATCTGCAATAGCTTTCGGGGCTCAGAGAGCGCCGCTTCAGCAAACTGCGCCGCCACCGGCATCCCGTCATGAACCGTCCAGTGGACTTTTGCCCTGAATGGCTTGGGCGCCTTGAGTTGGCAAACTGGAGGTGCTTGGGTCCATGGATAATCTGGGATAGAGGCGGGGAGTAACCAACCCTTCCCACTAACCTGAATCCGGCGTGAAAAGCGCTGACTTTAGGATTCGAGGGGCCTGAGTCG
>CALCEB010000011.1 GCA_937900045.1 uncultured Acidobacteriota bacterium
ACACGCGTAAGATCGTCGGCAGCGTCAGATGTGTATAAGAGACAGCACATGCACCGTCTGCCCAAGCGCGGCAGGGTTGCTGCCGAAGTGGCTCCTGGCGTAGGAGGAACTAACAACCGTTGCGCCGGCGCTATGTGGTTTTTCCTCTTCGGGTGTGAATTCGCGTCCCGCCACCGGCTGCTCGTCGAAAACGCGGAAGAACTCCGGCGTAATCATGGCCGCGCGTCCGTATTCCGCGTTTTGGCCAGTCAGGATCGCAGTGTCGAAAGACTTGTAGTAGGCCATCGCCGCGAAAACCGTACTCTGCTCGTGCCAGTCGCGGAAATCCGGCGCGGATACCGGGCTGTACTCGTTGCTATTTTTCCACGCTGAAGATAGCGTGACGATGCGATCCGGGTCGTGATAGGCAAGCGGCTTGAGCAGGACTGCATTCACAACACTGAAGATGGCCGTGTTCGCCCCGATGCCGAGGGCCAGCGTGATGACCGCGACCGCTGTGAACCCTGGGTTTCGTCGCAGTTGTCGCAAGCCGTAGCGCAAATCCTGAAGCAGCGTTTCGAGCCAGTGAAATCCCCACATCGTGCGCACCTCCTCCTTGATTTGTGTCGTGTTGCCCAGAGCACGCCGGGCAGCGTAGTGGGCCTCATCCGGGGACACACCCGCTTCTGCCTGCTCTTCCGCTTCCAAATCCAGATGATCCCGCAACTCGCGCTCCAAGTCTGCTTCGCGAGCCTGCCGGGACGCAGGCCACCAGGATTTTATGCGTTGCCATAAGTGCATGCAATCTCCCTCCATGGTAGCCACGGTCAACCGTTTCCTGGTTGGCCGTGGGTTTGTCGTGCGTTGAAAAGCCCACGGACAGAAAGGCGCTGTCCGTGGCTATGCTGTTCCGGGCAAATCCCACGACGCCTATCCATCGCTTTCGCCCGTCATTCCAAGCCCTTCACCTGTCATTCTGAGCGAAGCGAAGAATCCCGGTATTTCGCTCAGCGTAAATCCCGCCAAGTCTATCCAGCCCACTCGCCGCTGAGGAAGACTTCAAATACAGTGATTCTTCGCTTCGCTCAGAATGACAGCGGCAAAGCAGGCTCATCACGGATACACCTGCTGCTTGCTCGTCACTCGTCACTTGTCACTGTCTTATTCACCCCTCCTCGGCCCCATCACGCGCCCGATGGAGGCCACGAGCAACCTCCATTTTGATTGCTCCGCAGCGAGCTGCTTCTTACCCGCTGGGGTGAGCTGGTAATACTTGAACTCGCGTTTCCGGTCTTTGGGCATTTCCCACTTCGCGGTCACCCAGCCTTTGCGCTCGAGGCGATGGAGAGCCGGATAAAGCGATCCGTGCTCAACCTGCAACACGTCATCCGTGGTGCGCTGGATGTGCCGGGCAATCTGGTGGCCGTGGGCGGGGCCGAACAGCAACGTCCGCAAGATCAGCATGTCCAACGTTCCTTGCAACAGTCCAATCTGGTTCGAAGATTCATTGGGTTTTGGCATGGTCGATATTCTACCATAATAAAAGGTAGACGCTCTACTATCAATTTGGTGAGCGGAACCTTGGGTGAGCGGCTTGAGGAAGAACGGGGCCAGAGCTTCTTAAGGCTACGGCTCTTACTCAACGGCGAGATGGCCGGGGCTTCTGAATGAAATGTTAGGAGTTGGGTAGACCGTGTAACGCCGCCTTTTCGGCGGCGTTGACCGGCAAGATGCCGGCGCTCCGGGCGTGCGCAGGGTCCAGTTACACACGCGGTCGTAAGTCGGCGACGGGCATTTGCTGTAGCGCCGCTCGGAGCTTGCCCTGACAGGGAGCGGCGAAATCCGCCGGTCACAGACCGGCGCTACAGAACCGAGCGTCGCCGACTTAGGACCGTGTGTGTAACGGAGGCGATCAAGAGGCGCTTGAGGTGTGGCCGAAGCCTTGCGTTGCTGTAAAACGTTCCCGGGCAAGATTCAAGTTCTCCACCAGTTCCTTGCGGCGGCGCGCCAGATCGCGCCAATTCCCTGCCATGGTGGCGCGGCCTAACAGAATGCTGGCCCGGCGCCGGTAGAGCCACGTATAGCGCAGCATGTAGACCCCGGAGATAATGAGTGAGAGCAAGTAGTAACCCGCGCCTGCCCGGTCCGTGAATCGAGCCACCAGCGCCACCTGTGCGGCATAGCAACAGACCACGGTGACGCCCCGGCCAATCCAATCGCTGGCAGGAGCGTCAAGCCCGCGCCGCAACAATCCCAGCCATGAGAGCACTGCCGCGACGATCAGATGATTGATGGCGCCGTAAAGGGCCACGGGAAATCCCGCGATACCCTCCATCCACACTGCAAGCTTTCGAAATGGGCTCTTGATCCACTTGCCAGCCGTTTCCAGCTTGAATTCGCGAAGGGCAAGCTGGCGGCGTTTTTCAGCGAGCGAATCCATTGCTTCCCGTAATCCGACCAGCCGCCCCGGGTGGGTCTCATTCAAGGACTTCACCATGCCGGTAATATAGGCGCTCAGCACGAAGCCATCTGCCTTCTGCTTCCAGTCAGGCCGCGCTGCCCAATCTTCTTCCAGCTCTTCGAGCAGAATTGCTTGCAGATCTTCCATGAACGTTTCGAGATTCGCTGGTTGCAGGCGAAAGGGATTTCGATGGAAAGCGAACCGGAGGGCGGTCTCCAAAGCCAACCGCGACGGCTCCTTGCCATCGGTCCCAATGGTTGGGATGGGTGCGGCAAGCTGGATTAGCAATTCATCCGATTGGGAAGGCGCCACTGGCAGAAAGAGATGGACGGGAACGATTTTCAGCAAATGGGCCGCTGCCATCTCATCCGGGTCGCTGAGTGAGCATTCGGCGATTGCGATCGACATCCAGGGCCGGCTCGCCTCCGCCGTCAGGCGTTCCTCTGCGAAGACCATCACCGCACATCCTTCGCGAAGCAAACCTTTGGCGGTCTTGATAACGTTTGCCTGGTCCTCGTCAGGTCCGAAGGGGAGCATTTCAAGCCCCCAAGCCAATACGCGACTCAGAGAACTGCGAATCAAGTCTGCACGCAGGAGGCAGCGGACCGGCCTCTCCATTGTTGCCAGAAACAGCAATGCGTCAAAAAAACTTGCTGGATGGTTGACCACCAGTAAAACGGGCCCGCGGGGCGGAGCATTTTGGGATTGAAGCAGACGGATTCGCCGGAAAATCAGCGCCAGCCATATTCTCAACATGCCGCGAAACAGGCTAAAGCGCGAAGAGATCATGGGAAGAGGAAACGAAGGCGGGTCAGGACTGGCTCCCTCGGCCTGCGTCATCATGTCAAAGTTGATTGACAAAGGCTTAAAACCCTCCCTTGCTGGTAGAGCGGAGGCTCGCTTTTGGGATAATAGACATTGTGTGAGCATCGCCGAGGGCGATCATGATTAGGGCGCGGCTTGGGCCAGAAATCCAAATATTACATAAGTTACAATATATAATAAGTAAATTAAGCGTGAATGTGGTAAAGGTTCATTCAACCCTTCCAATGAGACAATCACAGAAATTGGGTAGTGTCTTAGTTTGTTTGCTGTAGCGGCGCTCTATGAGCGCCGAACTTGGGTCCTCAACGGTTTCCGGCGCTCTATGAGCGCCGCTACAGCAGACTGCGACACTACTAGAAATTGTTGGCTTCGGGTTTTTCAGTCTACCTCTTCATCGTTTTCTTCGCGCCCATCGGTCTCGGCGGCCGTGCTTGTGCTCTGGTTTTTCGGGCATAGCGTCACTATCCCATCCAGGAACCGTACCGATCACTTTTACAATCGTATCAAAAAGGCCGTAAACTTTCTGAAATTGTTTGCCATCATCATCCACGAGCCGGAGCCGGAAGTAGGGTACGCCGCCAATAGAGGTCACCCGGATTGGAAAGTAGCCGTTGACGCTCCCCTCGACGTAGGCTGTCACATACTTGTGCCGTTTAACCCACCACGTAAAGACCCGGATATGGTTGAAATCAAAGTCCCGGGTTGCAATCCGGTCGGCTGCCAAGTATTGCGGCACTTGGCGTCCGCTGTCATTCACGGTGTCAAGCACCAGCCAGGCAACCAGATTCACGCCCTGGGCGTACATTGCGATGCCAGGTGGTATGTCCAAGTCAACGAAGCGGCCCAGCATCCAGCCAGCTCGATCCGATGTTCGTACCAAATACCACACATCCTTCACTCCGCTCCCACCGCCTCGTCTGGGCTGGGGCTGACGAGCTACCACTCTGCGGTCATAAACTTCGATATGCAGGTTTTGAGGTAAGTGAGCGAGTTTCGGAGCGCTTCGTGACGGCTCAAGGTGGAGATTCACTTCGGTATCGGTGTGACCAGCCGCTTGGGATGGGTCCTTTCCTAGTTGACGAAAGAGAGCTAATCCTTCATCGAATGGCTTCGCGCTTTGTAGAGCCTCAATCGGCACCCAGCCTTCAACCCCATTCCTTAGCCTGACGTGAGCCCAATGTTCTGTCTTATCAATGACATGGAGCTCAGTTCCGTTTTGGACAGTCGCAACGGTCCTGCGAAGGACGGCAGGAGTATCCTCTATTTCAAGCTTGGGAGGCAGAGAGTAAGCGACCTCGCCTGAAGAAGTTTGCTTGACGGGATTGTGCAGGTAGCGATAGTAGAGCGTCGCGCCGCCAGCTACAATTATCAGGAGGATGAAAAGCCTCAGCTTGATGGTCCACCCCCCGGTGTCCAGTAGATTTTGAAAAAAGTCGCCCGGTGTTCAAAAATCTTCCGTCGCTGCACAGGCCATTCTACACTATCCTTCAGAGTTCGGGGATTACTGGGTTTCAGGGTAGTATTTCGTGCTCTGCAACATATGAAATGACACCGAGGATGACTGAGGGCCGGGATACAAAGTCAAAAATGAAGGAGAATTGACGACGAAGATCGAACGAGTCTTCATTCCAGGGCTAGAAGGCAAGCTTGAGGCGGTCCTTGAATGGGAACTTGCCAATTCCACTTCCTTTGTATCACTGGTGTGTCATCCTCACCCGCAATATGGCGGTACGATGCACAATAAAGTGGTGTTTCGCGCGGCCAAAGCATCGATTCTCGAAGGACTTCCCACCTTGCGGTTCAACTTTCGAGGGGTGGGGCAGAGCGCCGGGAGATTTGGCGGGGGAGTGGGCGAGAAGGAGGATGTTCGGGCGGCTCTCGATTTCCTCCAGCACCGGTTCCCGGGATCTCCTGTCTGCCTGATGGGATTTTCGTTTGGTTCATGGGTTGGATTGAGTGTGGGAGGAGGCGATCCTCGCGTCGTAGCGTTGGTGGGCCTCGGTGTACCAATCGCTTCGGTTAATATGGAGAGTCTGCTGGAAGTCACAAAGCCTAAGTACAGTGGTTCATAAATTCACTCACGTATTTTTCCGTTACGCGGCTGC
>CALCEB010000012.1 GCA_937900045.1 uncultured Acidobacteriota bacterium
AGAGGTTAATGATGGCGGATCTCAGCATTAATTTTGCGGGTATCAAGGCGCCAAATCCCTTCTGGCTGGCTTCCGGACCGCCCACCAACACAGCGGGGCAGGTGATTCGCGCGTTCGAGGCCGGATGGGGCGGCGCGGTATGGAAGACCGTGGGCGAGCCCATCGTCAACACCGTCTCACGTTACGGAGGAATCGATTACGGACTGCAAAAACTGATGGGGTTTAACAACATTGAGCTTATCAGCGACCGCCCGATTGAGGACAATCTTCGCGAAATCGCGGACGTAAAGAAGCGATACCCAAACCATGCCGTGATTGTTTCACTGATGGTGGAGTCGCGCCGGGATGCGTGGCATGAAATCGTGAAACGAACTGAGGATACGGGATGCGATGGACTGGAGCTGAACTTCGGCTGTCCGCACGGAATGAGCGAGCGCGGCATGGGCGCTGCGGTCGGGCAAGTTCCTGAGTACACGACGATGATCACAGAGTGGGTGAAAGAAGTGGCTCGCACGCCAGTGATTGTCAAGCTCACACCCAATGTCACGGATGTCACTTACCTGGCCAAGGCTGCGGAGCGGGGCGGCGCCGACGCCATTTCGCTGATCAACACCATCAACAGCGTGATGGGCGTGGACTTGGAAGCGCTCGAGCCTCGGCCCACGGTGCGCGGCAAATCCAGCCACGGTGGTTATTGCGGTCCGGCCGTGAAGCCCATCGCATTGCACATGGTTTCCTCGTGCGCCAAAAACGTTAAGATTCCGGTCAGTGGGATTGGCGGCATCGCCACCTGGCAGGACGCCGCGGAATTTGTGGCGCTCGGCGCGGGCTCATTACAGGTCTGCACCGCCGCGATGCACTACGGGTTCCGCATAGTCGAGGACCTGATCGACGGGCTTGGCGCTTATCTTGATTCCAAGGGTTCGCCAAGCGTCAGTGAATTCTCTGGCCGTGCTGTGCCCAACGTTTGCGAATGGGGCGAGCTGGATCTGAATTATAAGATCATCGCAGACATCGATGCCGAGCGCTGCATCGGCTGCCATCTCTGCTACGTCGCTTGCAACGACGGCGCCCATCAATGTATCGAGGAATATCCCGCCTCGAACGGCAAACTGCGTGTACCGCGCATCATCGAGGAGGAATGTGTGGGATGTAACCTGTGCGCTCTAGTGTGTCCCGTCGAGGGTTGCATTACGATGAAGGAAGTGGAAACCGCGGAACCGTTCCTGTCCTGGAATGATCGAGCCCGCAAACAAAAGCTGGATTCCGGCCAGCCTTATACACCTTCGCTTTGGAGCAAGGTGTGAGCGTGCAGAATCACGTGAACAACGAAGGAGACGGCGGATCCCACGAACCACCCATAGTTGTAGAGCATGCGCAAAGGCGGCACGATCAGGCCGATCAAAGCGACCGCAATCCCGCAGCAAAGGGCGGCGATCGCCCGCAAGTTGAATCCCCTGCAATACTCGTAAATGCCGCCGCGCCGGTAAAGATCATCGACGTTAATGGACCGTTTGCGCACCACATAGTAGTCGGCGATCAGGACCCCGGCAATGGGTCCTAGAAATCCTGAGTAACCCACGAGCCAGCCAAAAATGTAGCTGCCGTAACTGGCAAGCAGTTTCCAAGGTTGCATCAGCAGCCCCACAAAACAGGTAATCAGTCCACCCGCCAAAAAGCTGATGCGCCGCGGATAGAGATTGGAGAAGTCATTGGCAGGCGACACGACGTTGGCCGCGACATTCACATTGAGCGTGGCCAGCAGCAAGGCGATCATCGCCACAACGACGGCGAGAGGATTGCCAAGATGGCTCAGAACCACGACCGGATCCCAGATGGCCTTGCCGAAGATGATGACCGTGGCGGAGGTGACGGCGACGCCGATAAAAGAATAGAAGGTCATGGTGGTTGGCAAGGCAAGGGCCTGTCCCAAGATCTGCGCGCGCTGGCTCCGGGCATAGCGTGTGAAGTCGGGGATGTTCAACGCAACAGTGGCCCAGAAGCCCACGACTCCGGTGAGCGACGGGACGAAAAACCGGAAGAATTCCGGAAAGCTGTGAAACCTGGACGGCGTGGAAAGCATAGGACCAAATCCGCCGGCTTTTTGGCGGGCCCAGAGCAGCAGGGCCGAGCCGATGATCAGCAGGAACGGGGCGCTCACACTTTGCAGGAAGCGGATGGTGCGGATTCCACGCACAATCACCAACACATTCAGCAGCCAGAAGAAGGCGAAGCACACTGGGACTGCGGCATGGAAGTGCTTCCAGCCGGGGAGGAGCGCCACTACCGTGGCATTGATGGCTTCACCTCCAATCCAGGTCTGAATGCCAAACCAACCGCAAGCCACCAGCGCGCGCAAGACGGCTGCAACATTAGATCCCAATACACCAAAGGACGACCGGGCCAGCACTGGAAACGGAATGCCGTATTCCGCCCCCGCGTGGGCGATGAGCAACATGGGGATGAGCACCAGGATGTTGCCGAGAAAGACTGTGAAGATGGCCTGCTTCCAATTCATGCCGCCGGCGATCATGCCACTAGCCAGCATGTAAGTGGGGATATTGACGCTCATGGCGATCCAGAGCGCCGCATAGTGGTAGGTGCTCCAGGTTCGCTGGGCGAGGGGTATGGCGGCGAGGTCCTTGTTCCAAAGCCAGGCGCGGCTGTCGCCTTCGGAGTTGATGACAGCGGGCTGAAGGTTGGGATAAGACGAATCGCTCAGGGTGTTGTTCTCCGGGGTCCAACTTTCATCTTCAGTTTGTAACTCTATGCCGAAGCCAGTGGCGTATAGGTCTCGGGGCGCCGGTCCCGGAAGAATTGCCACGTGGACCGCACGTCGCGAATCAGTTCCAGGTCGAGGTCTGCCACCAGCAATTCATCCTTATCGCGGCTGGCCTGGGCGATGATCTTGCCCCGTGGGTTGCAAAAATAACTCTTGCCGTAAAACTCTCCGATGTCCCAGGGCTTCTCATGGCTCACGCGGTTGATGGCGGCGACATAATAACCATTGGCCACGGCATGTGCGGGCTGCTCCAGTTCCCACAGATATTCGGAAAGCCCCGCCACCGTTGCCGAAGGATTGAACACAATTTCGGCCCCATTCAAGCCCAGGATTCGCGCTCCTTCCGGGAAGTGACGGTCATAGCAAATGTAGACGCCGACCTTGGCGTAGCGCGTTTCAAACACCGGGTAACCCAGGTTGCCGGGCGTGAAGTAAAACTTCTCCCAAAAGCCGGGGTGGCAGTGCGGAATGTGGTGCTTGCGGTATTTGCCCAAGTATTTCCCGTCAGCATCAATGACGGCTGCGGTGTTGTAATAGACTCCGGGCATTTCCTCTTCGTAGATGGGCAGAATCATCACCACCCTGTGTTTCCTGGCGATCTTCGTCATCATTTGGATGGTCGGACCTTCCGGGATACGCTCCGTCAGCGCGTACCACCGCGCGTTTTGTTCGGCGCAAAAGTAAGGTCCGTAAAAAAGCTCCTGCAAGCAGAGAACCTGAACTTTCTTGCGCGCGGCCTGCTCAATCAGGCGAAGATGCTTTTTCACCATCGCTCTTTTAATTGCTTCAAGCGATTTATTTTCCGGCGACCATTCGCATGACGCCTGAATGATTCCACAACGAACCAGGTTGGGCATAGGATGATCTCCTGCGGGGCGCGTTTCTTTCGACGCCTCGAGGGAAAAATCATAACACGACGTTGGGGCGGGATGCTCCCGTTGTGGGGTCTGGGAACACCGTTGACCCACGCAGTTGCTCCGGCGGCTTCGGGTCTATTGCTTGCAGTCTGCCTGGGCCTGCTTCAGTTGACCGGGGGAGTATTTGGAGGGAATGACGACAAGCTTGATCTTGTTTTGGGTGGCAAATTGATTGAGCTTCTTGACGTCGCCTGGACCCGTGTACTTTTGTTTGGGCAGTTTGGCATTGAAGGTTTGAACCACCTTATATTGGGTCCGGGCATAGATCACACCTGCAAAAAGAAGTTTCCCCTTCACGGGCATATGCTTTTCCAAAATGGCGCAGCCTACATTGCCCTCGGTCGTGCCCGCCAAGGTGATGCCTTTGGAGGGGTCCTTCTTGGATTGGGAGAAAGCAGTGGGCGCCTGAATCAAGATCGCTGCGACCAAGGGCCATATTGCCCATTTTCTTCTCATCGGAGTCTCCGTCTCTCCCTCTTTTGACAAACACATTTTCTAACGGTTCCTACCATTGCGCCCCTGGCTGACCGGCGCTTGCAGCTCACAAAAGAACATGCATCGCGGGGCCGCACAGCCTTTGGCCCTCTGCTTGCCGGCTGTAATTCAAGCCCTCGGCAGCTTCAGCTCGAGCATCCCGTTTGCAAGGGTCATTTCCATGCCGGTAGTGGCGACCTTGATGGGCAATGGGATGATCTGAAAGACGGGAGCCGGCACCGGGTTCTGCCCAATCCTTTCAGAGTGCCCCGCGATCACCAGCCGGAGTGGTTCAACGGCCACGTTTACTTGCTCCACTCCGCAACCTGCAAGCCCAGCGTGAACGATCAAAGAGTCTCCCGCTTCCATCACTCCCACGGGTATCCGGCAGGTCAATTCGGTTTCGGCTTGCTTCCAATCATCGTGGTCCTGACCCGCTTCGCAACCGCGCCCCAGGAAAATTTGGTAGGCTCGCCTTGCAACCATCTCATGGATTTCCGAGCCCCGTCCGGTTAAGGTCTCGATGGGCACCACTTTAACTTCCGGTCTGACCCTTGCACGTTTTGCAGCAGTTTGTTGCGCGCCCATGACTCACCTCCAGCGCTGGCCTTGAAACCCAGCGAGTCAGTTCGGGCAACGGGCGTCGCGACGGGGCCCATTTTCACGCGGCGGAAGCGTCCGAAACCGGCAAGACCGGAACACAATTCGTGTTCTGAGGAGCAGGCCACAAATCCGCAGGTGGCCGGCCAGCCCCGCTTCGGAACCTTGTCAGAAGCTATTCTCCCACGATCTGGAGTCAAGTTCCAGAGGGTATACACCAGCCGTCCCTCGGATTGGGCATCCTCTTGGAGCGAGACCTGCGCTGGTGGTTATGCCGTGGGGCGCCTTTTTGATCCGCCGCCCTGAAGAGCGCTCTCTATGACGAAAGCCAGATCCGGGGGCTGAAAGGGCGGAACGATGAAGTCCACAGCGCCGCCTTCAAGCGCGTTCAAATAGAGGTGGATATCCACCACGGGAACAGTCCTGGAAGCCGTTGTGGCCATGCGCCGAACGTCCTTCCAATTGCCGTCGGGAAGGTTGGTATTAGCGAAGATGATGTCCGGGGGCGCCGGCTTGCGGATGAACTCTGGGACTTCGCAGCAGCCGGCCGCCTGGCCAGCCTTGATCCCCAGGCATTCCAAGGCATAGCCTAAACCTTCGAGGAATATGTCCCGGTTGCCCACTAAGAGCGCGCGAATGGCATGACGCCCTTGGCTGGCTGCCTTCTTCTGGCCGTTGGCCGGTTGCTTTGAATTCGTTATGATTGCGTCCGTTGAGGAAAAATCCACCCTGCCAGTCCTTGCTATTGGGTCGATCATAGTAATCCTCCTATGCTTGGTTAGATGCACGCCAGTGGCAAGGTGGGCCACAAATCTGAACCGGATGTGTGGAAAGATGGATTACTGCTAATGAATTGGCGTGGTCCTATTATTCCAGGCTGCAGGTAGTGGTGTATTGCCTCGTGGCTAGTGGCACAATTTGCTGTAGCTGAGCGCCGCCACAGCAAATTGTGCCACGACTACCTCTTGACGTTATATTGTCGCCCTATGGAAGCTATCTTGGAGCAGTCGCCCCGCAGTTCTTGGAGCTACTTACGATCGTCCAATTTGGAGATCTCAAGCCGCGCTTGGGCGTTCTGGGGATTTATTTTCAGCGCCTGCTCGAAATTCTGGCGCGCCGCGCTGGTGTTGCCCTGAGTCTTGTAAGCGATCCCGAGCCATACAAATCCCTCGTCATACTTGGGGTCGAGGTCAATGGCCTTCTTAAAATTCTCAATGGCCTTTTGAATGTTTCCTCCGAATGCGCGCGGCGCGAAGAGATACCTTCTGCCGATGCAGTCGTAAGCGTAGGGATTTTGCGGATCAAGCCTCACGGCCTGGTTCATCTGTTCCTCACCTTTGGGGCCCCACTTCATTCCCGCAAAGATGCCACCCAAGCCGATTTTGCGGCCGTAAAGATCCCCCAGGAGCGCGTGAGCATTGGAGTCATCCGGTTCAAGCTGCACGGCCCGCTCTGCACTTCGAATGGCGTCGTCAACAGCCTGGGCAAAAGCCTTCTTGTTCTTTGCAATCATTTCATAATAGTTCGCCAGGTAGTAATCGGTTCGAGCCAATTGATAGGCATCTTGGGGGTCGGAGGAATGCTCAGCAGAGAGCTTTTGGAAGGTATCGTGGGCGCGGGTCAGTATTGTCCTATCCAGCGTGCTCGCCCCTTGATTCAGGTCGCGAACGGCTTGCTGATAAGAGGGATCTTGTAATGGGAATGCCGCGGGCGCCGCCGGACAAAGGGGAGCGGTGGCAAATGTCATCAACAGCATCGTGAATGCACGGACTTGGTAAGCCATCGGTTTTCTCCTGTGTAGGAGAATACGTGTAACACCGGACAAAGTTTCGTGGCGATTTCACTACCTCAAGAATGGAAGATGGGCCATATTGAAAGGCAGTCGAACCTCATGACCCGGTCAGCCCGGCTGCCTCGCCTCGCCCGCGTCATAAGAAGCTCAGTGGGGTGCTCCACTTACTTGAACTTGCTTCAATAACCATTTATCCGTTCAACAGAGTGGTACGGGGGTGGAGGACCAGCAGGTTTTAGCGCCGTTGGGAAAACTGAATAAAATGGGAAGAATAAGTTATGCGGAGTGACCCTTTCCAGGGCCTAGCCTACAAGCCTTGCTTACCAATCTCGGCCAGAAGCCGCCAATCAAGGTTTGGCCGGAACAGCCGCATGGGTTAAACTGAAAACACAAAGCTGGGCCTGTAGCTCAGACGGATAGAGCAACGGTTTCCTAAACCGTGGGTCGGGGGTTCGAATCCCTCCAGGCCTACTAGTTTCTCATTTGTTTTCTGTGGGTTGCGCGACATAGTTTTCAGCCTGTCCTAAATGAGGTGCATATTGGGTGCATATTTCTGCAAACGAACACATCGTCTCAACAGCATCCTGCGGTACTGATTTCGCATATGCGTTCATCGTGGCTGAAAGATTTGAGTGCCGGAGAATAGCCTGAATGGTCTTGTCCGGAACACCCAGCCGGTGAAGGTTCGTGGCGAAACAGCGTCGGAAGGCGTGCCAGCCCCCAGGATATCAAATTGTGACGTGTCACTTTAGGCTGATGAATGGGGCGCCTTTACCGCGCATCCCCCTTTCCGGAATCGCAGACCTCAGAAGGGCTGTGCCAGCTCCTCCATTGCAATCTCTGGAAGTTATTGGTGAGTCCATCAAAGTGGAAGTCTTGACTAGCGCGGCAACCGGCATCATCATCAGAGCACAATCTTGTGGTGACGCGGTAATTGCGTCCCAGGGGGCATTCGAATAATGGGCCACACCCGTTTGGGTACAATTCTAAAATCCAGGAAATGGACTGCGGTTGTTGCGGAGCTAGATAGGCTAGAAAGCGTGACCCTACCCGGCGGATCCGGCTTCCCTGAAAGCATTGCCGTGATCGCCGGACGCACTCTGGAGGCTGCTGAGGTAGGGCTCAATAAAGCCGTGAACGAGCAAGGGCTCAGATACGCCTTTTATCTCTTGAGCCAACTCGCCTTGTCGGCACGGGAAGAAAACTGGTCCCGAGCTCTTCAACAAATTGGTATTGAGCTTTCGGAAGATAGCTCTGTCTTTGACCTAACCATAGAACTCCAGAGCGCGATCGATCGTCATATCTCTACATTTTCTCATCCGAGTGACATCAGTGAGATCGCCCAGCGCGCTGTAGGAGACGCGATTTCAGCTCTTGCGGCCTCGGAGGCTGTCACGCTGTTTGGAAGTGGCCGGGACGAACTGCAGACAGCAATACGTCCCCTTTCAACCAAAAAGGGCTTTTCCGAGCTTGGACAAGTCTTCTTTGCTCGATTCATTTCTCGGTTCCTGAATTTCTATCTCAGCAGGTTAACGGCCGGGAAATTCGTCCAAGTTGGTGACGTGTCTTCGTTCAATAGGGCTCTGCAGGTGCACTGCGAGCAGAGCGCCTTAGTGGTTCGCGATTTTTGTGGTGAATGGTTTTCGAAGACCGAGTACTTGGAGGGGATAGACCTAGACAATGCTTCTCGATTTGTGGCGGTTGCCGTGAAGAAGCTGCAGTCGGGACTCAAACGGCAGAAGGCAGAGTCATGATTGCGCCTCGCTTATTCCTGTGTAGTGGCGCAAGACCAACCGGCGGCGACCCGCTCGGACATGGAAAAAAGATCATCGCCCTGGATTCCATCGGGCAGCATGGGAACGTGAATATTCGCTTGGAAAATGTGGCGAAGATTCTGAATAAGCATGTTTGCCCAAGGCTGGTGGATCTTTTGGAAATCGCGTCCTACGTGTTCACGGGTGATTGCGCAACTAACCGGGGCCAGCAATGGACCGACGACCAATCGACAGAGGCGTGGGACCGTGACCTGTCGTTTGTGATCCCAGTGCGCGACCTTCAATTCTGGCAGCAAAGCGAAGTGCAGGATTCCCTAAGGGAAATCCTCAGTTTCCTTTCTGACGACAAATACTCATTTGTATTTCTGCCGATTAAACAAGATCAGACCCTCCAGGACTACCTGAACTTCGGTGATCTTGACGATTGGCCCTTCTACGGCGTGGATCGAGTCCTAATGTTCTCAGGAGGTCTCGATTCCCTCGCGGGGGCCCTAGAAACGGGGCGGGCAGGGCACCGGACCGTTCTGGTAAGTTACAGATCGGTAACAACGCTCGATTCCCGGCAGCGGCGCATATTTCAAAGACTGGACCGAAAGTATCCTGGCCAAATGATTCATGTGCCAGTGTGGATAAATAAGGAGACAAAGCTGGGTCGAGAGTCAACGCAGAGGACTCGGTCGTTTTTGTACTCGGCCTTGGGCACTATCATCGCTGAATCAATCGGCTCTATAGCACAATCTGTGGGTGTTTTTCCCCGAGATGTAAGGAAATTGAC
>CALCEB010000013.1 GCA_937900045.1 uncultured Acidobacteriota bacterium
CACGCGTAAGATCGTCGGCAGCGTCAGATGTGTATAAGAGACAGGGGATGAAGCCATCATAAATAAACACCGCGGCCTTGGTCTGATTCACTCCACTGCCACGAACCCGGCGAAAGTAGCGCAGGACCAGAGCCGCAATCACCAGCCCGGTCAGCGTGGGGGCCAGGAGTAGCCTGGGCCAGGGGGGATTCAGCGAAGGACCGAAGAGCCACACATGAATGGCTTGAATACTAATGCGGAAGCAAACCACCAGAAGGCCGGAAATGACTCCGATAATGACCGAAAGAACCAAGAAGAGGTTGCCTTCGCGCAGCCCGTAACCGCGGCCGCTCCAGGAAAAGCGGCGGAAAACGCCAAGAATGCCGGCGGTTTGCAATTCACTGGATGAGATTTCCTCTGGCCGCGGCTCACCCGCCTCCACATTGACGGCGGGCGCATTCCCAGATCGTTCCCCTTCACCCATTACCGGGGTCCTCCATTCCTTTGGGCAACAAGTAAAATTGCCTGGTCCAGGCCTTTTGGAGATCCGCAGACTTGAGCCGCAGCCTGTTCCATCTGGAAGGCTTGATTCATGAGCCCGTCCTCCAGGTCCGGATCGCGCCGAAGCGAGTTCTCCGTGGCCTCATTATTCAATTTAAGCGCTTGAGTATATGCGGTCTGCAATGGTGTTACCGGTTTTAAAACGTCAAGACTCTCATTTTGAACTGAGGCGCAGGCTTTGAGCCTCGCCACAGCCTGCCGGTAGACTCGGATCACGCGCCTTCTTCGCTGCGACGAGGAAAGCTGTGGGTAGAAAGGATCGACTTCCAGCACAAAATCCGAGACGTTCAGCATCTGCGCGATCCGATTGTTCTTGGGATCCTGGGAGAGGGCGTGAAGAAGGTAGCGGCGGGCGATCCGGTAATCACCCAACTGGAAGGCAGCCTCTCCGACGCCCTTCCAGGCACCTTCCAAGCGGCGGTCCAGGCGCAGGGCCTGCTGGAATTGCTTCAGCGCCACATCATAATCCTGAGCGCGCATAAAAAGCGAGCCGACTTCGGCTCGCAGTTGGGCGTTGTCCGGCGTCTCTGCGGAGAGGGCCACCAGTTCCGCCAAGGCTTCCGTTCTCATGCCGCGGTCGAGGAGGGCCTGGCACAATTCCTTGCGGATCGGGCGGCGATGGGCGCCGGCGCCATCCAGCCAGACCCCATCGATGGCGCTGTGGTAATAGCGAATGGCCTGCGGCATGTTCCCGTCGCGCAAGGCAATTCTTCCCAGCTCCAGATTCACCGCGCCATCGGCCGGATTGTCCTCCCAAAGCTTCAAGAGGTAATCCCGGGCCTCTTCCGTGTGATTGGCCGCGAAAAGGGCTCGCGCCAGTTGGAGTTGGAGCCGGCTGCTCTCCTCAGAATAAAGTAAGGCGGTCCGGAAATCGTCAACGGCAAGCTGGGGACGGTCCTCTTCGAGATCCCTTTCGCCTTTGGAAGCCCATTGGTTCGAAATGGCTTGCCACTTGGCGTTGTGCATTTTGACGGCAAAACCTGTTATGGCAAAAAGCACAGCAATGAGCGGAAGACATAAGACCAGGATCGTATCCTGGCGTAGCGCTCGTTGCTTGCGGCGGGCGCAGGAAGGGCAACTCTTGACCCCCGGAGGGATTGTCTGGCCGCAGTTGGAACAACGAACATCGCCTTTCACGGTTATGAACCTGGAAAACTGTCAGATTTCGTGCTATGGGCGCTGTTGGTGACCTTGGGGATAAACTTTTCCTGCACCTTTTCCCAGAGCGAAGCAGGCATCCATCCCAGAGGCGCCATCCGGAGCGCCGGAGCGGCCGGCGCTTGGACCATCTTCCATTCTATATGCTTCACTGCAGGGGAGCGAAGGCAATTCTCCTATAGGTAGTGGCGCAGTTTGCTGTAGCGGCGCTCGGAGCCTGCCCTGGAAGGGAGCGCCGAAAATCGTTGGGAAATCAAGTTCGGCGCTCCCTTCCAGGGCAGGCTCCGAGCGCCGCTACAGCAAACTAACCCGCTACCGAGCAATGATTGACGGTGCAACGATGCGGCCCTAAAATGAAAGAGGGAAAGTTCCCTCACTATGGCCGCCACTGGCTCCAGTAGAAACCAAATCCCGCATCCTGCCGCCCCTCGCGTTCGCAGCCATCGCCTTTTCGGACAGCTCGCTTTTCTCTTGCTGCTGCTGCTTTCCATCGGCGTTGGAGCGCTGGCAGGGTTGGTCTTCGTCTATTCCTCCAGCCTACCCCAGGTCAACGAGCTCTTCGACTACCGTCCCGATGTGATGACGGAACTCTATGCCGATGACGGGACGCAAATCGGCAGCTTTGCGCTGGAGCGGCGGGTGATGGTGAGCTACAACCAGATTCCACCTTTAGTGAGGAATGCCATCCTCTCCATTGAGGATCGCCACTTTGAGAGCCACTTCGGCGTCGATCTGATCCGCATTGTGCGCGCCGGCGTCACCGATCTGGTGGAATGGCGCAAAGCGCAAGGCGCTGGTACACTTACCATGCAGCTCAGCCGCATGCTCTTCCTCACCCCGCAGAAGACTTTCCGGCGCAAGATTCAGGAGACACTCCTCGCCATTCAAATTGAACGCCATTTCACCAAGGCCCAGATCTTCACCATGTATTGCAACCAGGTGAGCCTGGGCGGCGGCAGCTACGGCTTTGAGGCGGCGTCGCAATACTACTTCGGCAAACACCTGAATGAGCTGACCCTGCCGGAGGCGGCCACGCTGGCCGGTTTGCCGCGTTCGCCCACCGCTTATTCGCCGGTGCTTCATCCTCACCGCGCTCGATTCCGCCGTAATGAAGTGCTTCGAGCCATGCTTTCCAACGGTAAGATCACGCGGCGGGAATACGAAGATGCCCGAAGAGCCCCCTTGGTCCTTCACGTGCAGCGATGGAACAAGGAGATTGCTCCTTATTTTGTGGATGATGTCCGGCAATACCTGGGAAGCCGGTACGGAGCCACTGCCATCGATACCGACGGCATGCGTGTTTATACCACGCTGAACCTGAAATTGCAGGATGAGGCGGTGCATGCGCTTCGAGCCGGGCTGCGCGAAGATGACAAGCGGCGGGGGTGGCGCGGGCCGGAGAAGAATATCATCAAGAAAACGGAAACCTTGGCGGATGGTGCGCCTGCCACGCTTGCAACCTACCAGGATGGAGACTGGTCAAGGCCCTTCACGGTGGGCGAGTTCGTGCATGGCCTGGTGATGGGGGTGAAGCCGGATTACGCGAGGGTGCGATTCGGCCAGGATGTGGCGAACGTCATGCCGCCGGATTTTGCCTGGACGATGAAGGCGGCGCCACCGGAAGTGTTCTCGCCGGGCGACGTTGATTTGTTCCGTATTACGTCCATCAAGGGCCACACCCTGCGCGTCACGCTCGATCAGTATCCAACCGTTCAGGGCGCGATCCTGGTGATTGATAACCGCACTGGTGACATTAAGGCCATGGTAGGCGGCTACGATTACAATGAGAGCAAATTCAATCGCGCCGTGCAGGCCGAGCGGCAGGTGGGCTCTTCCTTCAAGGTGTATGTTTATTCCCAAGCCCTGCTGGACGGCCTCTCGCCTTTTGACACGATTGTAGATGAACCGGTGAGTTATGGCGGTTGGGCGCCGCACAACTACGATGACCGCTTCGAAGGGCGCATCACGCTGCTGCATGCCATCGCCGAGTCCCGCAATGTTCCAGCAGTAAAGCTGCTGTCCCATGTCGGCGTGGACAACGTCATCAAGCTATGCCGCAAGTTTGGAATTACGTCCCGCCTGGTTCCGGACCTGCCGCTGGCGCTAGGCGCCTCCGACCTGACTCTGCTCGAGCACGTCTCCGGGTTTACCACGTTCCCCGATGACGGCCTGCACATCACCGCTCACGCCGTTTCCCGTGTGACCGATTACGATGGGCGCGTGCTGGACGATTATGCGCCGCAAGTGACGGATGTTCTTCCGGCGCCGGATGCGCGTCTGATGGTCTCCATGCTGCGTGAGGTGATCAATTCCGGAACCGCGGTCCATGCAAGATCGCTGGCCGCCAAGTACCCGATCGCGGGCAAGACCGGCACCACCAATGACTTCACTGATGCCTGGTTCATTGGTTTTTCACCCACCGTCACCTGTGGCGTTTGGGTTGGATTTGACGACCGCCGCTCCCTCGAGCAACCCGCCAATCCGGATTCTATAGTGGCTCATGGATTCAAGGAGGAAGGATCCCATGTGGCCCTGCCCATCTGGATGGACTTCATGAGCCACGTGTTGGAGGGCCGGCCCGTGCGAGTCTTCCCGGACTCGCCCTTGCTGACCAATCCCAGCCAGGTGAAGCAAATCCTGGCAAGCGGAGCTACACCCAGTTTACTCACGGGTGCTCCGGGAGCAGCCATCGCGCCCTCCGCGCTGACTCAGAACGCGCAACTCCCCAAGCCCGCCGTTGCCGCTCAGCCCAGCCAAGGAAGTTCTCAAGCGCCATCCCCGCGCCAGATCAATTGACAGTCTACTTTAGCTTGAGCCAAAGCTGGGTCCGTGTTTTCGCAGGGGCTCAATCCGCTTCGTTCTGCACCGGAAGTGGTCATAGCCCTGGGGCAAAAGCCTTTCCTTGCGGCCATCATCACGGACCAGCGCCAAAGCCCCGGCCTTTGTGATTTCGCCAACTCGGAACACTTCCATGCCCGCCAGCTTCCGGGGCAGACTCCGCGCCCGCCGGGGTGAAACTGTGAAAAGCAGCTTATAGTCCTCGCCACCATGCAGAGCAAGACGTTCAAGCTCGCGCAAGGTTAGCCTGAAGCGCGGTGGCGCGATGGCGAGGGGCAAGAGGCTGGTATGGATGCGGGCTCCAACGCCACTTGCTTCGCAAAGGCGCCTCAGGTCGGTAGAAAGGCCATCGCTCAAGTCCATGGCTGATGTGGCGATCCGGTTCTTAGAAAGAAATTCGCCCAGCCGGCATTGAGGCTCAGGAAAGAGATGGACGTTGATCGCTGCGTCCTGAGTTTCCCGCGAGCCGTGCTTGGTACCGGCTCTCAGCATTTTCAGTCCCAGGGCTGAGCCGCCAAGTCTTCCGGCCACAAAAATCTGGTCTCCCACATTCGCCCCGGACCGCCGCATCACCCTGCCGTACTGCACTTCACCGGTGGCGATGACATCCACGATGGTTAGTCCCGGATGGACGGCGGTATCACCTCCAATCA
Organism: uncultured Acidobacteriota bacterium; assembly: GCA_937900045.1. GTDB lineage: Bacteria > Acidobacteriota > Terriglobia > UBA7540 > UBA7540 > CALCEB01. The sequence continues at coordinate 5,190 of CALCEB010000013.1, forward strand.
CAGAAACGCCAAACCGGCGAGCCAGCCGGAAGAGTCCTTTATAGAAATCCCTGATCCATTCGCCGGAATACCTCCGCGACAGGGCGATCGAAACCAGTGCAAACTTTGGCTTCCCACCCATGGCTGCGATATCACTCAGGGCTCGAGCCAACGCCCGGTGTCCCACCGACTCCGCCGGGTGCATATCGCTCGAGAAGTGAGTGCCCTCAACCGAGAGATCTGTGGTTAGGATCAGCTCATGCCCACGGAGGGGGCGGACCAGTGCGGCGTCATCTCCAATCCCCAGACGCAGTTCGCTTCCCGCCAGCGTTGCATGAGACTGAAGCCATCGAACGAATTGGCTTTCACTTTTGAACACGCTGTTTCCCGCACTTTTCTGCTGTTTTATTCAGCCAAGTATCCGTTCTCAACCATAAGAAGACTTGGTATTGCGCATAGAATTCGGTAAGTCACTGGGCATTGAAGATGAATTCAATTTTTGGAATTGACTAAATTGGAGCGTCGCAACATGCAAGCGATTCCTCCGTTCGACCCGCGAAAATTAAGGCTCAGAACAAGATTTAGCACTTCGATTGACCCAAGGACAAAACGTTTTAATGGTCTGTACAGACTGATAATCGCGCATAAATTACACTGCTGTGCACAAAATTGCTTGACAGTAAGTGTCTACAGCGAATAGCATCTTGCCTTTCATACTAAAGAATGATTGTGCCACGAAAGATTTCAGTCCTAATAGACTAAATATATAAACCCGTGGGATAGCGTGGCACGGCCAACTCACTTTTGGAGGCGAACCTATGCCCAAGAAATCCTACACATTTCTGGTGGTTGCACCCCGTGGCAAACTCCGGAGAATCACCATTCCCTCATATGCCTTATATCTGGCATTAGCCCTGAGCGTGGCAGGAATCATGGGAATCACGGCACTAGCGAACAGCTATGCCAGAATGCTCCTGAAGGTCTCAAGATACAATAACCTTCGCTTGGAAAGCGAGGCATTGAAGACTCAGAACCGCAGCCTGGAAACCACGGTTGACCACACCAATAAGAAGCTGGTCTCATTGGAATCGCTAGCTTCGGACGTGGCCCTTACTTACGGGTTCGGCCGGCGGCGGCTGCACTTTCCGCAAGCAGTCTTTACGCTTGCCACCCAGAGCAATTCTACGGTTGAATCCAGTTATAACGCTTCACTTTACGCTTTTAATTTGATCGAGAAGGCTGTCTTCAGCCCGGTCTCATCGCCGATGGCGCGCGGATTGTTCCATAACCCGAACTTTGATCCTGCAAGCATCCCTTCGCTCTGGCCGGTTCGGGGGCAAGTGACCGCCGGATTCGGGGAAAGAATGGACCCCTTCAGTGGCGAGGACGCCTTTCACGCCGGCCTGGATATTGCTGCGCCAAAAGGTACGACGGTTGAAGCAGCGGGAGATGGCATCGTGTTGAACGCCGGCCGTGCCGAGGCGGGTTACGGGAATGAAATCGTCATTGACCACGGTTCAGGAATCACCACCACGTATGGCCACCTGAGCAAGATCTTCGTCGTGGTAGGCCAGGAAGTGGAAAGGGGAGAGGTGATCGGGGCCGTGGGCATGACGGGCCGCACCACGGGGCCGCACTTACACTACGAAGTGCGAGTCCACCAGACTCCTGTCAATCCAGCGAAGTTCCTCAAGGGTTAATGTCGCAGCTTTGAAAAGTCTACTAGTTATTACTATGTTAAGTCGTTGGGCGCACCGTCAGGGCATGGCTTCAGCCATGCCGTTGGCGGTGGTCCCGAGATTCGGGCTTTAGCCCCTGAGGCCCTCAGCGGCTAAAGCCGCTTCTCCTTGCTTTGGGATTTGGCATGGCT
>CALCEB010000014.1 GCA_937900045.1 uncultured Acidobacteriota bacterium
AACCCGGAATCAATTGCTTAAATCAGGAAGGAAAGTATGAATGCGGAATCGCTGGATTTCCGGGGGTTACCCCGTTTGATGTTTTCTGACTTTGTTCTCCGCCATCTTCCCCGCGAAGCTTGTTCCCGCGAAAGCACAAAGCGGGAATCCACCCCGACCACATCACCTTAACAGACTGTCATTCCCGCGAAGACGGGAATCCATTCCTCCAACGTCTGTCCCGATATCGTGGATTCCGGCTTTCGAGGGAATGATGATAAAGGAACAAACTGATAAAGAATCGCCAAACTGAGTCACTACCGGTCACTTGAACCCCTTGACAAAAGGCGCAGGCGGGCCTATCGTTACATAGACTACCTATGTGTTGAGGTCGTTCCTTTGCCCAGAGATGAAATCCCGCCCGGCACGCTGTACATGATGATTCTGAAGACGCTCGCTCGCGGCGGGCAGATGCACGGCTTCGAAATCGCCAATGCGATTCAGCGTCTTTCCCAGGACGTGTTGCAGGTTGAGGAAGGCTCGCTCTATCCGGCGCTGCAGCGGATGCTGGTGAAGGGCTGGGTGACGGCAAAGTGGGGCCGGACGGCGGACAACCGGCGTGCCCGCTACTACCGGCTGACGGCGGCGGGACGGAAGCAGCTTGAAGCCGAGCTTTCCCAGTTTGCGCGGGTGATCGGGGCGGTCCAGCAGGTGATCCAGACGGCGTGAGAAACAGTGACAAGTGGTGAGTGACAAGTAACGAGTGATGAGTGGCGGCTGGCAGCAGTTCGGATCACGGTGTGGCTGATTGATTGAAAAGTGGGATTTGGCGCCCCCGCAGAGCAGTGAATCAATGAGCCGATGAATCAATTCAACACCGCTCGTCACTCATCCCTTATCACTGACCACTGCTTCCAGGAGGTGAATCATGGAATGGCTGGGTGAGTTGTGGCGGCGGCTGGTGTTCTTCTTGCGCCGCGGACAATTCCATCGCGATCTAGAAGAAGAAATGCGCCTGCACCAGGAATTGAGGGCGCAAACGCACGCCGAAGATGGCATGGTACCTGAAGAAGCACATTATGCCGCCCAGCGCGAGTTCGGCAATCCACTTCTCTTGCGTGAAAGGAGCCGGGATATGTGGGGCTTCGCATGGCTTGAAACACTAATACAAGACCTGCGCTACGGCCTGCGGCAGTTGCGGCGCAACCCTGGCTTCACGGCGGTTGCCGTGATCACGCTCGCGCTTGGCATCGGTGCGAACACGGCGATTTTCAGCATCGTCAACGCGGCGCTACTGCACCCGTTGCCGTTTCACGATGCAGACCGGCTCGTCACACGGTGGGGAACCATCCCGCACTTCAATTACACTGGCCTCATGGCCATTTGCGGCCCAGATTACGCCGCGTGGCGCGACCAGAACCACGTTTTTGAGGGAATCGCCGCGCTCAGCGGACAAACCTCTAACCTCACCGGCGCTGGCGAGCCAGTGCGGCTCGGAGGCTCCCAGGTAACCGCCGGCTTTTTTCCACTCCTGGGAATCGCCCCGACGCTGGGACGCACGTTCCAGCCCGACGAAGACAGGCCGGGAAATGCCCACGAGGTTTTGCTGAGCGACAAGCTGTGGCGGAGCCGGTTTGGGTCCGATCCGGCCATTTCGGGCAAATCCATCAAACTCGACGGCGAGTTTTACACCGTGGTTGGCGTGATGCCGGCCGGCTTCGATTTTCCGAACGAGGCGGAGTTTTGGACGCCGGTACCGCTCACCGATGATTGCTCCAACGCCACGATGCAATTGGTGGCGCGGCTGAAGCCGAGCGTCACGCTCGATCAGGCCCGAAGTGATGTGGCTCTTATTGACGGACGCCTCGATCGGGCGCGGCACCACGGGCGCGGCATTCAGGTATCGCTCGTTCCACTTACTCAGGCGATGGGTTATGGACTTCGGGGTGAACTCCTGGTCCTGCTCGGGGCCGTGGGCCTCTTGTTGCTGATTGCCTGCGCGAATGTAGCCAACCTTTTTCTGGCGCGCGGCGCTACGCGACAGCATGAAATGGCAGTTCGCAGCGCGCTGGGGGCGAGCCGGCGGCGGATCATTGCTCAGATGCTGACTGAGAGTTTGCTTCTGGCAGCTTTCGGAGGCGCTTTAGGGCTCGGCGTCGCTGCCTTTGGCCACTGGTTCCTCGCTTTTTCCTTCGCCCTTCTGCCGAGCAGTTTCTACTCAATGAGTGTCGCCACTCGCGTCGCATCACTCGGAATCGACCGCTGGGTACTGGGTTTTGCGCTCGGTGTCACACTTCTGGCAGGAATGATTTTCGGATTGGCGCCAGGAATTCGGGCGTCCAAGCCTGATTTGCGGGAGACTCTCCAGGAGTGCGGGAGAAGTCTATCCGCGAGCCGTGGCCGGGTTCGGGACGCGTTCGTGGTGGCCGAGATCGCTCTATCACTGGTCCTGCTGGTGGGAGCGGGATTGTTCCTGCGAACCCTCGTCCGCCTGATGAGCGTCGATCGGGGGTTTAGTGCCGAGAAGGTGCTGACCATGACTGTGGACCTGCCCGAATCGCGCTATCACACCGAGAATCAGATGATCGCATTTGAGCAGCGGGTGCTGCATCGCCTGCACGGACTGCCGGGGGTTCTCTCCGGGGGCGGCGTTTTCGGGCTGCCCCTTGGCGCCGAGCGAATTTACGGTGATATCACCATCGAAGGTCAGCCGACTCCGCCGCATGGCGCCGTAGCCGCCAAAGTTGTCGTGACAGGGGACTACTTCCGGTCTCTCGGCATCCCCGTGATCCGGGGGCGTCTCTTTGGCGTGGATGATACTGAGGGCGCACCGCGCGTGGCAATCATCAACCAAAGCCTGGCGCGGTACTTCTGGCCGCACGCAAGTGCCATCGGACAACACCTCAAGCCGGGGTTTTCTCATGATTCCTGGTACAGGATCGTGGGCGTGGTGGGAGACGTGAAGATGGCAGGTTTGGGTGAAGAATCGCCGCTGGCGCTGTACCTTCCGTACGACCAAGCACCCGCACTCTTCTTGATGCGAGATCTGACGCTCGTGGTACGCACGGCTTCGACTTCCGCCAGCATCGTCACGGCGGCGAGGCATGCAATAGAAGCCGCTGATCCTGAGCTGCCAGTGTTTGACGTCGCCACAATGGAGCAGCTTGTGTACCGGTCGGCCTCCGAGCCGCGATTCGTCGCTTTGCTGCTCGGCATCTTTGCGGCATTGGCGCTGGGTTTGGCCAGCGTTGGGATTTACGGCGTGATGTCTTACGCCGTCGCGCAGCACACACGCGAGATTGGCATCCGGATGGCGCTGGGCGCGCAGAAGCGGGATGTGCTCCACCTCGTGCTGGGCCAAGGAATGATTCTCACCTTCATCGGCGTGGGGATTGGAATAGTTGGAGCATTGGGCCTGACGCGCTTCTTGTCGAGTTTGCTTTATGGCGTGAAGCCTACCGATCCGCTGACATTCGTAGGCGTGTCGGCCCTGCTCTCCGGCGTGGCGCTGCTCGCCTGCTACATCCCGGCGCGGCGTGCGACGAAAGTGGACCCGATGGTGGCGCTGCGACATGATTAGGACAGTGATGAGTGACAAGTGACGAGTGATGAGTGGCGAGCGAGCCGTCAGCAAACGTCTCGATTACGTTTGAACTCACAAAACGGAAGGCTTGGCAATTACACCACCTGGAAAAGCAGTGGGCACCGAGAAACTATCTATCCACCCAGACGCATCCAACTAAATGGATTGTTAATGAGCCAAACTTGTGGTACAAGTTTCAGACAGTTAAAAGGGGGCTTGGAACATAGTGCCTGGAGAGAAGCGGGACGTACTGGATATGCTCGCTGAGTTTCTCCGTGAACTTGCCGTCCTCGTACTTGTTTTCGTTCCTCTTGAAGCGTACCTCCAACATCGATTGTCAAAACGCGGCATAGCGACAATATTCGGTCTCGCATTCATTCTACTAACCTTCAGGATAGTACTTGAAAGGAGGAGGTGAAAATGGACGTAGCCATTGAGAGCGCATTGGCCGTTGCATCCTTCGGGGCAGCCGTATTCCTCTTTGGTCTGGCATACAAAGCTCGCCTGAAGGTCAAGGAGGATAGAGTCAAGGCCCAGCGCCTTCTTGACTTCTCTGCTAAACAGGTCAAGAGCCCAGATGAAGAACCTAAACCCCGGGAGATGGCGGGTAGTGCGCGGTAAGCGAACGTTAGAGGTCCTTGACTTTTGTCTTTTCTTCGCCTACAATAAAGCCTATATGGAGTAGCAATCTTTCCTCTTGACAAACATCTGCCATTCAATACAACTTTGGTTACCCCTCGTAGCGCCCAACTTTTGTGGCTGGCGCGCCAGTTGTTCCTTGTAAGCCATTCCAAATTCCTCGCAAAGGAGTATTCCTATGATTTTAAAGTCTTTAACCACGGTGGCGCTTGAGGCTCGCCGCGCCAATGCCGCGGATACACAATGCCCTGAAGCCAGGAGAACAGAGTCCCAGGATCGTACTGGGAAGATCGAATTGGAGTACTAAGAGATTCCTTTCATTACCAACCCTAAATCTTATTGAAAACAAAGGTAACCTTGAAGAAAAAAGCTAAAAATCAAAGCTAAGAATTCTTGTAAAATATTGAATCTAAAAGGGTAACAAGTATTTTTCCGCAAAGTTAAGCATTTAGCACAAAACAAATGGGTTGTCCGGTTTAGCTTGGCGTCGGCTGGCCTTGGGCTATCACGAACATCCCGAGGGTCTCGATTTTCCCTCGACGGCCTCGACAGTTGCCGTTAAGCTAGGAGGCGAATCAAGCACTGGGACTAGCCGGCACAAAGGACCATGAACAACATCATTCAAAGATTGAAACAACAAGCCCGGGAAAATCCCCCGCGGATCGTGCTGTTTGAAGGCGCTGAGAACCGCACCCTGCAGGCGGCGGATGTGCTTGAAAGTAAGGGCCTTGCGCGCCCGGTTCTGCTGGGGAGTGAAGACCAGATTCGGACCAAATTGCATGATATGGGGATTTCTCTCTCTAAAATGCAAATCATTGACCCCGCGGCGAGTGGCAAGTTAAGGGCCTATGCCCGGCTTCTCTACGAGCGGCGCCGGTCGCGCGGCATGACGGAAAGCGAAGCCTTGGATGCCGCCAAAATCCCCCATATTTTCGCAGGGCTGATGGTGGCTTCGGGGGATGCGGACGGGTCCGTGGGCGGGGCGCTGCTGCCCACTGCGGACGTAGTCCGGGCCGCATTATGGACACTCGGTGTCGCTCCCGGATTCACGCTGGTCTCAAGCTTTTTCCTTATGGTGTCCCCCATGGTCACCATCGGCGCAGACGGAGCCTGCCTGTTCGCCGATTGCGGCGTCGTGCCGGACCCTACCTCGCCACAGCTTGCGGAAATCGCACTGGCTACCGCTGAAAACGCTCGTACCATCCTGGGAGTCGAGCCTCGCGTCGCCCTGCTTTCCTTTTCAACCAAAGGCAGCGCGGACCATCGCCTGATAGAAACGGTGCGAAAGGCCACGGAGACGGCCAAGGTCCGCGCTCCGCACCTTATTTTGGACGGGGAATTACAGCTTGACGCCGCCGTGGTTCCGGAGATTGCAGCGCGGAAGGCTCCGGGATCCGCCGTCGAAGGCCGTGCCAACGTCTTCATCTTTCCGGATTTGAACGCGGGGAACATCGCCTACAAGCTGGCGGAGCGATTTGGCGGCTGCAAGGCTATCGGCCCCATCTTGCAAGGCCTGGCAAAACCCGCCAATGATCTTTCCCGCGGTTGCAGCGTCGAGGACATTGTGAACGTCACCGTGCTGACCGCGATCCAGGCGATGCGCTAGCACTAACCAGATTGAGCTGAGATTGCACACTCATCCACATTCAAGTACTGTTTCTTGTGTTTTTGTCGAGGCATAGAAGATGAAGACCGTCACTTTCACCGAGTTCAGGAAGAACGCGTCGGGGCTTCTGGATCTCGTCGAGAAAGGCGAGAGCATCCGCATCCTGCGCCACGGCAAAGCGATTGCCAAGATCGTTCCTGCAGAGATGCGGGAGGCCAAACCCGTGTGGAAACGCCCGGGCCTGCGCTTGGTGACTGCGGGAGCGTCGCTCGGCAGGGCCGTGCTGGAGGAAAGGCGCACCGTGGGGAAGCTACCAACCGCTCCTCCGAGCCGATCGGGTGGATGACATGCAGTTCCCCGACAGGGATCTCTCATTCTTGCTCCTGCTCACTACTGATAGACTGCTGGGGCTTGGCACGGAGCATCCTGACAATTCGGGGCGTAAACCGGTGTGATAAACATATACTTCGGCTGTTGGCCTTGTGTATTTGGCGCAGGAGTGCATTCAGAGGAATCGCAATGCTTAGAGCTGCCGGCAAAATCTTCTTGGCCCTGTTTCTCGCTTACGCGTGGCTCTGGATTGGCTTTCTGAAAGATAAGCTTGGGTGGAACATCAGCAATCGCTTGCAACTCCGGCTGCTTATTGCTTTGAGCGTGGCATTTCTGTTGCAGCAACTCTGGTTGGTATGGCCGAGTCCCGCAAGTCAGGCAGCCGCCCGCGATCGAACAGAAGTGATCGAAGGCTTATTGAAGAAGTGCCTGAATGACTACCGCCAGTTATGTTCACGGAAGGGCTGGAGAGGTAACCCTGTCGTTCGAGTCAATCTTATGTTGCCTACGCAGCGGTTTCTATTGTTTAGGGCGCTTTACATATGGTACACTGCGTGTGATGGTGGTGCAGTTTACACAGACGCCGAGAAGACTTGCCGCTGGGGCAAACGACAGGGCACTTGCGGATGGGCATGGTCGGAGGCGACGGCAACCGTTTTTGACTCAAAGCGTTCGGATTTGAGGGCCCCGGCGGGCCGCTTGAAACGGCGTCAGGTTAAGGTGGTTGGGCATCTTCATTCGGTTTTGAGCACGCCCGTTTGGGACGCGAAGATGATAGTTGGAGTGCTTAACTTTGACAGCGCCAACAATGAAGATGAAACTCACTTTACGGATGATGAGGTCGCAAGGTTGGCCTTTGCGTACACACGGATACTTGGCCCTCATTGCTTCCGTGATGGCGTAAAGCGATCCTAAGGAGGTCCTATGACGTTAATGCCAGCTTCCGAGAAGACTTTCGCACAGATCGTCCCCGATGAGCATGATCAGGAAGCGATTTGCAATGAGGTAAATAGAATCCTTGGGATCCCGCCTTCCACCGAGAATAACCCCCAAGCCACCCCTGTTGCATATACGACTTCGAATAAGGGGTAAATCGCACTCTGTGCGATTGTTTGAAACTCAATTGAAATCCCCCCGAGGGTTCTCCTTATCTACGTAAAGAAGGCATTAAATCCTGATGGCTCGGCCCCGGTAAGCGGAGCCAGCACTTTCTTGATTGTGGATTCTTATGATTTGGACAAGCCTGCCGTTGAAAATGCCGGAACCATAGCAGCCGATCAGACCTTAAATTCCCTCTTCACCTTTTCCGACTTTTCGGCCACGGAGCGGGCTAGTTGCTCTTTGTGGTCTACCAGCTTGCGCGCATACTCCGCATCCGAAGTGGCAATGATTTCCACGGCGAAAATGGCGGCATTCACCGCGCCGGGCTTGCCGATGGCTGTGCAGGCCACGGGGACGCCGCCCGGCATTTGAACGGTGGAGAGCAGGGAATCGAGACCGGCGAGCGTGGTGGTGGCCATGGGGACACCGATCACGGGCAGGGTAGTTTCAGCAGCAATCACTCCGGCCAAGTGCGCCGCGCCTCCCGCGCCGACGATGATCACTTTCAGGCCGCGTTCGATGGCGGTGCGAGCGTATTCCGAAGTGCGGACGGGCGAGCGATGGGCGGACGTGATATCAATCTCAAACGGAACGCCAAATTTCTTGAGCGTCTGGGCCGTTTCCGACATCACCGGCAGGTCCGTATCGCTGCCCATCACGATTCCAACAAGAGGTTTATTGTTTTCGTCCATAGTCCTTCCCGGGAGTTTTGGATTATAGGTAGGGGCCGGCGCCACGCCTGGCCGAGGGCGGCCACAAGGGCTCTTGCCCCTACACTCGAAGGCGGTCGCCGGGAGCGGCCTCAGCGCCTCGTGGCATGAGGGCAAGACGGCGAAGGCCACTCATGCCGATGTCCTGGCGGTAGTGCATGCCCTCAAACTGGATTTTGCTCACCGCGGTGTAGGCCCGCTCGATGGCAGAGGGTAAATCCTCCGAACCGGCTGTGACCCCCAACACGCGGCCGCCGCTTGTAACCAGTTGATGATCCCGCATTACCGTGCCTGCATGGAACAGCTTGACGCCCATCAATCCTTCGGCAGGTTCGTAGCCGGTAATCACCTTGCCGGTCTCGGGATTGCCCGGATAGCCTCTGGAGCTCAATACCACGCACACCGCTGGATTCGGACTCCAGTGGGCTTCGAGCGCGGCCAGCCGGCCATCGCGCGTGGCCATCAGCAGCTCCGCCAAATCGGAGCGCAGCCGCATCATGATGGGCTGAGTCTCCGGATCGCCCAGCCGCACGTTGTATTCCAGCACCTTGGGACCCGTGGCCGTAACCATGATCCCGAAATAAAGAAAGCCTTGATAGGGCAACGCATCCGCTACGAGACCTGCCAATGTCGGTTGCACAATGATCTGCAGGATGGCTTGGCGAAGAGCCTCTGGCAGAATCAAATCATGGCTGTAGGCTCCCATGCCGCCGGTGTTTGGCCCTTCGGAATTATCATAGAGGGTTTTATGGTCTTCCGTAGGCGCAAGCGGGATATAAGTCCGGCCATCCGTGAGGATGATAAACGACATCTCCTCACCGTGCAGCGCTTGCTCTATCACCACGCGTTCCCCGGCGTGGCCCAGAGTTTTCTGGCACATGAAGTCATCCAAAACCTTCGCGGCCTCTTCACGAGTCTTTGCCACCACCACACCCTTACCTGCGGCCAAGCCGTCCGCTTTGATGACCACCGGAAGCCCGAAGGTTTCCAGGTCCCGGATGGCGCCCTCAAAGTTCTCCGCCACTTTGAAAGCGGCGGTTGGAATCTGGTGGCGCTCCATGAACTGCTTGGCGAAGATCTTGCTGGATTCAAGCCGGGCTGCCGCGCGCGTAGGCCCAATAATGGGCAAGCCGGCCCGCTGAAATTCTTCCACCACCCCCGCCGCCAGCGGCGCCTCCGGGCCAATGACGGTCAAATCCGCGTGAATGCGGTTTGCGACTTCAAAGATGGCCTGCGGTTGGGACATATCTACCGGCAGGCACTCCGCCTCCTGGGCGATGCCGGCGTTGCCCGGCGCGCAGTAGATTTCCTCCATCAATTGGCTTTCTCGAAGCTTCCAGGTGAGGGCGTGCTCCCGGCCCCCTGATCCAATCACGAGTATTCTCATTGAGGGCGTTACGGTATCGGTAGTTGCTGTGGTTTGTCAATCCTGATTTTGCGGGCCTGGAATTCCGGGAAGCCAAGAGCGAAGAAGCCTACCTGAAGTGAGAGTTGGTCCGGCGAGCCCGGCGCATTCGGAAGCGGGGTGGTTTGGCTGGAAGCACGCCGCCGACGCCGGAATTACCGTATGAAACGGGCTAAAGCAAACGGAAAACTGAATGGGGACAACCGTCCGCGGCGCCACCGGGAAACCTGCACTCCGTTGGCCGGAGCTTGATTGGGGCGTAACGGTTGTCACAAGATGGCATCAGGAAGTAGAGAGAAATAATGTCATGATTTCTTGTAAGCCCCGTCAAAACCGGGGATTGGCAACATTAACAAATGGCATGACAAACCGGCGCGATTTCTTTATGCTTCCAGTTTCAAGTTTTTGGGATCGCCCACTCGATAGACCCCCGGTAAATTTCCGAGCATGGATGAATCCAATAAAAAGCTGTTGGTTATTCGTTTAAGCTCCATCGGGGACATCGTGCACGCGCTCCCGGCGGTGGCCGCCCTGGGTGAATCCTTTCCCGCAGCGGAGATCACCTGGGCGATCGAAACTCGTTATGCTTGCCTGATTGAAGGCAATCCTTACGTTCGGCATATTCTGAAAGTGGACACACTTGGCTGGCGCGGGCGGTTGCATTCGTTGAACACGTTCCGGGAAGTGAAGGATGCATTCTCAGCAGTTCGCAGCGCTCACTTTGACGCAGCAATTGATTTCCAGGGCCTCATTAAATCCGGAACGATCGCCTTGACGAGCGGGGCGCGACAGCGTGTGGGATTTGCAGGACCTTGGTTGCGCGAGCGGATGGCGGGAATCTTTTATACCGATAAGGTGACGCAGCAAGAACGGAGGCATATTATTGAAGCCAACCTCGGGTTGGCAGAGTACTTGGGCGCCAAGACGACGAAGTGGCAATTCCCGCTTCCCCGGCGCCCTGAAGATGAGGAATATGCGAAGGCCCAAGCGAAGGGAACCGGCGGCGGGTCATTCGTTTTGATCAGTCCTGGCGGGGGTTGGTCCAGCAAGCGGTGGGCGCCATCCAATTATGCTGCGCTCATCAAGAGGCTTGGGGCGGAATTTCCCTGGAAAATCGTCTTGACCGGGTCGCCCTCCGAAGAGGCCCTAATCCTGGCCATTCTGCAAGCGGCACAATGTCCGGCGGCAGGGTATCTTCCGGCCAGCATCACACAGTATATTGCGATTGTCCGGCGGGCTTCGCTCTTTATCGGCGGCGATACGGGTCCCATGCACCTTGCCGCAGCGGTTGGCACTCCGATTGTGGCGTTGCATGGGCCAACCGATCCGGTCCGAAACGGTCCGTTTTGTGAAAAGGATATTGCGCTGATTGGCGGTCTGGAAAAATCATTCGGGAGACGGCGCCCGGGTTTTCTTGAGGGGCTTGAGGTAGACCAGGTGATAAGGGCCGTCCGGCAGCGCCTGGGGAGCGGAAATGAATAGCCGGTACAGAGCCTGGGCTGCGCGTTGGCGCGTGCCGCTGGGCTTTGTGACCGGAGTCATTTTCCTCATTCTCTCAAAACCTACTTGGGCCACCCTGATTGCCGGGGAAATCATCGCCCTGACTGGACTGGCCATTCGAGGGCTGGCCGCCGGGCATCTTAGGAAGAATCTGCAACTGGCCACCTCTGGACCTTATTCTGTGACCAGAAATCCACTTTACTTGGGCAGTTTCCTGCTGGCCGTGGGTTTTGCCGTAACAGGAGGTTATCTCATTTTGGGAATCGTCCTTGTGGCCCTCTTCTTGGCGGTCTATCTACCCGTGATGCGGCGTGAAGAGTGGTTTTTGCGGAAGAAGTTCGGAGCCGAGTATGAGGACTACTCCGCACGGGTGCCGCTGTTCCTGCCTCAGGTGACAGGGATCGCCCCCGGCGCACTCAAATTCGATTGGGAAGGATATCGAAGGAATCGAGAATATGAGGCGGCTTTAGGGTTTATGGTCATCAGCCTGATCCTCCTTCTGAAAATCGTTCTATGAGCAAAGTCTACCGGACTGCCTTTTGAGTCCTTTTTGCGTCTAAACCAATGATGAGTTTCCGTCCCCTCAGGGTTTCGTTTCTTCTGGTCGCCGCGCTTGCTTCCGGCGGCGTCCCGTCTTCAACGTTCCAGCCGCCAGGTTTGCCTTTCGGTCCTGGAGAAAGGCTCGTCTACAATGTCTCCTGGTCCGTATTCCCTGCTGGGCAAGTCACGGCAGCTGTCACCAAAGAAGCCGGCAAGAATGGGCGGGACGCGCTCCAAATTCTGACCACCGCGCACTCACGAGGCTTCGTCTCCCTCATTTACAATCTGAATGACCAGTTCCGTTCGATTGTTGATTCCAAGTCGTTGTGCTCTCAGGAAATATCAAAGCAGATTAACGAAGGGCGAAGACACAAACAGACGCGAATCGTTTTCGACAGCACGCGGCGGGTGGCCATCCTGGACGAGAGGGACCTGACCAAGCCTCATGATCCACCCAAGCACACGGAAAACGCGATTCCTGCTTGTGTTGAGGACATTGTCACCGGCTTCTACTACCTTCGCCGCCAGCCGATGCACGTGGGCGGTCAAATTCACGTCCCGGTCAACGATGGATCGAAGACCCATGATGTGATTGCGGAGGTCGAGGCTCGCGAGCAGATCGACACAGCGCTCGGCAAGCGGTTCGCTTTCCGCGTGGAGCCACGGGTGTTTGGGGATTTGTACAAAAAGAAAGGGAGGATGTTGATCTGGTTCAGCGATGACGCGCAACGCCTGCCCTTGCGCATCAAGGCGGAACTGCTGGTGGGGGACATTGTGGGCAACCTTCAATCCGTAGCCACTCCAGGTTCCATTGAAGCCGCACCGGGAAGCTCGCCGCCTGTCTCGGGCGGGAATCCCGGCTAGACTAACCTGAACCTTTCGGCGATGATCCGGCGGAATCGCGCCGCGTAAATGATTTCAAAGGCCAGCTCCTTGTCCGGAAACATGCCCAGCGCCAACTGGCGGGCATTTGAAATTAGTTCAGCCGCTTCGTCCCACGTCAAGCTGGATTGCATGAGGACGCTCGAAATCAAATCCATGGTGAACTGAAGCCGCCGGACCTTCACGCGCTCCTCTTCAATCTCTTTCGCCGTTGCCAAGAGACTAACCCACCTTTTGAATTTCCCGCCATTGCCCTGCGCTCCGGATCCGCCCACATGCCTTGGACCGCCGAGCCTTCTTTTGGTTATGATATGCTCCGAGCATCAGGAAAGCTTAATTCATGCCACAGGAATCCGCAGTTCAGAAGAAGACTTCAGACGCAAGGGCAAGGCCCTCAATTGCAATTGTCTTAGAAGAGGCTTTCATCAGGTTTTACAACGAAGAATCCATTGAGCTTTCAGCGTCCATCGCATTTTATAGCGTCCTTTCGATTTTCCCTTTCCTGCTTCTGCTGCTTGGCATGAGCGGATTCTACATCCAGCATCACCAACTGACGGGGCGGATGGCGCCCATTTTGAGCGAAGTGCTGCCCATGAAGCCGGACTTCATCCTGCAAAACCTCGTGGTCATCAGCAGGGCTTTTGGAAGAGTTGGTCTGGTTTCATTCCTTCTGCTCCTCTGGGCCTCCTCGGGCGTCTTCGTTCCCATTGAGAAGGCTCTTAACCGGGCCTGGGGAATCGAAACCGGCCGCGGTTGGGTCAAGCGGCGTCTTGTGGCGCTGGGCATGGCGATCCTCTTCGGCATTCTGATTCTGGCGACCAGCGGATTGATCGGGGTGAGCCTTTACATCCGCGCGTGGATGAGCCACGTGGAACCACACTTCATGATCTACGCCACGGGCCTGTTCTACCGTGGATTGCTGAGTCTTGTCAGTTTTCTTATAACCCTCGGAATTTTTGTCTTGTTGTTTGATCTCCTTCCCAACCGGAGTATCCCGGTGCGGCAAGTCTTTCCGGGCGCAACCCTCACCGCGTTGCTCTGGCAGGTGGCGCGATGGATCTTTACGTTGATCCTCCTCCACCTGAATTACCGGCATGTTTACGGCTCGATCGGGGCCATGGTCGCATTCATGACCTGGGCTTATATTTCGTCCGCCGTATTGTTGTTTGGGGCGCAGGTTTCCGGTACCCTCTACCGTTCGATGCACCCCGTTGCCGCCGGCTCGCGCCTTGAGATGGGCCGCCCTGTGAATTCATAGCAGAGGCCATTTGGGTATTGCGGCTGGCGCACACCCTGACCGGCGACCAACAGTGTTGCCGCTAACCCGGATTTCTCACCAACGATGGTGCTTGACGGAAGGGCAGGGTTTTAACCCCCGCCCTTCCGTCCACTTGGTGAGAAATTCAGCCTAAAAGGAGCGAACGCCAATACCCATGTAGAACCCGCCTCATCCCGATGGCTTCGTGCTACACCAGTGCAATTGACGAAATCATTGAGCAGTTCGATGTGACGCGGGAACAGGTCAGGGCCGTCCTGGATTTTGCTGCGCGAAGCCTGGAAGCTTCGGTGCGCCGCTGATGCGCATTCTCTTTGACCACGGCACCCCAAGGGGCCTTGCCCGGTCGTTCCAAGGTCATACGGTTCAAGAGGCAAGAGCGCAGAGGACATTCTCGCTCGCCTCGATGAGGCCGACGCGCCGCAGGCGCTTAACCTTCCGGGTTATCGCCTGCATCCACTCAAAGGTGACTTGAAAGGCTTGTGGTCTGTGACGGTTCGGGCCAACTGGCGCATCATCTTCCGGTTTCAAGGCAGTGATGCGTTTGACGTTGAACTGATTGATTACCACTAGGCAACGAAAGGAAAGACACCATGCCCATGAAAAACCCGCCTCATCCCGGACGCAGTATACGAACTGCTTGCCTTGAACCCTTGGGCCTGTCCGTAACGGAAGGCGCCAAGGTTCTTGGCGTCACCCGGCAAGCCCTGAACAACGTAGTCAACGGCAAGGCTGCAATCAGCCCGGAGATGGCGATCCGGCTCGCCAAGGCGTTCGGCAGCACGGCGGAAACGTGGCTGCGCATGCAGCTTGCCTATGACTTGGCAGCCGCCCGAAAGGACGAAAGCAAGATCAAGGTTCGGCGACAGCGCCTCGAAGAACTTCACGCCCATTGAACGATGCCTAGCCCTTGGCGCACCGAAATGGGTTTATTGTACAACTTGCCACAAACGAGATTTTCCTGTATTCTGATGGTGATGCAAGTCCATTTCACGCCTGAGCAGGAAGCGCAACTTGCGCAGATCGCGACCACGACCGGCACCGACCCCGAGCGACTGGTGAAGGATGCCGCGCTTCGTGTGCTTGAGGAAGACGTCCGTTTTCGGGCCGCAGTGCGTGAAGGCATCGCACAGGCCGACCGTGGCGAGTTTATTGAAGAACAAGAAATGGACGCTCGGCTAGAGCAGATATTGCGCTCATAAAAATGCGTATCCGCTGGACGCCCGCCGCCGCAGCGGACCTGGAGTACATCAGCAATTACCTCAAAGATCACCATCCCCACTACCAGCAGCCGACCATCCGCAAACTGTATGAGGCTATCTGTTCGCTGAAAGCCTTGCCGCACCGTGGCCGTATCGGACGCGAACAAGGAACCCGGAGCTTTTCTTCGCTCCCCTGCCCTATATCGCCGTGTATCGCGTCAGAGAGCAGAGCATCGAAGTCTTGCGGATCGATCACACCGCACAGGACCGGCCTTAGAACAGCACCGCCCCGTTTCAAAGAGGGTGCGCCGTCAGCACGCGGCCCAAGAACACCATGCGCACTGACCGAGACTCCGCGACGGTCATGCCGAGCGCATACATCAAGAGACGACGTCTGGAGTGCCAGGAGAAGCCTGGCTGATCTTGTAAGCTGCAAGGAGCTTACCCTGT
>CALCEB010000015.1 GCA_937900045.1 uncultured Acidobacteriota bacterium
ACTGCCCGGACTCGCTATTTTTGCGCGCCTCCTGCCTCGGATGCGGAACCGCTGTCCAGCGCGCTTAGCGATGGACATGCGGGCCTGGCTTGAATTACCATTCATCGAAAAGCAATGGAGAAAATTCCTTCCATCACCCCGGCCGATGTTGAGCGATACCAAAGGGTCGGCGCGGTGGGCAACGAGCCGGTAGCGCAGAGTACACGCCTTCTAAACTCTGCAGGTCCTGGCCTGGATACCTTCGAAAGACCCCAGGGTCTCCGGGAAACAAACCTCTGCGTTGCTGCCTCCCCAGCCCTAACCCCAGACCCCGGCGGGCGAAGAGAAACCCCAAATCAAGAAGAAAATTCATACGATCAAGGAGACATCCGTGATCCCTATCACTCGCAGGTCGTTCGTCAGCAAGGCAACCCTGGGTGTTGCAGCTCTCAGCGCCACGAATTCGGCCGCCAACGCTCAGCTCGTTTATACCAGCTCAGACTGGAAGATCGCTGACTTCAACCGCCTGCTGAAAGAACCGGCGCGCGTGAAGCAGGTCTATGACGAAATTCAGATTGGCGGGGGCAAGTTCTTGAACAACATCAAGAACTCGCTGAACGGCCTGCATTTCGGCTTCGGGATTCCGGGGGACCAGATCAAGATTGTCGCGGCGCTGCACGGTCCCGCCAATCTCCTCAACTTCGACGACTACGTCTGGAAGACTTATCGCATTGGCGAATGGCTAAAAGTGGACGATCCGAAGACCGGAAAGCCTGCCACGCGCAATCCCTTCTATCCCAGCAAGGCCGGCGCAGGGCTGCACTACGCCTCGAAGAATCCGAATGACGAAAGCTCGATTTACCAGGACGTGAGCATGCAGGCCCTCGAGGCCCGGAGAGTGCAGTTTCTCAGTTGCCATACAGCCACGGAAGAGCAGTCCCGCGTGCTCATCAAGCATTTCAAACTGTCGCAGCAGCCGGAGGAAACCGTCAAGGACATGATGGCTCATACGCTGCCGGGAGTCCTGGTTGTGGCTTCGATGGTGGCGGCCATCGCTTTGCTGCAAAGTGAAGGCCACTATAGCTACATCACGGTTTAAGATGAACCGGGAGGAGAAGCTTCGAGGAAATCATGAAAAAAATCTGGAGAATCGTGACCCTGTTAGCACTTTGTGCCGCGCTCGCGCCTTCACTGCCTGCGCAAACTTCACCCCCCTGGAGCAAAGGGACAAATGACCCGGCCACCAACAAGGGCTACGTCTTCCCGGTAGAAGACGTGGACAATGTTCCCGATTTGCACGGAAATCCAGAGGGCGCCAAGCTGGTGCTCTTCATCGGCGGCAATCAATTCTTCGTGTTGCCGCAGTTGATCGCCGGGTTCGAAAAACAGCACCCTGAACTTCGCGGACGCATTTATTACGAGACGCTGCCCCCCGGAATCCTGCGCAAGCAGATGGCCAATCATGACACACTCACTCTCGGCAACTTCACCGTGCGGGCGCAGCCGGACGTCTTCGAAGCGGGCGCCCGCGGGCTCGCTCAAATGGAGCGCCGGCAAATGGTGGAAAAACCGGTGCGATATGCCACCAATGATCTTGAGATCATGGTCCACGCTGCGAATCCGAAACGCATCCGCTCCCTCAAAGATCTCGCCCGCCCGGACGTTAAAGTTTCCATGCCGAACCCGAAGTGGGAAGGCGTGGCGAGACAGATCGGCAACTCTCTCCGCAAAGCAGGCGGTGAGGCGCTTTACCGGAGCGTGTATGTGACCAAGGCGCAAAGCGGCGGAACCTATCTGACGCACATCCACCACCGCCAGACGCCCATGCGCATCATTAAGGGGGAAGCCGATGCCGGAGTCACTTGGGCCTCTGAAGTCGAGTTCCAGGAGAGAATCGGCAATCCCATTGGTGGCGTAGAAATTCCTGCGAATCAAAACACCACTGCCATTTACGCTGCCGGTGTGTTGCGGAAGGCACAGCACCGGGAGGCCGCGCAAGCTTGGGTCACATATCTCACAACACCCGAGGCTCAAGCCATCTATCACCAGTATGGATTCAAATCGGTCAAGTAAAAGGGTCTGGTTCGACCGAAATAGCAATGCGGGAGTGGGTGAAGTTTTGGCGGAGAGGGTGGGATTCGAACCCAGGACCGCCTCATGATATCCGCGACTTGCAGATTCTACGTTGCCGCCGATACCAAAGTCGCTACTCTTGCCGTATACCATCGCACGCTATTGCACGCCGGGATCTGCCATAAGCACGTCAATGAACCCGCTTCTGGACCGAAGCTTCCTCGCCTCATGGACGCCCGGGCCGGACATCAGCCGCGCGGATTTCTTCTGGGCGATGTTGGCGATCCAGCGCGGATGGACAATTGAGGAAACGGCGTAGCGTCTAACGGAAGTGAGCAACAAAGCCCGGGAGAACGGGGGCAATCATGCCCGCCCGACCGCTGAAAACGCTACTGCCGCCTTCGTCCGGCGAGACCGTAGCAGGGCGTAAACTCCATTGTTGCAATTGCGGATGCCGTCGCTATACTGCGACGCGAACACCGCCAACAACCGAATGGAGGATTTATGTCAGCCGCTCAACCCGCCATTGCCGCGAGCGCAGTTACAGGGACGGGGAGACTTGGAAAAATACCGACAGGCTCGGCCGCGACGACCTTATCGTCTCCGCAGCCTATGGCAGGCTTGAGATTAAACACGGAACGTAGCACCCGGCCTTTGAGCCGGACGAGGATTGAAGCGGGTGTCTTAAAGCGCGCGTTCTGCGGCAGTGCTGGCACTGTGCCCTTATCTCTATACTGGTGCACGACTGCATCCTGCCGCACCACTTTAAGTTTGAGGCCGAGCAAGGTATGCATTTTAGTTCACAGAATCGTAGACTAAACATCACACTCATGCTAGGGTTAGGATTATGAAGTCCGAAAACCGCACCCCAAACGTCCGAATCAGCCTCCATACCCATGAGTTGCTGCGTCAGCTCGCCGAGGAGGAGGATAACTCCATGCAGGCGGTTCTGGACAAAGCCATTGAGCGCTACCGGCGCGACAAATTCCTGCGTGATGCCAATGCGGATTTTGCTGCTCTGAAACGCGATAAAAAGGCGTGGAAAGACGAACTTAAGGAGAGAGACCTCTGGGAGCAAACCCTCGCTGACGGACTCGCTGAAGAATGACCGTCTCCGAGCCATCGCGGGCAGAGGTATGGGATCTGAATTTTGATCCCACCAGAGGACATGAGCAGGCGGGCGCCAGACCCGCCCTCATCCTATCCGTGGATCTTTTCAATGAAGGCCCGGCCGAACTCGTCGTCGCCATCCCGATCACGCGAACCGAACGAAAAGTGCGCTGGCACGTCCAGGTTACGCCTCCCGAAGGCGGTCTCGTGGTCCGCAGCTTTATCCAATGTGAAAACGTGCGATCCGTATCCAAGAAAAGGCTCAGGCGTCGGCGCGGCCGAGTATCAGAGGACACCATGCAGCAGGTCGAGGATCGCTTGCGTATCCTCTTGGGGCTCTAGACCACCGAACGTCTCCACAGAGAAAGCCAAAACTAACATGGCCACGAGAACAAGAATGCCTGTCAGATCAGAAAAGAGTAGCGGGAACGTGTTCGCCGATCTCGGTCTTCCCCATCCCGAACAGGAACTCCTGAAAGCACGGCTCACGCTGCAAATCTACCGCCTCATCAAGGCGCGCGGCC
>CALCEB010000016.1 GCA_937900045.1 uncultured Acidobacteriota bacterium
TAAATCACTTAGCCCCTTTCTCGCCCCCTTCGTGACGAACTTGGCTAACGAGCCGGACGCGAGGCGTGAGCACGGAACGGATGGCGGAGGAACTGGCCCGCTACTTACGGGGCTGGATCAGCTACCTCGGGAAGTGTGAAACGCCCAGCGTGTTGCAGAGCCTTGAAGAGTGGACCCGACGCAGGCTGAGGTCTGCGACCTGGAAGCAGTGGAAGCGCGGGTCGGTGTATTTTGTGGAACTGCGGAAACGGGGCGTGCGTTGTGATCTGGCCGCGAAAACGGCCGGGTAGCGCGCACGGCCAGTGGAGGCTGGCCTGCAGCCCGGCCCTCGCCCTCGCACTGCCCAATGCTTACTGCGACTCCCACGGCCTTCCGTGATTGACGGTCGCTCGATAGCTCAACCCACCGAACCGCCGGATGCGGACCCGCATGTCCGGTGGTGTGGGAGGGGAGGAGCCGTGAGGCTTCCCCCTATCCCGATTGTGCAACATCTTAGAGTAAAAGATTTGCAGATTGTGCTATCTACCCTTAATTTCACGATGCGCTGTTTGGTTCCTCCGTCGATTGTGTCTAGCCCAATTCAATCTAACGGATTGTTCTATTTCGCTTCCAAGATGAGACGAATACAATGTTTCCGAAAGCGGTGGACCTTGGCGACTGCGCCATCGCAGTGTCCCAAATCGATACACTTACCCCGCCTAACTCGGCCTCAATCGCCGTCGCGCGCCGAAAAATCTTCTGCAACTGCCTGAATCTTCACGGTTTTCGCGCCGCGAAAATAAACCGTCTCACTTGTCTCGCTTGTCGCCACTGTCTCATTTCGGCGTGTTAGCGTGGATTTGGTATCGAACCGGGCTGCGTTTGGAATGCGCGCCAACCGCAGCCTTGTCGCCGCCGAGAGCCTGGGTGGCTAGAAGGTATGCCGGGGCCCGCATCCCCCGTCACCCGTTTGCGGTCTCCAACCGAAGCGTTGGCTCCCGCTGCCGGAGTATCGAGCAGCCGCTCCTCCCACTTCCGGCCCGCCGGAGGGGAAAGGGCGTTACCTCGCGGGCTACGGCCGGGTACGCCGCCTGAGCGTGCCGGGCCGGAATCGAAACCGAACCCGTTTCGGTTCTAACAGGCTGGCCGGCTGGTTCGTTCTTCCCCGTTCCAGAGAACCGCGCCGGCGACCTTGGAGTGAATGGGGACTTGCGTGTACCTTCTAACCACCCAGGCTTTCGGAAAAGAAAGATACAGAGGCTGCAAGGGCGGGGCTGGCTGCGCCCCGGGCCGGGCGAGTGGCAGAGCCGTGTCTCCTCCACCCGCCGGGCTCTTATGTATTCAGGCTCAAGATGAAAGCGCATTGGTATTAGAACGGAACAGTGCTCACCCAATTATGAATTCGGGATTAGCCGCACTCCAGCCATCCGCCATAACTCACGGGTTGGAATCCACCTGCCCAAAGAGCCAAGCTGCCCTAGGACGGTACCCGCTCCGTGTCCGGATCCGGTATTTCTTCAGATGCGGTCCCACCAGCTTCACCGTGATCCGGCGCCAGCCGCGATTGGGGTTGGGCTGCGGGTAGTAGCTGAGTGAGTAGAGATGCGCGAGGTCATTCTGGATGGAAGCGAAAGCCTTCTGCTCCTCTTCCCAATTCTTTGCAAAGTAAGCCTTACCGCCTGAATTGGCGCAGATCCGTTCAAAAACACCGGCTGAAAAAGAGTCAAGTAACGCCTTGCGGGTGCTCACCATGTAAATGGGGACTCCCTCCGACTGGGCAAGGCCCAGAACATCCTGCGGCGTCACGACGCTGGCGTTGTCGGGGCCGTTCGAAAACACCACAACCACTCGCCGGCCTGAGAAGCGGGCGGCATCTTTGAGGGTCAGCAGCAAAGAATTATAAAGCGCGGCGTCATCTCCGGCGACGGTCGCCCGGACGCCGCTCAGGACCTGCGTCCGGTCGGAGGTGAGCAAGGCATCCCTCGAAAGATCGCGGCTATAGGAATAGAATGCCAAACGGTCGGAGGTATTCAGAGACCGGACAAATTCAGCGATAGCATCCTGAGCGAAGACAAAACTGCGGTACATGTAGTTACTGGTGTCAAAAAGGATGAAAACGCTATGGCTGGCCACCAAAGTTGGAGTTGAACTTCCAGAGAGCTGAGCCGGCCGGGGCTTGGCCCCTCCCGGAGACTGGTTGATGACGCTTTGCAGGGCTTCACTCTCTTCTCCAAAGGTTGCGAGTTTTTCGCGAATCCCATCCTCATAAACCGCAAAGCTCGAGGGCCGGAGACCGCCAACGTAGTTCCCTTTCTTATTGGTCACCGCGACATCCAATTGGACCAAATTCACCTGCCGGCGAATAACGGTCTTGGCGTTTGCGGATTTCTTGGCGGGCATCCAAGCTGCGCCACAGAAAAGCACGCTCAGCAGAACGAGCGGAGAGAATCCATTTCGTATGGTCACGGGCCACCTCTACCCAGTTAGCGCCGCTGCCTCTTCCGAAGCCAGCCGGGCGTTTCTGAAGTCAACAAAACTGCTGAGAGACGTCAACTCCCGGGAGTCACTTCCCCCGGGCGAGCGATGCAAACTCGCCCCTGCGAAAATCTTCGCCGGTTTCCCGCAGGGCTCGAAGCAGGGCAGGCCGGTCTGCCAGGTCGGTGGCAAAGATCTTGGCGATCATGCGGCGCGTCAGCTCGGGAACCAGAAGATTGAGCGTTACCGGCGAATAACCCATTTCATCCGCCAGGCGGGCCCAGTACAAATTATTGGACTGCCAGGATTCGGCCAGCAGGCGGCTGGAGTAGCCAAGGAAAGTGGGGAACGGTTTCACGTTCAGCAACTCGCAGCCATACGTATCCGCCAACGCAGGGTGCGGCGTTCCAAAATCTTCCGACAGGCGTTTGTAGCTGGTTTCGTCCGGATAGCGTTGCAAAAGCCCTTCCAGTTCCTGCCCAGCCTCTCCAGACTTCCCGATTTCGCCGGGAAATTGCCGTCTGACCCTTGCCGCCAGGTAAAACAGTTCTGCCGGAGACAACAGGAAAAGAGCCTGCCCATCGCGGCCCGCGAGAAGGGCGGCATCGATCTGATCCCGCCTTTCGGGCAGCATGCGATCAGACAAAATCTTGACCACCCGTTCGCGCAATTCTTCATTCTTCACGGCGCGCTTGACCAACTCCCCGCCGGTACGCTGGTAGAGGGTCACGGCGTGAAGCTCATTGCGGGTTACCGCCCACCACCGCGGCAGAACGGAACTTTCAAGAAGCGTGGGAACCAGATCCGCCCAGATGAGGGCCTGAACATTTTCCGGTACGATGAAGTCCTGTTCCACATCCGCCAGCACGTATGGCAAGTCAGCCAGCGACCCGGCCAGATAAGCACCCC
Organism: uncultured Acidobacteriota bacterium; assembly: GCA_937900045.1. Lineage (GTDB taxonomy): Bacteria > Acidobacteriota > Terriglobia > UBA7540 > UBA7540 > CALCEB01. Next base: position 3,364 of record CALCEB010000016.1, read on the forward strand.
TGCCTTGCGTCCAGCCGCGGCCAAAGACCATGGGGACTCTCCAGGTTTGCTTTCCTCCCATCATGTTTTGTCCCAGGAAGTCATGGGAGCGGACAAACAGCGGGTTGTCATAGAGCATCTGGGCCCCCGGCGGCTGGTAGTATGCATAATTCAAACCCACCAGGGTGTCCCTGAGAAACGGGACCAGACGGCCCCGGGCTCCGGCAAGCTCTTTGGAATGGCTTTCCTCCTGAATGATACGGGACACACTTGCACCTGTTTCCGACAGAAAATGAGGGTTGCCATAGAGCTCGTCGGTCCATTCGGCCTGTTGTCCTCTCATCAAAAGCGGCTTGGGCATCTGAAGTTCTTCAAATTGCCCGGCAAATTGGCTCATGTCCGGAGGAGCCGCTTTGCCCTGTGCTGCAGCGTTCTGCCGGCTACCCAGGGCCAACAGCGTGTCCAATGAAACAAGGCGTTGAGCTTCCAAGGCGCCGCGGATTCTGGAAGCCAGCACTTCCCGGACCCGCTGGCCCGCCGAACTGGTTTGAGAGGGGCCCGCGAGCAAATGGATTATGTTGTCCTGGGAAAGGGGAAGCGTTTCACCCGCGGCCTGGAACAATCCTTCGAGCGATGTTTGGGCTGCATCAAAGAGTTGAGATGAAGAATCAACTCCGGCAAAAGGAGCGATGACCCTCTGCCAGGAAGCGTTCCAGTCAGCCGTTGGGATCTGTCCCTGACGAGCCAGGATTTGCCAAAGTCCAACGTTGGCCTGAAAAATGCCCACGGCGTCGGCTCGCACGGTGCGGTCGCGGATCTGATCAACTTCGTTCGCGATGCTAAGGAACCGGGCAATGGAGGCGTTCGTCAAGGTCTGAAACTCAGAAAAGATCAGGTACTGGTCTCCAAACCGGGAAAACCTCTCCGCCAGCAGCGCGGCGGTTTGCGGATCCAAACGCTGCTGCGGGGACCGCCTCCGGTCAATCTCGCTCAATTGCAAAAAAGCCTGCAGAGGACCGCCGTCTGAGCTGGCCCGCGAAAGGGCAAACATGCAGGCCACCACTTGATCGCCATTCGTCCAGCGGCCCGCGCGTCTCGCCCACCGCCGGATAATCTTGGAACGGCTGTTGCGCTGGCCGCCGATGAGTTGCTTCCATACCTCCAGATTCCCCGGGATGTGCGGTTGACCCGTGGATTCCAACTGAAGGCGGCTTACCAGAAGCAGCAGCCCCGGGTCCGGGCGGAAGATGGGACGCGCCGGAGCGGGGTAGGGATTGGGTCCCACCAGCGCCCGGTAGAAGCGAACAAGCCGTTCGGGCCCGGTGAAATAAGCTTCCCGCGTCCCGCTGATCCGCGCAAGGGCGTCAAAGTAAGCTGCCAGCCAACCTTCATCCTTGTCGAGCAAGTGGGTGATGAAGGCCTTTGGGTTTTTCGGACTGGCGTCCGCCAGATTCTTCCACCCGGATTCCGCTGGTCTCCCGCCGGGCACCACCACACGCCCGGACCGGATGGAAATGCTGCTCCCGTAGAAATCGAGAGCGCCAGCGTACGGAACCAGTTTCTTGAGGCCCGGGGATTTTGCCAAATACGTCCTGGTGGTGTTATCCATCCGGGCCAGAGCCCAATAGAGCCGCGCCATAGAGGGATCGCTCACCAGCACGCCAACAACATCAGTCACTTTGTCCTTATTTTTATGTTTCCGTTCTTTTTCTATCGCTCGCTCAGCCTTAATCCAATCGCGGGAGCGAAGCAACACAGGAACTTGTGAAGTGGGGTAAGAGTAGACAAAAGGCTTGTCACTTTGGAGGGCTGTCTCCAGTGCGGTCAAGGGAAATCCGGAGTCAATGGTAAGAAATGCCGCCTTGGGCTTTGCGGTTTCAACGGTTGCATGGGGACCGCATCCTTGCCGCAGCCGGTAGCCGATGGCCGCGAGCAAGGGCTGGGCCTCGCTGCAACTGGAGACCCGGATGGTCCCTTGAGGACCCGCCAGCGCCGCCAATTGCCGGGCGTGTTCAAGATATTCCTTCAAGAGGATCATGTATTCCGTCGGGCGGGGAGACCTGCCTGTCCGGTCGTAACCTTCCGTCGCCACATTGCGGGCCAGAAGCGGCAGCACTTCTTGATCAGAAACCTTCTGGCTGATACCCGCCATGCGCAGAAAGGATCGCAAAGGGCCGGGAATGATTACGCTGCCCGCGCGGGGCGGCCGTGACGGCACGGACGGCGGCGCCGCGCCTGGAGCGCCAGGAAACGCAGGCGGACCTGCTCCCCGTACACTTTTTGCAGGAAGACACAACAACAGAAAAGATGCCCAAAACAATGCCGGCAGACGGAGAGGAGGTTTCATGGTTGCAGTCCTTCCTTAAGCCATTGGACCGGCTGCTTCCCAGCCTGGAGGGCCAGACTGAAAAAACAGCGAGTCATTTTCTAAGCTTGCCGAAAACCGAATGGACAGAGCATACAACAAACTGCAGTCATCATTCAACCTGTTCTTTGCAATAATTGGAGAGCGTTCCAGAACGAGTGCTAACCTTGAGACCCTTGCGGTGTGGCGATGATTTGATAACCTTGCCACGCCAGGACCCAACCTAACAACTCCCCCCAAATCCATCAATTCCGCGTTGTTCTGCGCGAACGGAGTCTGCATATCTGGCGTCGCATTCTCATTCGTAGCGATAGCACCATCGTGGATCTCCACCAAGCCATCCAGATCGCGTTCAACTGGACTGACCGCTAATTACGCCGGGTCAAAATCCGCGGTCGGGCCCTAATCATCACCGAGAGCTCCGCCGAGGATGACGACCCCACAACCGTGTCGCGGCTGAGTGAGTTCCATTTCTTAATCAAGGAATGCTTTTGGTACGACTACAACTTCGACCATCCTTTGCATCGACTGTGGCATCACGAGATCCGGCTGGAAAAGGCGAACATCTGCTGGACTGGTTTCATGTGACCATGCGGCTGACCGTCATGTGGCAGATGGCCCGAGGGATGGAGGAGGAGTGCGTCGGGCTGGGCAGCCAATTGGAGAAGGAAATCAGCAGCATCAAGTGGCACTTGTGGAACGGGAACGAGGAGCCACTTGCTGCTGCAGGGGCGGACGCAGGTGTTGAACGGCGAATACCGAGAAACCTTCGACCATTGGTATCCGGGAATGAAGTCCACGCCCGAGATGGAGAAACAAGTGGCGTAGCACTCGTTCTGGAACGCTCTCGTCCGAGGACGTCGGGCCCTGTATCCAATTGAACCTGTTCGCCTTTTAAGGGGACAGCACTGATTGTAAATATGATTTCTTAGCAATCCCTTAGATTGCAAACGGAACTACATGAGGGCTGCGGGCCATGCTACAATCGCTGCACTGTGCAGTTGTCGATAAGATCCCAGTCAAAATCCACTCCAATCCCAGCTCCTTCGGGCGGATGAGCATACCCTTCACCATCGATATTGATCTTGTTTTTCATCCCGAAGTCCATATAAGAAAGCGGATAGAGCAGTTCGAAGAATTCGCAATTGGCAATCGCACAGCAGCAGTGCAGATTGACGATCTCCAAGGGATGATAAATGGTGGTGTGCAACTCACACTGTAGCCCGAAAGACTCAGCAAGATGGGCGGTCTTCATAACCGGCGTGATGCCTCCTTTCCAGGAGACATCGGTGCGGACGATATCGACCGCGCCGCTGGTGATGCATTCAGCCGTCGAGTAATGCTGGCCTGGCAGCACTTCAGTGCCGCAGATGGGGATGTCAAGTTTCTCTCGCAGGTCTCTGAGCCCCTTGAAGTCAACGTCGAAAAGCGGCTCCTCAAACCAGTAAAAATTCAGACGTTCGAGCTCCCGGCCGATGCGGAGAGCCTGCTGATGGTTATAAGCGGCTACGGGGTCAGCCATGAGCTTGAATGCCGGGCCCACCGCCTCCCGGCAGGCACGATAAGCCTCGAGATCAAACTCAAGCCTTCCGGGTGGGTGGAGTTTGTAGGCGTGCCAGTTCTGCTTCTTCACCTCAATGGCCTGTCGAGCGTAGCCGTCTGGCGTAGGCAACACAAACGAACTCGCGTAGACGGGGACCCGGTTCCGGAACTCACCTAAATATTTGTAGAGTGGCTGACCCGCAAGCTTTGCCCCAATGTCCCACAGGCAAATATCAAAAGGACCATAGGAATAGATTGGCACGTGATTCCACCAGCGGTCGTACATACGGAATTCTTGCCAATGCTTTTCCCTTGCTAGCGGATCCTTGCCCAAAAAGAAGGGCTTGAGGGCGGATACGGCAATTTGGCCGGCCATCTCGGCTCCCCGGCCCGCAAAACCGAACGAAGTGGCCTCCACGCCTTCGTTGGTCTTCACCGTGACGACGAGAAAATCAAAACTCGACCGGCCTCCGACGCGCATCTCTGAATCTTCCATGGCTAAGCGGTTATTCTTGCAGACCCGGACCTCAATGGAACTGATTTTCACGACCTTTTCCTTCCTCGCCCTCCCGCCACGAACCTGAGTCACTTGACCGGGAGGCTACGAACGGTTCAACACTGCGCAGAAGCGCCTCATCCGGTCTGGAAGAACCGGTATCCCGATTTGGGGATGAAGACGTCCTCCTCCGAGCCTCTGCGCTTACAAAATAACATTTTATACATAAAATTACGCATTGACAATGTGCCAGCAATTTGATACTAGATTCGCGGGAAGAAAGAGGAACGAAAATCCATAATTCGCCGGACGCTTGCCGTCAAGAACGCTCTTTTGCAATGGCGCGAATGCAGTTCGCCGAACAAGGGCGATTCGATGGTTCATCAATTCTTGGCCGCACCGCAGGTTCGCGTCAAAGCGCAAGAAAAGAGAATGACCTCCGGAGGTATGAGCAAGCCATGAAGTGGAGCCGTCGCTGGTTTTTAGGACTACTGGGCGGCATGCCAATATTTTTGCCAGCCCAGAGAGCCCGGAGCGAGGAGAATCGCTGCATCGAGCAGACTCTCCTTTTGCCGGGCTGGCCCCACGGTCGTCCAGGTCCAGGCGGCAAAATCGTGGAAGCCCGCACCGCTGAAGGAATTGGGCATTCGGCGGATTTCTACCGTGCCCCACAACTATCCCTCATGGTGGGATTCATTAAGGATCCAGAGCATCGCAACTACGCTCTAGAGCAGTGGGCGCAAAGCATTGGAAGTGAGTTTGACGCCCGAAAGCTTGCCGGCCAAGCCAAAGCCGCAGGCATGGTGGAGATCATCTGGTATGACAAATGGATTGACGGTCTCGTCTTCCACAAGACTCGGACGACCTCCTTTAGGACGTCAAGAGATTTTCTGGCTGACCTCGCCCCTGAATGCAAGCGGGCAGGACTAAGGTTGATCCTCTACTTCAATACTTTCTACGACGGAAACCCGGAATTTTCACGATGGGCGTGCAAGGATCAAAGGGGCGAACCCCTTGTATTCTCGCCGTTCTGGCCGGCCAATTTGCAGAGTATTTATTCTCCGTTCCGTGAGAAGGCACTGGAGCAGATCCACGAACTCTTTGTTGACTACGGAGCTGACGGCCTGTGGCTTGACGTTCCCAACTACCCGACCATTTCCTACGACCCGTGGACCCAAGCGGCCTTTCGGAAGCAATACGGTAAGTCTATGGAGGAGGCGTCTGCTGCGGAAAGGCGAATGTTTGCCGTCGATTCCATTGTCCACTGGACGCAGGAGGTCGCCGCCACCGTGAGAAGGCTTCAACCCTCTGCAGTCGTCACCTACAACGGTGCTTACGATCCATTAGGTTCAGGACCGAGGCTGGCCATCGGAATGGCAGGCGCAGTCGATTATTTTAGCCAGGAAATGCACACCGATGATTTGCAACAAGAACGAGTTCCTGTCCTTTCACAGTTTGAAAAGCCTGCGGAAGCCGGCTATCTCGTTTCCGATGATTGGTTCACTCCTTTGGGAACCGGCCCTGTAAAAACTGCGAAGAGCGAAGACCAGATTGATCGCGTGGCGGCTACGGTACTGGGTGGGGCAGTCAATCTTTATTGTGCCGTAACTTTGGATCACAACGGCGCGACTGACAAAGGGACGATGGAATTGCTGGAGGAAGTCGGGGCATGGTTGCGGGAGCGGCGAGAATACATCAAGGATTCGATGGCTTTTTACGATGTTGGGATTGTACTCGGGACGGCCGATGCGGGCGACTTAAGCTGGCCCGGTGGATCTGAAAGGTATGATCAGGAAGTCACCAGGCTTGAAAGCAGTTTTCGCGCCGCTGGCTACTCACCCTGCCGACTTTTGAACTGTGCACACCAACAGACGTGGATGGAAATTCCCTCTGGCGTGCGGGCCCTGATTCTTCCCGACCGGGTAAGTTTGACCAACGAGGACCGGTTGAAAGTTCTCAACTTTTGGGACCGGGGAGGAAATATTCTGGCTTTTGGACGGGGAGCATGTTTGGGGAGAAGCGAAGAATCCCCTAGGGTTGCTGACCTGTTTGGGGTTGTCAGTGCAGGATACCTTGAGCCTGCGGAAAACAGAGGCTTCGACTTCCAGTGGAGGGGGAAATCCGTTCCAGTTAAGCCGCCGGTCATCTTCACCCGCCCCAGGTCAGCTCAAGTTCTACTGTGGGCGAAAGCGGCCGTCGAGGGTTCTTTTCCTCTGCTTCTCAGCAATCGAAGCGGGTCCAGAGCGGCGTTCCTTTACTGTGGAATCGAGTCTGGGCTGTTTGAAATTGCTGGTGTCCTTGAATACTTGTGGAAACAGGTTGTTGGCGAACCCCTGTGGAGAACTGACGGACCACGACGCTACCGGGTATCGATTCGGCGGCTACAGAAGCGCTATGCCGTACAGGTTACTGATGATCTTTCCTGGCGTGGAGGACCGATGGACCGTTACCGACCCGCATACAGCCGGCTGCATGTCAATATACGCGAGATCCCATTTCAAAGGGCTACAACAGTTCCGGACGATCGGGCTCTTAAATTATCGGACGATGGAATTTGGAGGAGTTTCCAGATCTATCCGAATCCCAATCTCACAATTCTGTTGGAATAGGTATGGTGCAACTCCGCTGGCAAGAGGCGCAGCCATCAGGAATGAGACATTTGTGGAGTGGAAGCAAGGACTTTGGCAAACACTCCTCCGAACAGCAACAAGAGGAAGTCAAGGCCGTTCCTCGTGTGTATTGAATCCGGCCCACGAAAGGACGACTATGAATCGTCGAAATTTCAGCTCAGCCCTGTTGAAACTTGGTCTAGTCTCCCCGCTCCTATCGAAGACACCTTTTGCGGTCGAGCTGACGGCTGCCAGCCATTCGGCATCATAAAGAACGAGCCGCAGGGTCGAAAATGCTCGATCACAAATTAGGCCGCACTGAAAACAAAGGAATTAACGTCATGGGTTCCGCCCTCGCCTGACCGCGAGTGATTTTCATGAGCTTTCGCGGGCCGTAGGCCCTAAATGACAGACCTCAAAGACGGAGGTCTGCGCTACTTGGTCGCAGCGCCCGATTGGTCAGGGAGAAACCATGACCGGTACCGAACTTATAACATTGGTCATCGCCGTTTACGGTGCCCTTCTGTCCACATTTCTTGGCGCGAGGGAATTCATAAGAGGTACTCGCGGGATCGCCGTTCACTGCAGGACCGCGATGGCATTCCCTCCTGGCGGTGGGACATGGCACCTCGTTGTCGTCAAAGCTGTCAACAAGCGTCCTCGCCCCGTGACTATCACCGAGGCTGGATTGCGGATGAGCAATGGCCTTTTTTCACGCAAGCAATTAGCAACCTCGGTCCGAAGGGCTTGCCGAAGTACCTAGACTTCGGCCAATCGGTCGAAATCAGCTTTGACCTCCCTGAAATTGAAAAGGCGATGACGGGAAGACCCCCAGAAAGAGTCGTGCTGACCGCTGCCTTTGTCCGTGACGCGGAAGGTAAGGAATACGCCTCGAGATTACCAAGAATACTGAAGGACAAAGGGCTCGCCAAATGATCTTAGTGGCGCAGACGTGGCGGATCTTGTCATCGGGTGGCGACTACGTGGCGTTGTTTGGCAGTAGATGCGGTGGGAGTGCGTTTATTTCTCCTGAAATTTGCATTCTCGAAAAAAACTCTACGAATGGCGCCGGGTTGGTTCGGTCGCCTGCTATAATGACCTCTTCCTGGCTCATTGACTTCGAAAAGGCTCAGTTTGCTCCATGCCCGATAGCGCGGTGTTGGATAAGTCCCTTCCTCACAATCTAGAGGCCGAGCGCGCTCTGCTCGGCTCCATTCTGCTTGATAACAGCGCCCTGAATGTTGCGGTGGAGGTGCTGAGGCCCGCGGATTTCTTTGCGGAGGCTCATCGCATTACCTTTGAGACCATCCTGAATCTTTCGGAAAAGAGCCGCGCCGCCGAGCTGGTCACACTTTCGGAGGAGCTAACACGGCAAGGGCTGCTGGAAAAGGCGGGTGGGGTTTCCTATCTTGCGGCGCTAACCGATGGAGTTCCCATCGGTAGCGTGGCCAGCATCGGCGAATACACGCGGATCGTCAAGGAAAAGGCGCTGATCCGCAATTTGATCAACATCTCCCAGAACATCATTTCGCGCTGCTTGGGCGCGCCGGACGATGCGGAGACGCTGATTGATCAAGCGCAGAGCCAGATCTTCGAAGTGGCGGAGAAGCACGTCCGCTCCGGCTTCTACCGCGTTCAGGACATTGTCAAGGACAGCTTCGGAACGCTCGATGTGCTGTTTGACCGGCGCCAGTCCGTGACCGGCGTTGAGACGGGATTCACGGCCCTGGACAACATGACCTCCGGCCTGCAGCGCGGCGAGTTGATCATCGTCGCGGCCCGGCCCTCGCTCGGCAAGACGGCGTTGGCGCTGAACATTGCGGCGCATGCCGCCATCAATCAGAAGAAGATCGCCGCCATCTTCTCACTTGAAATGAGCAAGGAATCGCTGCTGATCCGCATGCTCTGCTCCGAAGGCCGCATTGACAGCCACAGATTGCGCACCGGATTCGCTTCACCCGAAGACTGGCAAAAGATGACCAAGGCGCTCGGCCGGCTTTCCGAGGCAGTGCTGCTGATCGACGATACGCCCGCGCTCAGCATCATGCAGATTCGCGCCAAGGCCCGGCGGCTGAAGGCCGAGCGCGGCCTGGACCTGGTGATCGTCGATTACCTGCAGCTCCTCACCGGCTCCGGCCGCTTTGAGAATCGCACCCAGGAAGTCAGCTACATTTCGCGCGGGCTGAAGAGCATCGCCAAGGAATTGAACGTGCCCGTGGTGGCCCTTTCGCAATTGAGCCGCGCGCCGGAAGCCGGGAAAGGCCGCGAGCCGCTGCTTTCTGACCTGCGGGATTCGGGATCCATCGAACAGGATGCGGACGTGGTCATCTTCATTCATCGCGCTGCCAGCGATGGAACGGGCATGGAAGAGCCCGGCGTGGTGACGGAGTTAAACATCGGCAAACAGCGCAATGGCCCCACCGGTCCATTCAAGCTGGTCTTTCTCAAGCCCTTCACACGGTTTGAAAACTACACGGCGGATGATGGGGAGATTTGATCCTAGGCGTCGTTCTGCGCCTAAGTTCCCCGGTTGCCATCACTGGATCGAGTGATTTCTCAAACCGCAAAACTGCTTCGGCCGACCTGGGCGGAAATTTCGCTCGCCGCCCTCCGCCGCAACTTTCTCCGCGTGCGCCAACTTGCCGGCCCGCGCAAAGTGATGGCCGTGATCAAGGCAGACGCCTATGGCCACGGGGCCGTTCCGGTGGCCCGGGCGCTGGCCGCGAGCGGCGTGGACTGGCTCGGCGTGGCGACGGTGGAGGAAGCCGTGGAGTTGCGCGAGGCCGGGATCCGCCAGCCCGTTCTGCTGCTGGGCGGTCTTTACATGAGCGATCCCGCTGACCTGATCGCCTACGATCTGACGCCTGGCGTCTCCTCCACAGCGCGGCTTGACACCTACGCGGACTGCGCGCACCGCGAGGGCCGTCCCATCAATTTCCACTTGAAGATTGATACGGGACTCGGCCGCCTGGGCCTTCCGCCCGACCGCCTGGAATCCTTCCTTGCGCGCCTGCGCGAGATTTGCGGAGGTACGGGGGGACCGATGCTGCGGCTGACTGGATTTTTCACTCATCTGGCCTCAGCCGAGGATCTGGTCGCTTCCCAGACCGATGAACAGGATGGGCGTTTCGCTACGGCGCTCGAGCGGTTGCGGGCGCTCGGCGTGAACCCGGAATGGATTCATGTTTCAAACAGCGCCGCACTGCTGGCGCAAAGCCGTTTTCCCGAAAATTTAGTCCGCATCGGCGCTTTGCTCTACGGCTACTGCCTGCCTCTTCGCCTCGCCGCTGGAAAAACCGCGCCCCTCTATCCGGAATTTGAGCCCATCCTCAGCTTCAAGTCGCGTGTGGTCTACCTCAAGGACGTTCCCAGCGGCACGCCGCTGGGTTACGGGGCATCCTATTTCACGCGGCGCGCTTCCCGCATCGCGACGATCCCTGTGGGCTATGCCGATGGTTTGAGCCGCGCGCTTTCCAACCGCGGACGGGCCATCGTGCGTGAACAGGGCGCCGGGATTGTGGGCAGTATCAGTATGGACCTGACTCTGCTGGACGTGACGGACATTCCCGGCGTTGCCGTGGGGGATGAGGTGACCTTAATTGGAAAGTCCGGGCGCGCTTCGATTACTGCGCTTGAAATCGCCCGCGAACTGGGCACGGTGCCTTACGAGGTGCTGTGTTCGATTGGAAAACGTGTGCCGAGGATTTATGCCGATGAGTGATCGCGCTTGGCGATTTTCCCTTGCTACGCGCGCAGATGGCGCGGGGTTCTAGATTTGCGAATAGGGCGCCGGGCTCAAGATCGGGTTGGTAATATTTGAGACGATTTCCTCAAACGCGTATCTCTGAGAAGTGCTGAGCTTTTTCCAGGCCGGAGATGATCCGAAGGCCTTCCACTTCCGGTCCCGGTCGGCCAGATCGTCAAAGGAAAGCATGTAAGTCAGGTTTGGCATCCGCGTGCCAGCCAACTTGTCGCCGTAGAAAACGGGGTGGAAGCCGGCGCTGAGGAAAATGTCGAATTCTCCGCTGTTAAACATCTCGACCTTCCTGGTGTGATCCCGGTCGCTGGGGCTTTCATAAGTGCGAAGTTCAAACATGCGGACGCCGTGCGAAGCGGTGGCCGGTGGAACGGTGAGTTTGGGGTGGCCCTTGAAGGCCAGCATCAGTTCGCTCTCGATCCGGATATACGCCGGTTGAATAGCAGGAGCGTTGAGAAAATCAGAAGCCGCGGCTTGATACGCCGGATCGGACTCGAGCTGGAACCTGGCTGTGACGAGCGTTTCCACCGATGAAGAAGGCAGCAGGATGTAGATGCTGGGCGCTTCGGGGCCAATGACCATGTTGAAGACGCCGACCGGCTTAATGCCAAGGCGATTCAGCGCAGGGATGAGGGCGTTCTGGAAATAACTGTGGGCAAGCTTGGTTTGCGGTCCGCTGCGAATTTCGTAGCGCCGTAGTTCATAAAACTCGCGGCCTTCTGCTTTCCAATTTGCTGCGGCGCCTTGCAAATAGACCGCTGAAGCATCGGCGGCAAGCGCCGGGGCTATGAGCGATGAAGCCAGGAATCTGCGTCGTTTCATGAATGGTTCTCCCGTGAAGTGGATTTGATTTTTCGGCTCAGGCACAATGCCTGAAGCCGCGCTGGAAAACGATTGCGAATTGAATGCGGCTCACGCGCCTTACTTCAAAGGAGCCCCGGCGCTCGTAGCGGGGAACAATTCTGGAAACATGTTCCGGTAGATTGCCATTCCGAGCGCGGCGTTCATTCCCATTTCTTCCAGGGCGCGAATCTCTTCATCGGTGGTGATGCCGCCCGCGGCGGTTACCGGAAGCGAAGTAGCCGCGCGGACCTTGCGAAACCAATTGAGGTCGGTGCCCTGGAGTTTTCCCTCCACGTCAATGCAGGTGCAGAGGAATTCAGAGCAGTAAGGCTCAAGCTGCCGGAGGGCGTCCGCGGACCGCAAGGGAAGGACGCGCTTCCAGCCTTCAATGGCCACACAATCATTCAGGCAATCGACGGCGATCATCAAGTGCTCGCGTGGGATTGCCCCGGCAAGGCTCTTGAGAAAATCATGATTCACTCCACCATCGGAAAAGGCGGTGCTGCCTACGATCACCTTCAATGCGCCATTAGAAAGAGCTTCGCTCGCGTGGTCCACGCTACGGATCCCGCCGCCCACGCGGCAAGGTTTTTGCTGGCACAGACCGCGGACGAGCTGGGATTGTGCGGGCCGGCCCAGGGCGGCATCCAGATCGATGACTTGAACCTCCGGAAAGGCGGCAAACTTTTCAAGAACTTTATAAGGGTCGGGTAACTCCAGGGCTTTGGCGCTCTCGCGCCCCTGGATAAGTTGCACCACTTTGTTGCCCATCAGATCGATGCAAGGAATGATCATCGTCGTACTGGCGGAAGTTGCTACCTGCGCCATTCTCTCAGGCGGATTTGACGCGCCAAACGGCGCACCCGGTACACGGCTCAGATCACCCTCACGGGGATTCCCTCCTGGCGCAGGTAAGACTTAAGATCAGGAAGCGAGTATTGGCCGAAATGGAAAATGGAAGCGGCGAGTGCGGCATCAGCATGACCCTTCAAAAAGACCTCCGCGAAATGCCTTGGTTCGCCGGCTCCTCCCGAGGCAATCACCGGAATCCGCACTCTTCCAGCCACGGCCGCAGTCAACTCGCAGTCAAATCCGGTCTGCACTCCATCCGTATCCATCGAGGTCAGCAAAATTTCTCCCGCGCCCAGCGACTCCACCCGCTCTGCCCACTCGCAGGCATCGAGAGCCGTCTCCCGGCTGCCGCCATGTGTGGTCACCGTCCAGGCCGCTTTCGGTGAGGGATGCGTAGACTCCTCATTGCTGGCGCGTGAGTCCACGCGCTTGCGGCGCGCATCAATGGCCACGACCACGGCCTGGCTTCCGAAGCGTGATGCAATCTCCTCGATCAGGGCCGGCGACTCTACGGCGGAGGTGTTCACGGAGATTTTGTCAGCGCCGGAAGAGAGCAGGCGCCGCGCATCATCCAAAGTGCGGATTCCTCCCCCGACGGTCAAAGGAATAAACAACCGGCTGGCCACCTGATTCACCGTTTCCATCAAGGTGGCGCGGCCTTCGCGCGATGCAGAAATGTCCAAAAGGACCAGCTCGTCCGCACCCTGGCGATTGTAAGCGTCGGCTAACTCCGAGGGATCGCCTGCATCACGGAGTTCCAGGAAGCGAACGCCTTTCACCACGCGGCCATCCTTGCAATCAAGACACGGAATGATTCGTTTTGCTAACACGCTTTAGTTTGCACCCTTGCCGGCTGCACCCTGCCACTATTCCGAAATAGCGCTGCATCACAGAAAGCCCATATCATATCTTGTAAGGCCCGGTTTTACGCAAGGACCAGCTAATTTTCTGTGTCACTCGCCTGGAACGTCAAAGGCGTCTTGTGTCATGGCCTTTCACAAACTTAGGAAATTCTGCAAAACCTGGACACCGACATCTCCGGATTTTTCGGGGTGGAACTGAACAGCCCACAAGGCGCTCTTCTCAACCACCGAGGTAAACTTCTGCCCGTATTCGGTGACGGCAACACTTCCATCCATCACCGGGGCCACATAAGAGTGACAGAAGTAGGCGTAGCTCCCGGTTGGAATCCCCGCGAGAATCCTGGATTCCCGGCAAATCTCAATTTGATTCCATCCCACTTGCGGGACCTTGAAAACATTTTCAAACCGGCGGACCCGTCCGCAGAATATCTTTAAGCCAGGAACATCCGGAGCTTCGTCGCTGCCTTCGTAAAGCACCTGAAGTCCAAGGCAAATGCCTAGAAACGGTCTTCCCGCGCGCAACCAACGGCGCAAAGGTTCGAGGAGGCGCCGGTCATGAAGTGACTTCATCATGGTCCCGAAATGACCCTGGCCGGGAAAGATCAGCTTGGTGGCGGCTTCAACCGACTCCGGAGAATCGGCAGGCTCAGCAGAATAACCCAGGTACTTCACCGCTTTCCGGACGGAGCCGGTGTTGCCCGCGCCATAGTCAAGGATGGCGATCATAGCAATCCTTTGGTGCTGGGGAGCTGCCGCTTCAGCCGTGGGTCGCGGGAGCAAGCAAAACGAAGGGCGCGAGCAAACGCCTTGAACATCGCTTCTACGGCATGATGGCTCGACCTTCCGTAAGCCACCTTCAAGTGTAGGTTGGCCTTGGCGCTGGTGGCGAATGCCTGAAAGAAATCCTCCACCAGTTCGGTTTGCAGATCGCCGACGTGGCTTGCCCGCACCGGTGCGTTCAGCACTAGAAATGGACGCCCACTCAGGTCGAGGGCGGCGAGGGCCAGCGTTTCATCCATCGGCATCACAAAATAACCAGCGCGGTTGATTCCCTTTTTGTCGCCAAGCGCCTGGAGGACAGCCTCGCCGAGAACAATGCCCGTGTCCTCAACCGTGTGATGTTGATCCACATCAAGATCGCCTTGGGCCTCAAGCTCCAGATCAAATCCGCCGTGGCGCGCAAACAGTTCCAGCATGTGATCCAGAAAACGGATGCCGGTGGAGACTGAGTATCGGCCGCTTCCATCCAGGTTGAGCTTGGCGTGAATACAAGTTTCCTGGGTGACGCGATGGACCGCAGCCTTGCGTTGTTTCATGAGAAATACTCCCCCGGCGAACCAGAGGCCAGGTCTTGCCAGGGGCTCTCGCCGGATTGCGTTTCGATCAGGCGTTCGAGGCGCTTCAGTTCCACGGCCAGGCGGCTCATTTGGGCTTTGGTTCCGATGGTGATGCGCAGATACTTCTGCAATTGCGGATCATGATTCCAATCGCGCACCAGGATGCCCGCCTCTCGCAGGTGGTTCGCTATTTTGGAAGCTTGTTCACCCACGCGAACCAGGATAAAGTTGGCGGCGCTCGGCAAGTGCGCTATTCCCATGCGAACGAGCGCCTTCGAAAAGCTCGCGCGGTTTTTGACGATCATCTTCGCATAGCGCTCGACGTATCTCATGTGTTTGATGGCTTCCACTCCGGCCGCCAGGGCCATCGAGTTGACGGCGAAGACGGCGTGCGCCCGCCGCAGCAATTCGATCAAGCGCGAATTGCCAAACAGAAAACCAGTGCGCAATCCCGCCAATCCAAACGCCTTTGAGAATGTCCGGCCCACCAGCAAGTTCGGATATTTGCGGATCCAGGGCAGCACGGTTTGGTTTGAGAAGTCGAAGTAGGCTTCGTCGATAAAGATGAGCGCCTCCGGCCGGGCTTCGAGAATCCTCTTGATGCCACTCTTTGCAATCAGAGTTCCCGTGGGGTTGTTGGGATTGGCCAACGCTACCCAGCGCGTCTTGCGGTTGATGGCCGCGATCACTCGCTCCGCGGACAGCTCCATCTTTTCATCATAGTGAACGAGCCGGACGATGCCGCCGGAAACGGTTTGGAAAAACTGATACATCGGGAAAGTCGGCGACGGAATCACCAGTCCCTCGCCGGGTTCCACAAAGGTGTCACAGATGAGCTTGATGGCATCATCTACGCCGTTGGTCATAAGGATTTCGTCCGGCGCGACACCGAAATGCCGGGCCAGTTTGGCGCGGCTCCCTTCATATTCCGGATAGCTGGCCAGCCATCCCTGGGAGATAACGCGGCGAAGTGATCGCACTACCGCTGGAGAGCACCCCACCGTGTTCTCATTGAAGTCGAGCCGCACGAATTCCGCGCGGCCCTCCTGCGGCGGATGGTAATCTTGCAGCCTTTCAATCGCCTTGCGCGGCCGAAGCATCAGCGAACCTCGTTTCGATGGAATGGGCGTGTGCTTTCAGGCCTTCGGCGGCGGCCAGCGCAATGATGGTCGGCCGCAGGCGCGCAAGGCCAGCGGGAGTGAGCCGCTGTACGGTGATCGCCTTCACAAAGTCCGCTGAACTCAACCCCCCGCGCACTCTGGCCGCGCCACCCGTCGGCAAGGTATGATTCGGTCCGGAGGCATAATCGCCGGCAGCGACTGGACTCCAACATCCCAAGAAGATCGAACCCGCAGATTGAACTTCGTTGAGCCTCTTGGCGGCATCGTCGAGGAGCAACAAGTGCTCCGGCGCAAGCCGATTGACCAGCCGCATGACCTCAGCGAGGTCTTTCGCCAGGATGATGGCTCCTTGCCGCGCCAGCGATTCTTGGGCCACCGGCGCCTGCAACTTCTTCACGATTGCGCCCAGCGCCTTTTGAACCTGGGTCGCGAGGCGCGCCGAACAAGTGATGAAGACCGCCAGCGCGTCCGGGTCATGTTCCGCCTGCGCCACAAGTTCCGCGGCAATCCATCGCGGATTGCCCGTAGACCCAGCCACCGCGACTTCCGTGGGGCCAGCGACAAAATCAATCCCGCAAATTCCCGCCACCAGGCTTTTTGCCGAGGCGACGTAACGGTTGCCCGGACCCACGATCTTATCCACGCGCGGTACGGTTCGCGTTCCAAAAGCAAACGCTGCGATAGCCTGCGCGCCCCCCAACCGGTAAACGTTGCGCACACCGAGCAGACTGGCTGCGGCGAGGATAGCGGGTGAAGGGCGCGGCGTGGTGATGAAAATTTCACGGACACCCGCGACCTGCGCGGGGATCACGCTCATCAGGACCGTGGAGGGAAGCGGAAATCTGCCCGCCGGAACGTAACACGCGACGCGTTCCAGCGGCCGGACAATCTGACGGATTTCAACGCCCTTGCCGTTTGCCATTCGCCAGGGGCGCGGCAATTGCTTCTGGGCGACGCGCCGGATATTGGCGGACGCTTCGCGCAAAGCCTTCACAAATTCACGAGGAACTTCACGAGCGGCATTGCGAATTTCTTCCTCGCTCACCTTGAATCCTTCAACCTTCAGGTCCACGCCGTCCAGCCTCTTGGCGAGCCGCGCCAATGCCGCGTCGCCGTCCTTGCGCACTTCTTCGAGAATGCGCCGCGCCGTTTCCATGCCCTCGCGCCCCATTTGCAGGCGCGAAGCGAAAAGGCGCGCCAGCGCCATCTGGTGGGTGCTGCGAATGATTTTGATCATCACATCACAATCTTATTGAGCGGATATTCCACGATGCCCTGAGCGTTCGCGGCCTTTAGGCGCGGGATGATCTCGCGCACGGTTTTTTCTTCTATGACGGTGTTGACGGCTACCCAATCCGATTCGGTGAGGTCAGAGATCGTGGGGCGTTTCAGGGCCGGCAATACGCCCAGCACGGCATCCAGGTCCTGCCGCCTCACGTTCATCATCAGGCCCACTTTTCCGGACGCTTCAATCGCGCCTTTCAGCAGCATGATGAGGGTTTCGAGTTTCTGGCGCTTGGCCGCATCGTCCCAGGCCATATGGTTGGCGATGAATTTGGTGTTCGACTCCATCAAGGTTTCGACGATGCGAAGGCCGTTGGCGCGGAGCGAAGATCCTGTCTCCGTGACTTCTACGATAGCGTCCGCAAGAACCGGAGGCTTTACTTCCGTCGCCCCCCAGGAAAATTCCACCTTGGCCCGCACCCCGTTGCGCGCCAGGTAATTCTGGGTGACGCGAACCAACTCTGTGGCGATGGTTTTTCCCTCCAGGTCCTTGACGCTGCGAATGGATGAATTCTCCGGCACGGCGAGCACCCAGCGAACCTTGCCCAGCGTCTGCTTGGCGTAGACCAAATCCGCAATCTCAACGACATCAGCCTCATTTTCCAAAATCCAGTCTTTTCCTGTCAGTCCGGCGTCCAGCACTCGATCCTCGACGTACCGCGCCATTTCCTGGGCGCGAATCAACATGCACTCGATTTCTTCATCGTCGATGTGCGGGAAATAGGAACGCGGGTTCACGGTGATTTCGTAACCCGCCCGCTTGAACAATTGTAGCGAGGCTTCCTGCAAGCTGCCTTTGGGTATGCCCAACTTGAGCTTCATGAAGAATATCCTTTCGGGTGAATCCGTAAAACGTTTGAGGCTTCGGGCGCGCCATCATTCCGCGCGATGCTTGGATTCTTCTCCACCGTAGACTACGGCAGGATCAAATTCGCGGACCGCAATCACTTCTTCACCCACGGCGGTAATCCGGCGGAAAAAACAGGAGCGATAGCCTAGGTGGCAGCATCCGGGACCGCCGAGTTCCGCTTCAATCAGCAGAGCGTCCTGGTCGCAATCGACGCGAACGTCGCGTACCGCCAGGCGATGACCCGATGTTTCTCCTTTTACCCACAGTTTGCCGCGGCTGCGGCTGAAGAACGTGACGTAACCGGTGCGAAGCGTCAGGTCAAAAGCCTCAGCATTCATGTATCCCAGCATCAGCACCGCGCCGCTTTGTTTGTCCTGTACGATGGCGGGAATCAAGCCATCTTGAAATCTCAGATCCATCTTATGTCCTTTCCGGAAGGAGTCCGGTGTTGTGTCTACTCCTAAACGCCATGCAACCCTGCCGGTACGGACCATTCCAAAGACGCGCAGGGAGAGAAACAAAAAAAGCCCGCTGACTTTTTAAGGTCAGCGGGCTTTTTGTTCTTGAACCTTCTTGCCGGCTTATGCAGCCGCCCACTGACACATTTCATGCAAGCTTGAATGATGGTGGGAATGTGCCGGATGACTGTTCATAAGCAGAACATTCATTCTACCCGGCGGGATGAACTGTGTCAATACCGGTTTTCAAGGTTTCAAGGCGTCAACCGCCGGCTGAACATGTTTGAAACCAAAATCCCGATGGGGGATCCCTCTCGAAGCCAGATCAGGTTTATCTTGCGTAGTGGTGCAGTTTGGTTGCGGTAGCGGCGGTCTGTGACCGCCGAACTTTATTTCTCAACAGTTTCCGGCGCTCCCTTCCAGGGCAGGCTCCGAGCGCCGCGACAGCAAACTGACCCGCTACCTTTATCTTGGATCACTCCGGGCCTCTTCCACCTGATGGGGCGCCGGAAATTGGAAAATCGAAATTCGCAGCGCGGGACGCTGGTTTAGCGAAGCTCTTCAAGGAGTTTCTCCAGGGCTTCGCAGGCGAGAGCCGCAGCATGTTTTGAGGCTGCCGGCAGGCCCCCCAGGGCGTCCTCGATCTGGGCCGGAGAAAGACCAGAGAGCTCTTTCTTGTTCTTCCCTTGAATCCATTCCACAAGCCATGAACCGCAGGCGATGGCGGGCACGCAGCCGGCGGCTTTGAACGTGGCGCCTTGAAGGGTTTGATCTTTCACAATGGCCCACAATTTCAAGACGTCGCCGCAGACCGGGTTTTGCGCTTCAACCACGGCATCGGCTTTGTGAATCTCACCGGCATGGCGGGGATGATGGAAGTGGTCAAGAATCTTGGAAGAATACATGCCCTTTTTCTCGCGGCCTCTTGCCTGGAGCCAGGGCAAGGACCGCCCTATTTGTGAGACCCCGGCTGAAGTCCCTATTCTAAAGCCATCTGCAATAAGATCACAGCAGCGACGCCGGCTGCAACGAAGAAGGCAATCCTCAGACCGTGCGACTTGTTGACCTCGGGAATCAGGTCCGAAGCGGCCACGTAGAGAGTGACTCCTCCGGAAATTGCCAGACCGAATCCCACGAACCGGTGGGTGGCCGCCATGGACAAAATACCAACGATCCGTGATAGGGCCAGCGCCGACACGGCCCAATAACCACTGCGGATGTCATCACGGGCCGCCATCATGATGGAGCCCATGGTGAAGCCTTCTGGAACGTTGTGCAACAGGATGGCTCCGAAAATCAGGATGCCGAGGCTGGTGGAAACCAGAAAACCTGAAGTGATGGCGACCCCGTCGAAAAAAGTGTGAATCATCAAGCCCCCCAGCGCCGTGTAAGCGGCTCGCGGCTTGATGAAAGCTTCCTTGTGGGTCTCTTCGCCGAAATGGAAATGTCCTGGCAAAGAATGCTCAAAAAAATGGACAATGAAATAACCGAGCAGCGCCAGCAAAGGCGTGGCGGTGGGTGAAAGTTTGAAGCTTTGCGGGATCATCTCCGCCAGCGCCGTCGCCAGCATGAAGCCGGCGCCAAGAGCGATGAAGTAGGTCAGGAATGAGCGGCTCCAGGGACGAGCGCCGACAATGCCGCATCCAAGAAGATTGGCAATTCCCGCCACCGATCCAAGAATCAGGCTGATCCAGAGATAGGACATGAAAAAGCTGTCAGCAATCAGGCGTCAACTCGCAGCTTGGATGGCTGGTGGCGTCATTCGCTTGCTGTAGCGGCGGTCTGTGACCGCCGAACTTTATTTCTCAATGGATTCCGGCGCTCATAGAGCGCCGCTACAGCAAATTGCGCCACTACCCTTGGATGGCTGGTTCTTCTTGCTGACGGCGTATAGCTGAAAGCTGACTACGACGAATGCCGGAAATGGACCACTTCGCCGTCCTTCACTACGTATTCCTTGCCTTCAAGCCGCAATGTCGCACGGGTGCGGGCTTCAGCAAGGCTTCCTGCCGCAACCAAATCTTCGTACCGTACCACCTCAGCGCGGATGAAGCCTTTTTGGATATCGCTGTGAATTTCTCCCGCAGCTTCCCAGGCGGTCTCGCCGGAGCGGATGGTCCAGGCGCGGCACTCATCTTCGCCGACCGTAAAGAAGGAAATCAACCCGAGCAGTTGATAACTGGAGCGGATCAGGCGGGCGATGGCGGATTCCGTGAGTCCAAAGCTGGCCAGGAAATCCAGGGCTTCGGCGTCGGCCAGTTCCGCGAGCTCGGCTTCCACCTTGCCGCACACCGCCGTGACCGAGGTTTTCTCCCTCGGTTTCAGCCCAAAGCGCGCGGCCAGCTTTTCCGGATGCGCAGTCTCAGCGGCGGCCTTTTCATCCAGATTCAGCACGTAGAGCATAGGCTTCTGGGAGAGAAACGTGAAGCCGCGGATGGCGCGTTCTTCGCTGGCATCGAGCGTCAGCTCGCGCAACGGCGTCTGCTTTTCCAGCGATGCCTTGCAAGTGAGGATCGCACGAAGCTCCTGTTCGAGCGCTGGAGTTTTCTGCTTTTTCACGTCTTTTTCCAGACGTTCGAGCCGCTTCTCCGCCACCGCGAGATCGGAAAGGATCAACTCCAACTCGACGTTTTCAATGTCCCCTTGAATTCGCGCAGGGTCCGGCGAATCTCCATCTCCAAAGGCCCGGATCACGTGCGCCAGGGCGGCAACTTCGCGCAGCGTTGCGCCTTGCGCGCCGGCGCGGGCGAGGTCAATCACGCTGCCGGGAGTGTCCACGTATTCCACGGCGGCGTGGACCAGCTTGCGAGGCTTGTACATTTGAGCCATGCGGTCCAAACGCGCGTCCGGCACAGTGGCCACGCCCACGTGCGCCTCCGGCTTGCCGGAAATCAGAGCCTCACTTTGAGCGCGAGTCAAAATGCGGAAAAGTGTGGTTTTGCCCACCTGGGAAAGTCCGACGATACCAATCTTAAGCACCAAGGCCCCTTGATCTTGAAGGTTTGGAAGAGTAGAAAGGCATTAAATTGTGATACTAGCATAACGCAGGCGATTCGAAGACCGGAAGGGCACGGTTTTAACCGTGCCAAGAAAGGCGTTTCGAATGCTTTTCGTTCCCGCATCCAGAGCGGCTCGTCCGAACGAGCCGCTCTGGATGCGGGAAGAAGATAAATGAGTGTCGGCACTCGAACGGCACGGTTAAAACCGTGCCCTGACGACTCCCAGTGGGAAATTCGTGAATGATTCAGGCTAGGTCTTAACATAGCAGCCTCAATCGTGCCACAATCTAACTGGTCAGCTAGCTTATTCAGGAGGAGTAACCCATGCAATCCGTTGGACTGTTTGAAATCAAGAACCGTCTTTCCGCTTTTGTAGAGAGAGCTTCCCAAGGCGAGGAGATCACCATCACGCGGCGCGGACAGCCCGTCGCCATGCTGGTGCCGGCGGCAGGCCGATCTGAACTTCACCGGATCGAGGCTCTCGTCGAGAAGGACCGGGCTCTGTTGCTGAGGGGGTGGCATGACTACTTCGGGAACTGAAGTCAGGGAGACGATGGCTCGAAGCGTGAGTGTAAGCGACGAGGCCCTGGTTGTGGACTTGGCTGACGGCAGAACGATCACGGTGCCTCTCGCTTGGTTCCCGCGCCTCGCGCACGGCACTACCGCGGAGCGAGCCAACTGGCGCTTCATCGGCGGCGGGGAGGGGGTTCACTGGCCGGACCTGGACGAAGATATCAGCGTGGAGAGCCTTCTCGCGGGCCGACGGTCGGGCGAGACCCAGGATTCGCTTCGACGATGGATCGAGGCTCGCAAGGCTGGCTAGCCACGCGCTGTAACCAGCCGATGCCCCATCTCGTTTAACCGGGCGAATGGTTTGTCCTCAATCGCTAGCGCCGAAGGCAAGCGAAACCTATTGTTGAAGGGAATCGCGGGTGGCGCCGACATTGATTTTATGTCGGCGCCCCTGAACAATCTGGGCCGGGCCAAACTACCTTGCGGACTTCGCGGTGAGGAACGCGCAGACGGGGATTGCTTAACGGCCCTTCAGGAGCCAGAGATGGCCCCTCAACTCTCCAGCCGCCAGTTCCTTCACGCCAGAGTCGAAGGTGACGAACACGCCGCCTCGTTCCATCGCCTGCCAGAGAAGCAGAGCATCCGTCCATTGCTGATGCCCTCTGACTCTCGCGGCCATTACCTTCAGTCCGGCGGGCGTCTCCCGATCCAAGGCCCAGAATTCATGCCCTGCATGGTGGGTGGCTTCGCTTAAGACGGTCAGCGCGGTGGCTGGGCTCACCGCGCCTTGGGTTATAGCGGGATTGGTGAGCAAACGCAGCACGCCAAGTTGGGTCAGCGCGTTGGTGGCCCAAGCCTGCTGGCCAGACTTCGCAAACCAGGCATGAGCGGCGGCATGGCTCTCGTGGCGTGGCCAGACCAGGGCGAGCAGAACGTTGACATCCGGCAGATGGCGATTCATTCTTCGTCGGAGAGTTCCTGCACGCGCTCACTCGTAATCACCGGAAAATCGTCCGGCGCATCCAAGACGGGCAGTCCATTCACATTCCGGGTCTTGACCTGATAACGTGCCCCGCGACGGACCAACTCGGATGCGGCCTTGCCCAGCGAGAGACGACGGCTCTTGGCATAGGCCTGAATCGCCTCGACCGCATCATCTTCCAACGACAGTGTCGTTCTCATGCAGATATGATGTCATCAGAAACATTCTGATGTCAAGTGTAACAGGGCGATGCTGGAGATCGCAGTCATCGCGTCCGCGGGTGGCGCCGACATTGATTTTATGTCGGCGCCCCTGAACAATCTGGGCTAAACGCAATGCTGTTCACTTAAGGGGATATCTCGTAGGGGCGACCCTTGTGGTCGCCCACGGGCGGGCACAAGGCCCGCCCCTACGGCGCGTGGAAATAAGCCTCCCATGGGATAGCGTGCTAAGTGAACAGTATTGGGGCTAAACGGCGGCAGTGCCGAGACAGCACCAAAAAGTCCTTGACATTGTATTACTTATCGTATAATATTTTATGAGTATACATAAGTTTGGGGAGACATTGTTTCATGGACACGTCGCTAGCCATAGGCCGTGGTTGGGAAGAATGCATTCCGGCGCCGCCACCGGGTCGGTCGCGCCGCCTCCTGCACCGTCGAGGAGCGAAATTCGGCGGGGCATCAAAAATCCCCAGTAAAAATGCGGCTTTTAGCCTTGTGAAAACCGCCATTCGGGTGTGGGCGCCGCAAATGACGCTCAAGTCATTGAAAACAAGCAGTGGGATTTTGTCTCGAGGAACAAAGCCATTGCCAGAGTGCGAAAAACCCAGTAAAAATGCGGGTGCGAGCAAAAAGAGCGGAAAAAAGAATTCTTTTTTGCCTGTTGAAAAGTCTGTAAGCCAATGAAAATATGGAGGAATTGTAGGGAACAAAGCGATTCAAAGCCAAGATCAAAGCCATTGAGAAATCTTATAACCCATAGATGATGCTTGAGTTAAGTCGATTTTTCGAACAAAGCCAAGCAATTAACATAGAATCAACCAGTTACGGACTTTGCGCGGCGAATTAGGAACCAAGCCACGGAAAAAACATGCTAACCCATAGATAATGCTTAAGTTAAGTCGATTTTCTAAACAAAGCCAAGTAATTGACTCATAATCCATAGAAAACAAACTAGATCGTCGATGGATGGAGTTCCCTGCCGGGACAAACCCAATTCAAAGCCAATAAGCAATCAGCATTCGCGGGTGGGGCATAAATTGGCTCTATGGATGCGCCACCATGATTGGCGCTTCGCGCCATCGATCCGCTTGCTGGCCGCAGCCACCGCACGGCGTCCCCCGGCTCCGGAATGCTTGGCGTCCCTTACAGCGCCGACATCGTTCCGCCATGACACCCCGACCGCCGCGCGCCAGGGGCCGGATGTCCGGGAAGCGCTCCTTGCCCGCGCCGCAGGAGGTGTGTTTTCTCTTGACATCCCCTTTTATAGGACCCGCGATTCGGCAAAGTCGCAACGGTCACGACCACGGCCCGGAGCCGAAAAGGTACGTCCAAAGCAGTTTGGTGGACTCCAGCAGCCAGGTTTTGGCGTATCGCCGCTTCCGCCACCAGCCGAGCGGGCTGTAGTTCGGGTCATTGACGCCGTAGACCCAGATCTTGAACGGCGGATTGGCGTTGGCAAACTCTTTACGCCAGATGATGCCCGCGCGGCGCGTGTGAAACTGCGAGGTCACCACGATTACGGATCGCCAGTTTTGCTGCTCCAGACATTGGCGGAGTCCCAGCGCTTCGTCAGCCGTCGAATCTGTATCTTGAAAGCAAAAGACAACACGGTCGGCGACTTGAGGCCCGTCATTCGACAGGAAGTAGTCGCGGGCGATCTCCGGCATGTTTTCTCCCCATTCTGTCACCGATTGCATGCTGAGCATGATGTGATCCACCACACCGCGCTGAAGCAAGCGAACGGCTCCGGCTCGCCGCGCAATAACCCCTTTCACGGATCCGTCTAACATGACTGCAACTTCGGCGTGGGAAGGGAGGGAATCCGTCTTCACCAGCCACGTCCCACCGTAACGCATGAAGATCAGGAAAACGATCACGGTGAAAACCAGGACCGCCAACACCCCAAGCCGCCCGGCCCGGCGGCGTGGTTTCCGTGCAGTGGATGCGGCGCCCTGCTTTTCGAGGGACCTTTCGGTGGTTGAATCCAATGATTGAGGTGGGATCATCTTATGGAGCCGGTCTTGAGTTGCCTTCCGCTACCCGTTCCACGTAACGCTGCCTCCCGCGAGGGTTGCAGGGTAAAATGAAACGCAAGAAACGCAAGAAACGCGGGCGCCAGACCGCCGTTCTTGTGGCAAGACATTTTCAAAAGCCCAAAAAGAATCCAACTAGATTTCAGGCGCCTCGGACGGCGCTGCCGCGGTTGCTTCGGCTCTCTCACTTCCTGCAAGGTTTGTCGCCTCACCCCGAACGACCCTCTCCAGAACATCGGCGAATCGGGCTCCAATGGCAGTCCAACTGTATCCGCTCTCGACCAGAGCGCGTGCGGCCAGTCCCATGTGGGCGCGCAAGCCAGGGGATTGGATCAATTGCACGACGGCGTCTGCGAATCTTTGCGGATCATCAGCGAGCAAAATGTCCTTCTGATCCTGGACCGGCAAGCCCTCTGCTCCGATGGTCGTGGAAACCACCGGCTTTCCCATGGCCATGGCTTCAAAGATCTTCAGCCGCGTTCCTCCTCCGATGCGCAAAGGAACTATATAAACGGCGGCCTGCCTAACATAGGGACGAATATCCTCGACTCGACCGGTTACTTCGACTCCGGGAACCGTGGCCGCCAAAGCCTGAAGCCGGACTGTGGGTTTTCTCCCGACGACGCAAAGGGTGGTCTCCGGCGCGCTTTTTCTGATAAGCGGGAAAATGTCTTGTAAAAAATAGATGATGCCATCTTCGTTCGGCATCCAATCCATCGATCCGGTAAAGACCAGGCGATTTGAATTCACGCTGCCGGGTTCGAGACTGAAATATTCCGTGTCCACTCCGGTTGGGATCACTGTGATTTTTGAAGGATTGATAAAGCGTGAGAAAAAATCACGGTCGGGCTCAGAGACGGTAAGGACATGATCGGCCTTCTTGAGATATTGACGCTCTGTCCGCTCCATCGTGCGATATTCGCGCCATGTCACAGCCTTCCAGACGGGATTTCGAGTCGTCTGGTAGTGCCTTCGCCAGATTTGCGCTTCGACGTTGTGTGTGAAAACTACCTTGGAGCAAGGAAATTGCCAGGGAATGACGGGGGCCGGCATGACGAAGTCGCACAGGATGACGTCCGGCGCTTCCTGCGCGAGCACACGGCGGAGTCTTTGCTTCACTCTGGGACGGCAGAACTTGGCAATGGAATGCGGCTGGGTGGAGAGCAAGTGCCGCAGGTACCATAAACCTTCCAGGAAGCTCTTCGCCGGCGGAAGCTTCAGCGGGATGGCTTCCACATGTTTAAATACGTTTTTCAAATCGGGGTGAGGGTCGTTAGCTTGCTCCGCATAAAAAGTGAAGAGCGTGACTTCATGATGGCGGGCAAGCTCCTTTAAGATATGGTAGCTCCGGATCTTGCCGCCCGTGTCCAGCGGCGCCAAGCCTCCCGCTTTAACCCACAGGATTTTCATCCTCTTCAAGCCCTACCAGCAAATCCCTTCGTAGGAGACGCGGCCGTCTGGCCGGCGTTCCTTCTCCAGGTTAACCAAATCAAAGACAATGTGATCCGAGCGCAGGAAGGGCTGCAATTTTTCCTTTTTTGCGGCCCGGTTGCCGATCACCACGATGTCCGAGGCGTCCACCACTTCCTGGAGGCTCGAGCACAGCAAGGACCCAATGTGGGGAATCACGTCCTCGATGAACTGCCGATTGGCGCCCGTCAGCTTGCCCAGCGAAACCTCCGGGTCCCAAATCTTGACCCGGCAGCCTTCACCCAGCAACCGCTTCACCAGCTTCACTTGAGGGCTTTCCCGCAGATCATCCGTACCCGCCTTAAAGCTCAGACCGAGCATGCCTACCCTTTTCTTCTTGGTCTGCAGAACCCATTCCGCAGCCCGGTCGATATGTTGGTCATTACTGGTCAAAATGGACTCGATCAGGGGAAGATGCAAATCGAGCTCCCGGGCCTTGTAGTTGAGCGCCTTCAAGTCCTTGGGCAGGCACGATCCTCCGAAGGCAAAACCCGGACTGAGGTAAGTGGGTGAAATATTCAGGCGAGTGTCTGACAGGAAAATACGGGTCACCGCCTCGCTGTCTACGCCCAGCCGCTTGGCCACCGTCCCAATTTCATTTGCAAAGCTTACTTTGAGAGCATGAAAAGCGTTGGAGGCATACTTGATCATTTCCGCAGCGGCAAGAGAGGTCTCAAAAATAGGGCCAGGCGTCCAATGATAAAGCTCCCGAAGCGGAGCCGCTTGTTTGGGGTCCTCGACGCCGAGAACCGTGAAGGGTGGCTCGAGGAAATCCGCGACGGCGCTTCCTTCACGCATGAATTCCGGATTGTAGACGGCTGCAAACCCTTCGCCGGCGCGCTTGCCGCTGGCGCTTTCCAGAGCCGGGATGGCCACAGAGCTGGTACTTCCGGGCAAGGTGGTACTTCGAATCACCACCAGATGAAAACCAGGTTTCGTCTTCAGGCTTGCCCCAATCTCGTGGCAAACACTTGAGATATGGCTCAGATCGAGCTTTCCATTGGGCAAGCTCGGAGTTCCAACACAAACAAATGAAATCTCCGTCTCGGCGATTGCCTGGGCGGTGTCTCGCGTGGCACGAAGGCGTCCTGCCTGATGGGCCTCTGCCACCATATCATCCATCCGAGCCTCAATAATGGGGCTTTTGCCCATGCCGAGCATTTCAACCTTGAGTGGATTCAGATCAATGCCCACCACCTTGTTGCCTTTGTGTGCAAAACACGCGGCGACAACCGAGCCGACGTATCCTAACCCGAAAACGCTGACCGATCTTGGAATTGGCGTCAAAGCTTATCTCCTGAATCACAGTCCCTTATCTTGGAATATTGTGCCAGTGGGAGGTTTCTGCAGCGGTGCTTGGATTGCGGCGAAAATGGCTGGGAATTTAAGTTCAGCCGTCCCGCCCTGGCGGGTAAATTCAGACCGTCATTACTGTAACCGGACTGAAACACTCCTCGCAAGGAAGACATCCCCAAAAGCTTAGCATGAAGTTAGGACAGCATAAAGAAACCATCGCCTCGAAAAACTCATCCCAATGTAATCGGGCAGAATCCCAGATCGCCTGATTGCTGGTGATTAAGCAATTTCAACACGATACAGGGCTGAAGCGAATCGTGTAAGCCGGACGAGTATCGCCATCCGAAAGATTTGAGGAATTGAAGAAACCGTAACTTTGAGAGAGATAACGGGTTATAATAAAAATTGCATCCTGGTTCGATTTCAGAAAAATAAACTGCTTCTTTTCAGGAGATTGGCGTGATCAAGATGGACATTGTGAATCAGGTGGTGGACCGCACAGGTATCACCAAGGCCAAGGCCGAAATGGCAGTAGAAGTACTCTTTGAGTCCATGAAGCAGGTACTGGCCAAGGGTGACCGGATCGAGTTGCGTGGCTTTGGTGTTTTCAACGTCAGGCCGCGTAAGACGGGAATCGGCCGGAATCCCAGAACCGGGGAAGAAGTCAGTATCCCTCCGGGGAAGGCTGTCCGCTTCAAGCCGGGTAAAGAACTTCAATCCCTATAAGGACATTGGGGCTGGCCCAAGGTTTCTTATTGGGTTGCTTTGGGGGCGCGCCGCGGTGCGGGTTCGTCTAAGACGAGCTTGGGCGGGCTATGGGTCGAGCGCACCGCGCCGCACGAGGCTGCCCGATGCCTTCGCTTTGAATCGCCTTCGGCAAGTTCCAGCTTACATGATGTTCCTCTTGAGTCTTGCTCCCTCTTTTCTAGTCCCCAAGCTACATCATGTTGAATGGATCCATATCGATCACAAAGGACTTGGGCGGCGTTCTATTTTTCTCACAGTCGTCCGCCAGCCTGCGGAGCAGCGCATTCAGTTGTGGGCGTGAACCGGACTTGATCAGGAACTGGATCCGGTAGCGTCCCTCGATCCGCGCTAAGGGGGCGGGGTTTGGACCCAAGACTTTGAAGAGGTGCGATCCCTCAGTACTCCGCTTCAAGAACTTTGCAATATCCGACGCAATCGCCGCAGCCTTTTCCAACTTGACGTCCTGAGCGATGACATTGGCAAGGGCCTTGGTGGGAGGATAATGCATCAGGCGGCGGAACTTCAGTTCCTTGCTGAAAAATCCCGCATAGTTTTGTTCCGCCGCAAAACGAATGGCATAATGTTCCGGGAAAAAGGTTTGCACCAATACCCGGCCCGGGGAATCACCACGGCCCGCGCGTCCTGCCGCCTGAGTCAGAAGTTGGAACGTCCGCTCCGCGGCGCGGAAATCCGGCAAGGAGAGCCCCATATCCGCGGAGACCACGCCGACCAGCGTAACTCCCGGGAAGTCATGCCCTTTAGCGATCATCTGAGTGCCCACCAGAATGTCAATCTTACCGCGCCGGAAATCAGAAAGAAGCCGCAGGTATTGGCCGGAACGGCTGGCGACGTCGCGATCCAGGCGGGCCACGCGAGCCCCCGGGAAGGTCTCGCGCAAGCGGTCCTCGATCTTCTCTGTCCCCTCGCCCACATAATGAAGGTGCTCGCTTTTGCAAGCCGGACAATGTTTGGGGACTTCGATGCAGTAGCCGCAATAGTGGCAGATCAGCCGGTGTTCGCGCTGGTGATACGTGAGAGAAATGGAACAGTTTTGGCAGCGAATACTCTGGCCGCAACTCCGGCAGAGCAGAAACCACGAATAACCACGCCGGTTAAGCAGGATCATGGTTTGCGCGCCAGATCGCCTCTGGGCTTCGATCTCCTCGCGCAAGCGGCGGGAGAAAGGGAATTGGGAGTGCGTCTCACGGAACTCCTGACGCATATCCACGATCTCAACGGATGCCATTGGCCTGCCGGAGACGCGTTCCGCGAGGGTCAGAAGCTTGTACTTGCCCTGCTGGGTGTTCCAGTACGATTCGAGCGATGGCGTCGCGGAGCCCAGCACTACCAGCGCCTTCGCCAGCCGTCCCCGAACCACCGCCGCATCACGCCCCTGGTAACGGGGAGTTTCCTGCTGCTTGTAGCTCGAATCATGCTCTTCATCAACGATGATCGCGCCGAGATTGGCAAGTGGTGCAAACAGGGCCGACCGCGTCCCCACAATCACCTTGGCCTCGCCCCGCCGTGCCCGCCGCCACTCTTCATCCCTTTCGACCGCCGTGAGGCCACTGTGCAGAATCGCCACGTTCCCTGGAAAGCGGGCTTGGAACTGGCCTTGGACCAGAGGAGTGAGGGCAATTTCCGGAATCAGCATCAAGGCCGTGCGGCTTCGCTCCAAGCAGCGGGCGATGAACCGCATATAGACTTCCGTCTTGCCGCTGCCCGTGACCCCGTGCAGGAGAGCCACTGCAAATTCGCTGCGGTCCAGCAGGCCGCTGAGATCGTCTACAGCTTGCGATTGCGCCGGAGTGAGATCCGGAATGGAGGTTGAACCAAATTCCTGCACGGAGGGCGCGGAAGCCAAATCCGGGTCCACGCTCGTCTTGCTACGGCGGCGCGAAAATTCCTCTGAAGGGCGAAGCTCAATCACACCTGCCTTCACCAGCCGGTTGAGAGTAGCCGGAGCGGCCTTCGATGCTTTCAGTAGCTCACGATGATCTTCAAAGGAACCCTGATTTTTTAGGGCTTCGATAATTCGGAGGGCAACGGGAGAAAGCCTTCTGCGGGGCGCGTTAGCACCGTCGTCCGGCTTTGCGGCCGCTAATCTTGCGGAAAGGACTTTCTTCCTTCCGCGTTCGACTTGCTTTTCTTCAGCCCACCCTTCGTCCATGATTTGCTGTAGGAGTTCGGGGTCATCATTCCTAAACCGGTCGCGCACCGTCTGAAATGCAGCACCCGGATGTTGGGCGAGGTAAGCTAACAAGCGAGCTTCCGGGCTTTCCCGAATCTCGCCCAGCAGGTTCCCGCCAATTTCCTCGAAGTGTTTCCGGCCAGCTTCCGTCAGCTTCAGCAGGCGAACCTTGCGAGTCTCGGCTTGCAAAGGCAACATACCGCGGAAGACTTCACCGGGCGGAGCCAGATAATACTCAGCGATCCATATGCCGAGCGTCAAAAGCTCCGGGGAGAGAACTGGCCCGGAATCGATCACCCCCAGAACGTCCCGGGTCTTTACCCCAGGTTCTATTTGCGCTACGGGTTCGAGCGCGATGCCGGTTGCCTGGCGCGCACCGAGCGGCACGCGCACTCGCTGCCCGGGCCAGACTTCGAGCGAGGCTGGGACCCGGTAAGTGAGAGGATGGCGAATGGCGGCCATCACCGCAACCTCCATCAACTTGCCCTGCTCGCGGAAGGTCTTCTTGGCCATGAGATGAGAATAGCTGGAGGCGTTGATTTTCAAGTGCGGGTGGCTCGCGCCCGAGCCGCAACGAGGCTGGAATAAAGTTCTCCCAACCGCTCCAGCATCTTAACGGCTGGCGCAAAATTGCGCCGGTTAATGTGTTCGATGTTCAGTCCAATTGGAGGTGGATCAGGAGGCAGGTTATCAAAAACATCCATCAGGATGCGCCGCGACAGATCCAGGGAGCGCTCAAGATAGGATGCGTCCGGCTCCGGGCCCACTGCCGGCCCAAGCTTCGGCTTTAATCCTGCGGAATCACTCGCCGCCGGGCTTTCGCCGTGCAGGAGAAACCGGTCAAGGTCTTCCGGAATATCCGCCCCCAGCCAACGCAGGAATTCCAGATCGCGCGGATGGCTGGCGGGCGCGAAACTGAGAAAGATGCGAGCTTCCACTCCATTCAAACGTTGCAGCAGCCAAACAATGTCGTTCGAGTCGAACAGCACCTGAGTGGTGAAAAAGCGAAGGCCCTTTTCTGCCTTGGACCGGACGCGCTCGGCCTCGTGGGCGCGGCTGGGAATGCTGATACCACCCAGAGTCAGTCCCAGCTTGGCCCTCCGCACCTGGCGCGCTGTTTCCATCACGCTGGGCCCGGGATAGCGGATGCGGCTTGATTCCCCTCCCACCAGAACAACGCCGCGAATACCGTGACTGCGGCTTGTTTCCTGCATCCAACCCACTTGGTCCTCTTCATAAACCACACAGCGGTTTACGATCACTTCCAGGCCGTGTTCACGATGGATCCGCTCGCCAAGAATTCGTGGCTCAACCCGGGGAACGAACTTGGCCGTCCGGGCATCACTACGATTTTCGTCATGAATTTCGGGGATGTTGATGCCATCCACCAGATGCCGGATCTTCCCAACGTCGGTCAAGACGGCCTCAATGCCGCCGGCTTTTGCAGCAGGAGGCGGTACCATCTCAAACAACGTCACCGGCACGTCAGGGTTTAATAGCTTTTCTTTCAAACTCATGGGGTTTCAAACCGCTTTGCCGGTTCCTCATCCCGCCCGCAGGGTCCTTTAGCTTAAAACGATCTTGAAGCCACCCGCAATGGAAAGACATCATTGGCTCCAAGGTATTGTCTCAGGCCGTGCTGCCCGCAGTAAGCGGTGTCGTGTCCAGCCATCGGGTGGACCGTGTAGCGCCGCCGGGGTGGTACCGGCGCGGTGAACTCAGCTTGGGCAGTGACGCAGTTTAACGATTCTTCATCAGTTTATTCCTTTACCGTCCTTGCCGCGTGGTTTTGGGTAGTGGGTCAGTTTGCTGTAGCGGCGCTCGGAGCCTGCCCTGACAGGGAGCGCCGGAAACTGTTGAGAAATAAAGTTCGGCGGTCACAGACCGCCGCTACAGCAAGCAAACTGAGACACCACCTGGTTTTGGTTGCCGTTGCGGGCGAATGCTTTTATATCTTATAATAGATAAGTTTGGGCATCGTTCAGGAGTGTTATGTATCGATTATTCCGCAAGGGCCGTCAAAAGCTTTACAAGTACTTAATGATCTTTTTCCTTGGCATCGTGTCGATCGGCATGGTCATCACGCTCGCTCCTTTGCCAAACGGGGGCGGCACACAACTGGGTTCGAATGTGCTGGCCAAGGTCGAAGGGTCCAACATTTCCGTCCAGGATTTGCAACGAACCATTGACGCCCAACTGCGCAATTCGCAGTTGGGAAACGACCCCAAGATCATGGCGGCGCTGGCCGGGTCGGCGCTGGATGAGATGGTGATGCAGCGCGCGTTATTGAGTCAGGGCAAAGGGCTGGGCCTGGAGGTAACGAATCAGGAACTGTTCGAACAACTCCACCACATCCCTTACCTGTATGTGAACGGCGCCTTTATCGGCATGGACCGGTACCAGGATCTGATCCAGCAGGAAACGGGGATGAGCGTTCCGCAGTTCGAAGGCCAGTTGCGGGATAGCATTCTGCTGAATAAAATCCGCCAAGTCATTACGGACAGCGTCGAAGTGACGCCCGGGGAAGTCCGCCAAGAGTTTGACCGCCGCAACAGCAAAGTGAAGATTGACTACGTGGTATTCGACCCGGCCCAGTTTGTGAAGGAAGTCAAAGCCACTCCACAGGCCCTGCAGGATTATTTCAGCAAGAATGCCACGCGATACAAGCAACCGGAGCAGCGGAAAGTGCGCTACGCGCTGATTACCCCCGATGCGGTGCGGTCCAGCATGAACGTGACGGATCAAGATCTGCAACAGTACTACAACGAACACTTGTCCGATTTCCGTGTCCCGGAGCGCGTGAAGGTGGCCCACATCCTGTTCAAGACAACGGGAAAAAGTCCGGCGGAAATCGCAAAGATTGCCGCCAAAGCGCAGGAAGTCCTCACCCAGATCAGGGGTGGAGCGGATTTCGCGGCAATGGCCAAGAAGTATTCCGAAGACACCACCGGAGCCAATGGCGGCGAAATTGGCTGGATCGGCCGGGGGCAAACTGTGAAGGAATTTGAAGATGCGGCCTTTGCCATGAAGCCCGGCGAAATCAGCAATCTGATTCGGACCACTTACGGATTCCACATCATCAAAGTGGAAGACAAACAAACGGCGCATCTACAGTCTTTCGATGAAGTGAAAGATTCCATCCGCGCCCAGCTTGAAAAGCAGAAATTGTCCCAAGCCCAGGACGCGCTGGCCAACAATTTGGAGAACCAGCTTCGCGCTAAGCCTGAAGATTTTGACGCCATTGCCAAAAAGTCTGGACTCGACCCCAAGGAAACGCCGCTCTTCAAGTACGGTCAGGCGGTTCCGGACCTTGGAAATAACGAAGCGTTTGAGAATTTATCCTTCCAGCTTCGCGTCGACGAAGTGGGGTCGCCTTTGCAACTGCCCATGGGTGAGGCAGTGATCCAGGTGGCGGAGATCGTGCCTGAACACTTACCTAAACTTGATGAGGTCAAGGACCAGGTCACGCAGGATTATAAGACGGCCCAAGCCAAGCTGCTGGCAGCCCAAAAAGCTAGTGAATTCGCCGCCCAGGCAAAGGTTGGCGGCTTTGCCAAGCTCGCCAAGTCGCAAGGGCTTGCCGTCACGGAAAGTAAGGATTTTACGGCGCAGGAACAATTGTCCGACACCATTTCCGGCTCAATCGTGGCCTCTGCCTTCAGTTTGAAGCCGGGCGAAACGGGCGGCCCCGCCCCTCAAGGCGACAAGAGGATCGTGTTTCAGGTTGTGTCTCATACGCCTGCCGACCCGGCGGACTTTGCGGCTCAGAAGGACCAGATTTCAGAGGAATTGCTCGAACAGAAGCGGACTTTGGCTTTTGAAGTTTACCGCGAGACCTTGAAAGAGCAACTGTTGAAATCGGGCAAGCTCCAGATTAACCAAGGCGCCCTGAAACAGTTTGTTTCGTCTTATCAAGGGTCCTAACCTCAATACTGTTCACTTAAGGTCCGGTCGAGAATAATGTACACAGTTGAACCAGAGCCCCTCACCCGCCGCTTCGCGTCACCCTCTCCCCGCTTGCGGGGAGAGGGCCGGGGTGAGGGGTCAGGCGACGCCTCTGAGATCAAGATCATGAAACTCGCCTTAACTGAACAGTATTGGTCCTAACCTGGATTATTCGCGAACTTCCTTTGGAGGACCGGAGTGGCAGTCAGCGCAGGTCATTCGCTGTAGCGCCGCTCGGAGCTTGCCCTGGCAGGGAGCGGCGAAATACGCCGGTTGCAGACCGGCGCTACAGTCTTGGAGTGCCGCCGACTTACGTCGGTGCGTATAGATCTCAGATCTTTTCAGGTTTTAGGAGAAGTCCCCGATGCCTCGATTGACCAAACTCAAACCCGAACAGGTGGATGGTGGCGCACGCCAGATCTTCAACCGGTTTCTTGAGGAGCGGGGCAATGTTCCCAACATGTTCCGCACCATGGCCCATCGTCCGGAAATTATGAAGACGATGACGGACCACTTCCGGGCGGTGATGAATACAGGGACGGTTGACAAGCGGTTGAAGGAAATGGTGGCGGTTCGTGTCTCCCACATCAACCACTGTGAATATTGACTGAATTCGCATACCGCCTTGGCAAGGCGGCTGGGCGTGACCGACGAGGAATTGCAAGGGCTGGAAGGGGGAAATTTGGACCGGTTCTCTCCGCGCGAGCGGACGGCGCTCGAATTTGCCGGGCGCTTGACCCAGGACTCGAACCAAATTGGCGATCGCTTTTTTGACGAGTTGCGCCAGCATTTTGATGAAGGTGAAATCGTGGAGATTGCCACGGTTGCCGGCCTTTTCAATTACTTCAATCGCGTCAATAACGCCCTTCAGATGGAACCCACCCGATAGCTCCCGGCTTACGGTAATGACGCAGTTTGCTGTAGCGGCGCTACAGCAAAGAAACTGAGACACTACCCGGCTTACAGGGTCTTTCTCTGCTGCCCATCCATTTTGGATTTCTCTCTGTCGCTCAGTTTGAATCGTTGGCAAAGCTTCTTGCCTTGACCTGGAATTCTTGGCAGCCCGAAACACCGCATCGGGTGAGACCGGAAGCTCTGCAAATCCGGTATCATGGGTGGTTCGGTCTCTGGGCCCGCTTTTAGGCCTCTGAATACCCTCCAATGGCAAGTATAGGTAGAAAACTCGCACTAGGTTCCAGCCTCAAGTCACTCAACTTAGTGGCGATTGCGCTGGTATCTCTGTTAGTTACCCCTTTTATTATCCACTCTCTCGGCGACCACCTGTACGGAATCTGGGCGCTGGTGAGCACCGTGGTGGGATATTACGGCCTCCTGGAACTGGGGCTTTCGACAGCGGTAGGACGCTATGCAGCGATGGCCTTGGGGGCGGACAACCAGAAGCGATTGAACGAGGTCCTCAACACCTCGCTCGCACTCTTCTCCTTGCTTGGAGCTGCGGTCTTTCTGGTCAGCGGCCTTGTGGCAGCGGTATCGCCTCACTTCATTAAAAAGCCGGAGGACGCGGCGGTCTTCTGGAAAGCCGTCTTACTTCTTGGATTGTCATTGGCGTTAGCTTTTCCCTTGCGCGTTTTCAAGGGTGTGCTGGAGGCCCACCTGCGCTTCAACCGCACGGGACAGTTGGATTTGCTGACCCTGGCGCTTCGGACCGTCCTGTTAGTCGGGGCACTGCTGCTGGGCTACAAAGTGGTCGGTTTAGCTTGGACAGCTCTGCTTTCCACACTGCCGGCTATTTTTCTCTACCCTTACTTTCTCTTTCAAGACTTGCCCTTCCTGAAGCTTTCCTGGCGCCATTGGCAAAGGGGAACTGCCAAGGAGCTTTTTTCCTACAGCTCTTATAGTTTCGTTGTGCACCTTGGAGCGATTTTGCGCGGCGGGATCGGCCCTTTCATCGTTGCCCCGTTCTTGGGTTTTGCGGGTGTTGCCCACTATAAAATCGCAACCATGCTTGCTCAGTATTACGATGAGCTCACCAGTTCGCTGGTGGGGGTGTTTGGTCCGGTTTTCAGCCGCTTGGAGGGAGCCGGAGACCGGGAGTCCATCAAGCGCACCCTTTTTTTCTCCACAAAGATCACGGTCTGCGTGATCGGATTTCTCGCTTTCGGACTCATCGGCTTTGGCAAGGTGTTTATTTCCCGCTGGATCGGCCCCTCCTATGACGACGCCTACCCTTGCCTGGTTTTTCTCGTCCTGGGATTTACGTGCGCGCTGTGCCAGCGCCCTTCGGTTTACGTCTTGTACTCGATGTTCCGTCACAAATTCCTGGCTCTCCTGATCTGTCTGGAGGGCGCAACCAATCTCGGCCTTGGCCTGATTTTAGTAAGACATCACGGTTTAACCGGAGTGGCGCTGGCCTTGTTCATCTCCCTCGCCGCTTCGAAGCTGATTGTGCAGCCAGTTTATTTCTGCGCAGTCTCGGGAATCCGGTATGAAGAATTTATCCGGACCCTCTTAAGAGTGGCGTCGATCGTGGTTCTGTCCTTAATCATTCCCGCGCTGATTGCGATGAAATTCGCGCTTCCTGACTACAAGGCTATCTTTGGTCTGGGCATCCTATCGTTTATTTTGTATGCTGTTCCTGTGATGCTGGCCGCTTTCAGCCCAGTTGAAATGCGGCAGCTTGTTCAAATTTTTTGGCCCGGTTTCCGATTGCGGGAGGGCAACCCGGAATAGGGTTTTGCGTACTGAACACCCATGATCAAAGAGCTTCTGTACTCGGTCAATTACGTCCTCGGAAGAGATATCGCAGGAAGAATGCTGAGTGTGTTGCCAGACGATATCTTTCTGGTTTCCTATCCCAAATCAGGCAATACCTGGACGCGATTCTTGATCGGCAATCTGGCCCACCCGGAGGAACCCATCACTTTCGCAAATGTAAGCCGGCTGGTGCCGGACATATACGGAACATCGAGGAAGAGCTTCAGACGGGTTCCGCGTCCGCGGGTCATTAAGAGCCACGAGTGTTTTGATCCCAGATACCGGCGGGTGGTTTACATCGTCCGCGATCCGCGCGATGTGGCTGTTTCCTCCTATCATTTTGCCAGGAAGGGACGGCGCTTTGATGATTCAATGCCCATGGAAAGGTATGTTTCTGAATGGTTTCTAAGGCCGGGACAGCCTTATGGGACGTGGGGGGAGCACGCGGGAAGCTGGCTGGCGAGCGAGCAGAATATCAGGCAGGTCAGCCTCGTGAAGGACAACTTTATGGGAACCGTGGGCACCTGGGGGGAAAATGTGACGAGTTGGTTAGGGGCGCGTGGAAACGGCCGTGAACTCCTGCTGCTAAGGTACGAGGATCTCCTCGAGGATACCTCCCGCGAGCTGGCCAAAGTCTCCCAATTTCTGGGCCTAAAGGCTTCACCGGAGATGATTACGAGAGCCGTCGAGTTGAGCTCGGTGGAAAACATGAGGAACCTTGAGGCCAAACAAAGCGACCAGTGGTCCACAACCCGGGAGGGCCGGAAGGATATCAAGTTCGTGCGAGAGGCGAAGTCGGGGCAATGGAAGAAAAATCTGCCCCCTGCCTCTG
This sequence comes from uncultured Acidobacteriota bacterium, assembly GCA_937900045.1. GTDB lineage: Bacteria > Acidobacteriota > Terriglobia > UBA7540 > UBA7540 > CALCEB01. Next base: position 41,667 of record CALCEB010000016.1, read on the forward strand.
TGGCGGAGATCGAATCCGTATGGGGTCAGATCATGCACCTTCTGGGCTATCCGCTGGCTACAAGATTGCAGGAAGTTGGGAGTCCTCCGGTCACTCCATCCCAAAGCGCGCCTTTCCCGGGAAGTTAGGACCCGTGCAATCTGGCCCGAAGGGCTGGGGAAGTGCGGAGATCTGTTTCTTTGGACTATCCAGGGCGGGCGCGAATCCTGCGTCGAGACCAATGCCAGGTCAAGGCCCGTGCGGATAAGCGAGGGAATACCTTGAGAGCGGCGAGCGTTAATTTGATTTTCGGGTTTTGGTAATAGGCGTTTGCTTGCCGAAAGCAAGCGGACGCCTGACGAAATTCCTGATTGGACAAGTGCTGATGGGCTTCGATCATCGCCCCCTCAGCATCAAGGGCGGCGACTTCCTTGTTTAGCATGGCGCGATGCAACGCCGTCAGCGGCAGCTTTTTGCCCACAAGGCGCAGGATCTTAGCCTCATTTCTTATGATCGTGAGGTCGTCGAAATTGCCGCTGATGCTGGCCGCGTGGCGGCGATATTTGACCAGCGCCTGATGGAGATAACCCATCAACCCGTCAGGAAACAGGAGTCTGTACACGAATTCGATGTCCCCTGCGGCGAAGAGGCTCTCATCATAGAGGCCTGCCTGGATGGACCTTAAACGCCTCGCCACCATGGCGGAGGGAAGCTGGTCGCCTTCCCGCCTTAACATCTGCTCGAAGGTCAGGGTGTTGGCTGCGTCGGCCTTGAGCATTTTCCGGACACTCGACTGGCCAGCTAGCTCCCCGAAACGTACCGCATCGGCGACGGATGCAACAACCTGGGGATTCTGATCAAGAAACTTCACTTGTGCATCAAGATAACCGGGCAGCCAGGAGTCGTCGCTATCCAAGAACGCAAGGAGTTCACCCTGTGCTTTGCGAATGGCGGTGTTCCGTGCGGCGGAGGCTCCACGGTTCTCCTGTTTGATATAGTGAAGGCGGCTTAGGTAGGGGATCAGCGCCGTCTCCAACTGCGGAGTGTCCGCAGAGCCATCGTTGACCAAGATCACTTCGAAGTCCCGAAAGGTTTGCCGGAAGATGGACTCCAGCGCCTCAACGACGAAGGCAGCCCTGTTATAAACTGGAATGATGACGCTGACCTTCGGCGCCGGACCGGAGTCCTGGCTTGTAGTCTGGTTGTCGCCACTCATGATGAATAAATGATACGCTTATTTTCCAGCGATCAGGTTCAGGAAACTTCACGGGGGTTGCAGGACGATACGCCAGCCAAAGGCTGCTGGGGCCGCAATCGGTGTCCGCCCCGGCTAGGATTTGCGCATCTCAGATTGGGGTAGTGGCGCCGCTACAGCAAACAAACTGAGACACCACCCAGATCGGATCTCCCGGAAAGCCTGGCTGCCCTTTTTGATATAATAGGGCGCGAGCGTCATAAGGCCCCTTTGCGGCTTCGAGACCGAGAGCATTGAGAAGACTGCTGTTGATCCGGGCAGTCTTAAGTACAAGAATCCCGTAATTCTCCAGACCAACACCTTATGTCATTGCGAAAGCAAAAACCAGGGCCAGTGGGCGACGGGAATTTAGGTCCAATCTATGAGCTATCCATACGCTGTGCAGGTGATTTTAGACCGTTATAAGGATCTGACAGCCGAGTCTGTAATCCAACGGCTTCGGTATTCCCGTTTCGTCAGCGTCTCCAAACGATACATGTATTTTGAAGTGCCGAAAGCTGCTTGTACCCAGATGAAAGAACTATTATGTACTGTGGAAAAAGCGCCACCGGCCAAGCTGCTCGCCGGCGCCGTGCGAGAAACTCGCCGGGATATGTCTATCCATGCTCGTCAGAACGTACTGTTACCTTCCTTGGCCGACTTGGACGATAAGACCCAAAGGGAGGTTCTTGAATCACCGGATTTCCTTCGTATGACGTTCGTCCGCAACCCCTACACGCGCCTTGTTTCGGCCTGGAAGAACAAAGTTAGATTATGCGAGCCGGGCTTTGAAGATGTATATCTGCAAACCAAAGGGCACCTGCCGGAGTTGCATGCGAAATCATTGATCACTTTTGACGAATTTGTCGAGTACGTAGCGACCCGATGTGATTTGCGGACCTGCGACCCGCACTGGCGCCGTCAGGTTGATCATACTTTCTTTGCGGCATTGAATTTTTCCTGCGTTGGCAAGATCGAGCAGATGGCCGAGGGTCTGCAACAATTCCAACAACATCTCGGACTTTCCGAGTCTCTCGTCGCCAAGGGAAGAAATGCCTCTGGTTCTGTTGGCGCCGTAGCTTACACCAGGGAACTTGCTGAAAAAGTATACTCCTTATATCAGGCAGACTTTGAGGTGCTGGGTTATGACCGGAAGGCATGGCCTGGCTGCGAGCAAAATTCCAGCGAGCCATCAGAAAACGCTACGGTCCGCGAAGAAACTTTCAATGACGAGATCATCGAACGGAATATAATAATAGCGTGCCTCTATCAGGAGCGCGACCGGTTACAAGGTGAAGTCCAAAAGGTGTCCCGCCTGCACCTACTGGCTTTCGCCAATGTGGTGGTTGCGCTTCGCAGGGTTTCAATACGGCTCCTTGGAGCATTGAAAACACTCCCGCATCGGATGCTGCATCGGCTATCTGTGAACAGCGGCCGGGAGCATCAAGAAGCCAGTGACCGCTAAGCAGTCCATTTCAACTTGTTTGACGGAAAGGGATCCCGGCCAAGACGGCACGCGATCAATCCGAATCTCATAAAGATCATTCAAATCAGTGGACGACAAGAAAATTGTGATCATTGGCGCCGGTCCCACGGGGTTGGGCGCTGGTTACCGGCTGCACGAACTCGGCC